>NZ_JBLWIS010000004.1:0-283455 GCF_048381675.1 Advenella sp. RU8
CTTGGCAACCTGATGTTGGTGGTCCTGAACCTGCCGCTGGTGGGCTTGTGGGTCAAGTTGTTGAAAGTGCCTTACCGCGTCCTGTTCCCGGCCATCTTGCTGTTCTGTACGATTGGTGTGTACTCTCTGAACTACAACGCGTTTGACATTTACGTGATGGGTATCTTCGGCATCATCGGCTACATCTGGACCAAGCTCAAATGTGAAGGTGCGCCGCTGCTGCTGGGCCTGGTGTTGGGCCCAATGATGGAGGAGAACTTCCGCCGTGCGCTGCTGCTGTCCCGCGGTGACTTCCTGACCTTTGTGGAACGTCCGCTGTCACTGACCCTGCTGCTGATGGCCGTAGGTCTGGTGATTCTGGTGGCTTCGCCATCCATCCGCAAAAAACGTGAAGAAACGTTTGTGGAAGAGGATTAATCCTTGAATAAAAAGGCAGGTACAAACAACCTGCCTTTTTTGTTTCATTTTAAAGATTTATTATTTAAGATCAAATGATAAGCCCGGGATAAGGGCCAAACTTTTAGTTTACATAAGTCTTGCTTAAGTAAATGAAAACGGCAACTACCTTAAAAATAGCTACACTGTTTATATCCCTTTTATAAAGAAAAGGCTTTTTTGCCTGCTATTCCACATTTCCGGAGCTCACACCATGACATCCAAATTCCTGAAACTTACCGGCCTTGCAATTGCCATGTTTACCATGGGCACGGGTGCGGCACATGCCGAATACCCAGAGCATCCCATCACGCTGGTTGTTCCTTTTGCAGCTGGTGGTCCTACCGATGTAGTCGCCCGCTCTTTGGGTGCTGAAATAGGCAAAATCCTCAATCAACCTATCATTGTTGAAAATAAAACCGGTGCGGGTGGCACGGTTGCTGCTGGCTATATTGCCAATTCAAAACCCGATGGCTATACCTACTTCCTTCACCACAATGGCATGGCTACTGCGCCTGCCCTGTATAAAAACCTGAAATTCGATCCGCGTACCAGTTTTGAATATGTGGGCGAAGTCATTGACGTACCCATGACCTTGCTGGCACGTGCCGATTTCCCGCCTAACAACATGCAAGAGTTCATCGAGTATGCCAAGCAAAATGGCGATGCGATCAACCTGGCCAACGCCGGCCCGGGCGCCGTTTCACAACTGTGCGGTTCATTGCTGCAACAGGCCATCGGCACCAAGTTCACAACTATCCCTTTCCAGGGTACCGGCCCTGCCATGACCGCATTACTAGGCAAGCAGGTTGATGTCCTGTGTGACCAAACCACACAAACCATTCCGCACATTGATGCAAAAACCGTCAAGTTTTACGGTGTAACCACCAAAGACCGCATCAGCAAACTACCTGATGCCCCCACCCTTGACGAACAGGGCCTGAAAGGTTTTGATTTCAAAGTCTGGCATGGTATTTATGCACCCAAGGGTACACCTGAACCGGTCGTTGCCAAGTTCAATGCGGCACTTAAAGAAGCGCTCAAGTCAGAGCCCTTCCAAAAGAAAATGGCCGATCTTGGCGCTGAAATCGTCAGCGAAGAAAGACAAACCCCTGAATCACTGAAAAACTGGGTAGATTCCGAAATCAAAAAATGGGGTCCTATTCTTCAAGCCGAAGGCATGAACGTCAACTAATCATTAGCCGGCTTTCTGCTATTGACAAAAGCAATACCGGTCAAGCCCGCGGGCCAGCCAGGTACCCGTAGCATCAAGCATTAAAATTACCCCAGGCACTTTTCATCAAGTACTTGGGGTATTTTTTATTTCATGATAATCAGTTCAAGGCCTGGATTTCAATATCCGCTTCACCCTTGTCTGAAGAGACCCAAACCGTTCCATCCTGCACATTGAAATGCAGGCTCATGTTCCGGCCTGCCAGGGCAGCAAGTTTTTGGGTTGACGTCATCGGCAGCATATAAACTTTCAGGTTGCGCGCCCGTTCAAGCTTGCCGGCCGTATTGGCCCACCAGGTAGCGGCATTGCGCCCGTAAGCCAGCACGACAACCTGCCCGGCACGACCACAAGCCTTCAACAGGCGACGCTCATCGGGCAAGCCGGTTTCTATCCATTGCAAAATGGTACCCGTCAGGTCTTTACGCCATAAATCAGGTTCATCCGCCTCGCTCAAGCCTCGCGTAAAAGCCAGCATTTCATCACCGTTTTCATAGAGCGCATAGGCCAGGATGCGAATCATGAGGCGCTCTTCGGTTTCCGATGGATGCCGGGCTACGGTCACAACATGACTGCCATAGTAGGCGCGGTCATTATCGGCAATATTGATTTCTGCTTTATAGATGGTTGCGCTAAGTGCCATGAATTAATAATCCTTATTTAAAACCGGTGTCAGGCTGAACCGGGTCTTCACAGTATGCCCAGGCAAGACATCCTGCCCGCCCACTTCCCGGGCTGAATGGGTATGACGCATGTTAAAGCAATCGGTCACGTTGCTAAAGGGTTCGGCACAAAACCAGGGTTCTCCGGCAGGACTATAGACGATAAGGAAATCAAACGGTTTTCCAGCGCTGATCAGCAGCTTGCGTTGCTCATCAGGCCAGCTGATTTCCGCCTCATGATCCCAATCAATGAACGGAGTATCCAGCGCATACCGGGCAATCTCGATGCCCTGCGCCATTTCCCGGGCAAGCGGATGTTCATCCAACTTTACCGGCATGACATCCTGGTCCCCATACCAGGCTTTGCCAACCCGTGCCTTCAGGCGGGTATGTTCATTCTTGGGAAAATAAGGATGATGCCCCATGCCCAGCGGCATGCTTTCATTGCCGGTATTGCTGATATTCAGGTAGATGGCCAGATTGTTTTCAGCAAGCTCAAACACCTGTTCCGCCTTGAAGGCAAAGGGCCAGTCATCGGGCTCATGGGTGTAGGCAAGCACCAGCCGGGTATCCGTATGCGTCATGACCTGCCACGGCCGGTTGCGCAAAAACCCATGAATACTATGTGGCGAATCCTGTTTCAGGGAAGGGTAATGGACCTTTCGGCCTTGATACTCGAAACGGCCATCACGGATGCGACCGGCCCATGGCACCAGCGGGAAACTGGCCATTTCAGATACATTTGCGTTTTGCACATGAATGGGATCAACCGGGCGTAGCCAATGATACTCCCTGTCTGCCAATACATGTTTATAAGCGACAATCGCCCCGCCAATATGGGGGGCTACGACCAAACGGGCATCACCCGTCTTCAGTTCAAGGCATTGCTGCATGATTAATCCTTTTATCTTTCAGTCTTTCACGTTCAAGCCAGGCCAGGCCTTCGCTGGTCCTGCCGGCCGGACGATATTCACAGCCTATCCAGTGTTGGTAACCCAGCTGCCTGAGCAAGTCGAACAGATAAGCAACATTGATTTCCCCCGTATCAGGTTCATGACGGTGCGGTACGCCGGCAATCTGCAAATGGCCGACCCTTCCCGTTGGCACATAAGCAGCCAGTTTCCTGCTCAAATCCCCTTCAACAATCTGGCAATGGTATAAATCCATTTGCACCTTGATATTGGGCAAATCAAGCAATTCGACAATCCGGTGGGCCTGCTGCTGGGTGGTTAAAAAATAACCCGGCATGTCAAATGGATTAATGGGTTCAATCAAGAGATCAACCCCGGCCTGGGCGGCCAGAGCAGCTGCCCGGGACAGACTTTGGCAATAATTTTCATGGGCTTCTGCCGGGCTCAGGTCATCGGGCACGATGCCTGCCATGAAATGAACCCGCCGGTTACCCAGTATGACAGCATATTCCAGGGCCTTCTCCACGCCGGCAAGACATTCCGCCTGCCTGCCAGGCAAGCAGGCAAGGCCACGTTCTCCGGCATCCCAATCGCCAGGCACGGCATTGAACAAAACCAGCTCAAGCCCGTTCAGTGACAATTGCCGCCTGATTTCAGCCGCACTGAATGGATAGGGGAACAAAAATTCCACCCCCTTGAATTGATCGTTTGCAGCGAGGGCAAAACGCTCAAGAAACGGGACTTCGGTATACATCATGGAAAGGTTGGCCGCAAACTTGAGCATGGCTATTACCTTGTGATTAATGTTTTGGAACGACAGGAAAAATTGATCCTATCCATAGGGACGATTACACACCAAATAAAAACAGCGGTGCAAATGAAAACAGCCAGGCTGGCCTGACTGTTTTCCTGAATGCCCTGACCGTTATGCTTCCCAGGAAATCATCTTGCCTGGATTCAGGATGTTTTTCGGATCATAGGCATGCTTGAGCAAACGCATCATATGAATGGCATCTTCTCCATGCTCCATTTTCAGGAAGTTCATTTTATGAATGCCAATGCCGTGTTCACCCGTGCAGGTGCCATCCATGGCAATGGCACGCTGCACCACCCGGTTATTGATTTCTTCGGCCATGGACCACTCTTGCGGATCTTCCGGATCAATCATCATGAGAACGTGGAAGTTGCCATCGCCTACATGACCCAGGATAGACCACGGAAACGTCTTGTCTTCCAGGTCTTTGGCCGTTTCAGTCACGCATTCGGCCAGTCTTGAGATAGGCACGCAAACATCGGTAGTAATTGAACGCGCACCGGGACGCAATTGCAGGCAGGCGAAGTACAGGTTATGCCGCG
This sequence comes from Advenella sp. RU8, assembly GCF_048381675.1. Lineage (NCBI taxonomy): Bacteria > Pseudomonadati > Pseudomonadota > Betaproteobacteria > Burkholderiales > Alcaligenaceae > Advenella > Advenella sp. RU8. The sequence continues at coordinate 4,596 of NZ_JBLWIS010000004.1, forward strand.
CCGTCCACAAACGGTTGCGGTCTTCCTGATGCTCGGCCCATTCAAAATCCATGCCACCATTGTCTTTGGTAATTTCCTGTACGATCTCGATCTGTTCCTTGACGTTGGACGCGGAACCGGTAAATTCAAACAACAGCATGGGACTTTCTTTCAGGCTCAGCTTGCTGTACTTGTTAGCGGCAATCACGCCTTGTTTATCAATAAACTCAACCCGGCCAATGTCAATACCGGTTTGCATGATCTGGTTCACGCACTCAACGGCGGATTCCAGGGTTTCGAAATTGCATATTGCGGCGGAAATAGCTTCCGGGATGGGATAAACACGCAGGGTAATTTCAACAATAATGCCCAATGTGCCTTCACTGCCTACAAAAAGTCGGGTCAAATCGTAGCCGGCCGAAGACTTACGGGCATGGCTGCCGGTACGGATGATTTTGCCATCTGCCGTCACCACTTTCAGGGAAACTACGTTTTCACGCATGGTGCCATAGCGCACGGCATTAGTGCCCGAGGCACGGGTGGCCGTCATGCCGCCAATCGAGGCATGGGCACCCGGATCAATCGGGAAAAACAAACCGGTATGCCTGATTTCCTCATTCAGCTGGGTACGGATTACGCCCGGTTCCACCGTCACGGTGAAATCGCCAGGGCTGACAGCCAGCACCTTGTTCATTTCCGTGAAATCCAGGGAAATACCCCCTTCAATCGCCAGCACGTGACCTTCAATGGAAGAACCAATGCCAAAAGGAATCAGGGGTACATCGTACTGGTTGCATAAATTCACAACCGTCACCACCTCATCGGCATTATGCGGAAAAATGACTGCTTCAGGGGGACAGGCCGGATACGGCGACTCATCAACACCGTGATGTTCGCGTACGGCTTCGGCCGTAATGAAACGATCACCAAAAGCGGCCTTGAAGGCGGCCCGGGCTTGCTCAGACAGTTTGCGAACTGCTTTCATGGGAGAGTTATAACTCATTGTTTTTCTATCCTGTACATAATCTTGTTGGGCAATCAATCTACAATGCGGCCGGCATTGAAAAGATCCTGAGGATTGATAAGGTTTTTAATTGCGCTCATGAGTGCCAGTTCATCCTGGCTGCGGCTGTATTTCAGGAAGGGTTTCTTGATCCGGCCAATACCATGTTCTGCGGAAATGCTGCCGCCGAACCCCGAGGCAATACGGTAAACCAGCTCTTCTACCGCCAGGATTTGCTCCTCTTGGAGCTTGCCGGTAGTCAGGTGCAGGTTGCCATCCCCCAGATGGCCAAACAACAGGTTCATGGCATGCGGGTATTCTTTTTCAACGGCGGCCGTCACCTGCTCGATAAAAGCAGGCATGTGCTTAAGCGGGATGCCGATATCAAAGGCCACATAAGGCTTGATGCTACGCAATATTTCACCAATCGCATCGCGGATCTGCCAGAGCGAATCAGCCTGTTCCAATGTTTGCGGCACGATCACGTCACGGCCAATTTCACTTTCAATCAAAAACTCAAGGAATGCATGAAAACCATCATGAAAGGTGGCTGTATCTGCCCCTTCAATTTCAAGCAACACATAAATCGGATAGCAGCCTTCAAAAGGCAGTTCTTTCTTCGCATGCAAGGCGGCTTGTACCAGATAACTTTGCCACATGACTTCGAAGCTGGACAAGTCGGGCAAGGAGGAACGTGCCGCTTTCAGCATGCGGGTAACGTGATCGAAAGAATCCAGGGCCACCAGGGCGGTTGCCCGGGTTTGCGGGTTGGGAAACAGCCGCAATGAAAGACGGGTAATAATGCCCAGTCGCCCCTCGGTGCCAATGAACAAATGCTTGAGATCCAGCCCGGTATTGTTCTTGATCACCCGGTTGAGCATGTTCAAGATGGTGCCATCGGGCAAAACGACTTCCATGCCCAGGACCAGATCACGGGTAGTGCCATAACGCAAAACCTTGTTGCCACCGGCATTGGTGGACACATTGCCCCCAATCAGGCAAGAGCCCCGTGAGCCGAAATCCAGAGGAAAGTACCAATCTTCCTGCTTGACGGCATTGCACAGGTTTTCAAGTATGACGCCGGCCTGCACAATCGCCACGCCGCCAATGGTGTCAATTTCTTCCACACGGTTCATGCTTTCAAGACAAATAACCACATCACCTTCATCGGGGCGTGCACCACCCGCCAATCCGGTAAGGCCACCCTGTATGGTAATTTTCCGGCCGTCGGCCGCACAGGTTTTGACGATTTCCGAGACCTGTTCAGTGGTAACGGGCCGAAACACCACGGCCGGCATGGCACCTGCAAAACCGCTCATATCGGTCATGTGACGCTGCATTTGGTCTGCACCGACAATATGCGGCACATTGGCCAACAAAGCATCAAATGAGGGGGAACTGTTTTTCATTTTATCCTTCTAGCAGAAAATCGCTTTAATACTTAATGATAACTTCTTGTGTGGCCACTTTTTAGGCATTTCATACGCACGGTACAAAATTGCGTTCTTTCTGCCCGGCAAAAGGTGCAAGGCAATTTACACAAATAGACACACAAGAAAAAACCTCGCACAAGGCGAGGTTTTTTTACTGATATCCGGTATAAGGAAGACTGGCGGTTATCTTTAACAGGGCAGGCATGAACCTGCCTTGTTATTAGATATTGCGAGAGGCTTCAACCAGGCGTACAACACTCCACGATTTGCTGCGTGAAATAGGACGACCCTCGGTGATTTCTACCAAATCACCTTCGTTATACTGGTTTGCTTCGTCATGCGCTTTGTATTTGTTTGAACGGACAATGATTTTGCCATACAAAGGATGCTTAACACGGCGCTCAACTTGAACGACCACTGTTTTATCCATTTTGTTGCTAACCACTTTACCGACCAAAGTACGCTGACGTTTAGCGGGTGTGTTTTGAGTTTCGCTCATGTTACTTTCCTGCTTTCTCAGTTAATACCGTACGGACGCGAGCGATGTCACGACGTACTTTGCCCAACTGACTGGTGTTAGAAAGTTGCTGGGTAGCACGCTGCATGCGCAGGTTAAATTGTGCCCTCAACAAGCTCTCGAGCTCTTTACTCAGCTCGGTTGCGTCTTTTGAACGTAGTTCACTAGCTTTCATAAAGATCCCCTTAAGAGCCCAAGTGACGATTTACAAAGGTCGTCGCAATAGGCAACTTGGCGGCTGCCAGACGGAAAGCTTCACGGGCAAGTTCTTCACTCACACCGTCCATCTCGTACAGAACCTTGCCTGGTTGAATTTCAGCGACCCAATACTCAGGATTACCTTTACCTTTACCCATACGAACTTCAGCAGGTTTCTGTGAAATTGGCTTATCGGGGAAGATACGGATCCAGATACGGCCGCCACGCTTAATATGACGGGTCATCGCACGACGGGCTGCCTCGATCTGACGTGCTGTCAGACGGCCGCGACCGGTTGCTTTCAGACCAAAATCGCCAAAGTTGACGTTGGTACCGCGAGTAGCCAGACCGGTATTACGGCCTTTCTGCTCTTTACGGTATTTTCTACGTGCTGGTGATAACATGTTTATTCTCCTTCTGGCGCAGGTGCTGCTTCAGCTGCCTTGCGACCACCACGGCCACGGCCGCCTGGACGACGCTGACCATCAGGACGATCACCGCGTGGACGACGAGCACGACGCTCATCTTCACGGGGTGCGGCTGCAGGTTCTGCAGGCATTTCACCATTAGGCAGCAAGTCGCCTTTGTAAACCCAAACCTTGATACCAATGATACCGTAAGTGGTTTGTGCTTCAGATGTACCATAATCAATGATTGCACGCAGTGTATGCAAAGGTACACGACCTTCACGATACCATTCTGTACGAGCAATCTCAATACCATTCAAACGGCCTGAAGACATGATCTTGATACCTTGTGCACCCAGGCGCATTGCATTTTGCATTGCGCGCTTCATGGCACGACGGAACATGATACGTTTTTCAAGCTGCTGGGCGATGGAATCGGCGATCAGCTGTGCATCGGTTTCAGGCTTGCGGATTTCTTCGATATTGACGTGAACTGGAACACCCATCAGGCGTTGCAGATCAAGTTTCAATCCTTCAATATCTTCACCACGTTTACCGATTACAACACCTGGACGTGCTGAGAAAACGGTGATACGTGCATTCTTGGCAGGGCGCTCGATAAGCACACGACCAACAGATGCGCTTTTCAGTTTACGTTTCAAGTATTCACGGACGCGGACATCTTCGGCAAGCATTGTGCCAAAGTCTTTGCTGTCAGCGTACCAGCGTGAACTCCAGTTACGGTTCACTGCGAGACGGAACCCTGTAGGGTGAATTTTCTGACCCATTGTGACTCCTTAAACGCCGACTTTAACCACAATGTGGCAAGTCTGCTTCTCGATACGGTTACCGCGGCCTTTGGCACGAGCGGAGAATCGCTTCATTGATTGGGCTTTGTCTACATAAATTGTAGTTACTTTCAACTCATCAATATCGGCACCATCGTTATGCTCTGCGTTAGCAATTGCTGATTCAAGGGCTTTTTTAACGATACCGGCGGCTTTTTTAGGTGTGAATGTAAGAATATTCAGCGCCTGGGCAACGGGTTTGCCACGGACCATGTCCGCAACAAGACGAGTTTTCTGCGCAGAAATATGTACACCACGAATTACGGCTGTAGTTTCCATCACTTACCTCTTTGACTTTTTATCCGCAGCGTGACCTTTGTAGGTACGCGTATGTGCGAATTCGCCAAGCTTATGACCAACCATATTTTCGTTAACATAAACCGGAACATGTTGACGACCGTTATGAACGGCAATTGTCAATCCGATAAAATCAGGAAGGATGGTTGAACGACGCGACCAGGTTTTGATCGGCTTTTTCTCTTTGCCACCGACAGCTGCTTCCACTTTTTTTACCAAGTGGGCATCTACGAATGGGCCTTTTTTAATAGAACGTGACATATTAGTATCGCCCCTTATTTACGCTTGCGACGTGAGACAATCATATTGTCTGTACGCTTGTTGCGACGGGTTTTGAAGCCTTTCGCTGGAGTACCCCATGGGCTGACTGGCTCACGAGCCTCGCCAGTACGTCCTTCACCACCACCATGTGGGTGATCGACCGGGTTCATGGCAACACCACGAACGGTAGGACGGATACCACGCCAGCGAACTGCACCGGCTTTACCGATTTGACGCAAGCTATGTTCTTCGTTACCCACTTCACCGATAGTTGCACGGCAGTCGATATGAACGCGACGAACCTCGCCAGAACGCAGACGGATCTGGGCGTAAGTACCTTCACGGGCCATCAGTACTGCTGATGCACCTGCGGAACGTGCAATTTGTGCACCTTTGCCAGGCAGCATTTCAATGCAGTGAATGGTTGTACCAACCGGGATATTGCGGATAGCCGCTGCATTACCTGTACGTACAGGTGCTTCTGTGCCAGAAATGACGGTTGCACCAACTTCAAGGCCACGCGGGGCGATGATGTAGCGACGCTCGCCATCTGCATAGCAAAGCAAAGCGATGTGTGCAGTACGGTTAGGATCGTATTCCAGACGCTCTACTTTGGCTGGAATGCCATCTTTGTTGCGACGGAAATCGACGATACGGTAGTGGGACTTATGACCACCGCCACGATGGCGGACAGTAATATGACCGTTATTGTTACGGCCAGAACCACGTTTTTTGGATTCTACCAAAGCGGCAAAAGGAAGACCTTTATGCAAGCCTGGAGTAACCACTTTTACCATGCCGCGGCGACCGGCTGATGTTGGTTTAGTTTTAACTAATGCCATCTTAGTTCACCTCCGAAAAGTCAAGCTCTTGACCTTTTTTGAGTGAAACGTAAGCGATACGGTTTGCACGGCGACGACCGACGAAACGACCAGCACGTTTTACTTTACCTTTACGGTTCAGAACAGAGACAGACTCAACTTCTACTTTGAAAAGCAACTCAACAGCTGCCTTGACTTCTGGTTTGGTTGCATCAGGAGCGACACGCAATGCAAATTGCGGTTTTTCGCCAGATTCAGCAATGAAAGTTGCTTTTTCTGTGATGACCGGCGCCAAAATTACTTGCAATAAACGTTCTGCTTTCATCCCAGCATCTCCTCAAATTGAGCGATAGCCGCTTTCGTGATCAACACTTTTTTGTAGTGGACCAAAGAAAGAGGATCAGCGTAACGCGGTTCTACAACGGCTACGTGCGGCAGGTTGCGGGTTGCCAGGTAGGTGTTCTCGTCAACAACATCGGTAATAACCAATACGGAATCCAGACCCATTGCTTTCAGTTTGGTAGCAGCCAATTTTGTTTTGGGTGTATCAAAAGAGAAAGATTCAACAACGGCAATGCGATCTTCACGAGCCAATTGTGACAGGATAGAACGGATACCGGCACGGTACATTTTCTTATTCACTTTCTGGCTGAAATTTTCATCAGGTGAATTAGGGAATGCACGACCGCCTCCACGCCATACGGGAGAAGATGTCATACCGGAACGAGCACGACCGGTGCCTTTTTGGCGCCATGGTTTTTTAGTGCTGTGTTTGACTTCGGCACGATCTTTCTGGGCACGATCACCCATGCGGGCGTTTGCCTGATAGGCAACCACGATCTGGTGAATCAGGGCTTCGTTGAAATCACGGCCAAAAACGGTGTCGGGTGCGCTAACGGTAGTAGCGGCCTGACCTTGTTCATTCAGGAGCTTGAGATCCATTATTTGGCTCCTTTAACAGTCATTTTGATAGCTGGAAGCACAACAACGTCGGCATTTTTATGGCCAGGAACAGCGCCCTTGACCAACAGAAGACCACGTTCTGCATCAACGCGAACGATATCAAGATTTTGTACGGTGCGGGTTACATCACCCATGTGACCGGACATGCGTTTACCGGGGAAAACGCGACCTGGGTCTTGCGCCATACCGATAGAACCGGGAACACGGTGAGAACGTGAGTTACCGTGAGAAGTGCGTTGTGCACCGAAGTTGTGGCGTTTGATGGTACCGGCAAAACCTTTACCGATTGTTGTACCCTGAACGTCAACTTTCTGGCCTGCTTCGAAAATGCTTTCAACAGGCAAAGCAGCGCCGACTGAGAATTCAGCAGCTTTCGCAGGATCTAAACGGAACTCTTTGAGAATGGAACCAGCTTCAACGCCGGCTTTGGCATAGTGACCCGCTTGCGCTTTCGTTACGCGAGTTGCACGACGGCTGCCATAGGCAACCTGTACCGCTGCATAACCATCTGTTTCCAGAGACTTGACTTGAGCAACACGGTTGTTTGATACGTCTAGTACTGTTACCGGAATGGACTCACCTTCCTCGGTAAAAATACGCATCATGCCAACCTTGCGACCCAACAGTCCTAGCCGATGAGCGGCAGGTGTAGGTGTCGTATTCGACATCATTTTCTCCAATCCCCAGCTACGATTGGCTGGGCCTAATATAAATTGACACCAGCAATGAACTGGTGTTGTGGGTTAATTTATCCCTAACCGATATTGCATTTCGGTTAGCCTGTCAATATAACATTATCCAAACCCCTTGACAAGTAGGTTTTTTGCTGTTGTTGTAAAAAATGTCATTTTTTCAATGGTTTAGTTGTCCATGACAGGAAACAATCATTTTCCACCACGGCCAGCCAGATTTCAGGGACGCGTACCAAGCGACCGGTAAGCCACCCTGGCGGCAGCCAGGTCCCAGGCACCAATACCTACGGTTTTAAACATGATAGGACGTGAAAAATCAATTTCTGTCTGCAAAGCCTGTTCCAGCGAAATGACTTCAGACCAGTCTTTTTTGGCACGGATATAGTCACCGGCCTCATGCAGGGCACCCACCGGGTCATCAACATAGCAGGTACTGCCCATGACGGTTTGCGGTGCGATTTCACACATATGCGGCTGAAAGGCGCCTACCGCAATAATTAGCCTCCCCACTTGTGCGGGCGCATGGTAAATAGGCTCGGTTGCCGTTGTTAGTGTAATGACAGCATCAAAATCGTCAGGCAGGTTGTTTTGTTCTACTGCCTTGACAGGATTGCTTAAATCGCCAAAGTGCTCGCAAAACCGTTTCACCCTGGCTGCTGAAGAAGCCCTGCCCGCCACATAAATGGTAGCCTGTGGATAGAGGGCATTGATCGCCCGCACATGGGCAGCCGCTTGGATACCCGCCCCCATCAGGACGATTTTTTCGGGTGGTTGCCGGGTAAAACGCTCCAGGCCCAGCATCGACAAGGCCGCCGTTCTCCAGGCCGTAACCGTAGGTGCATCCAGCACAAACAGGGGCGAGCCTGTTTTACTATCCAGGACGGTCACCGTTCCCTGGATGGTAGGCAGGCCATTGCCGGGATTGCCTGGCAGCAGGGAAATCAGCTTATGGGCCAGGATATCTTCGGCGGCTGCTGGCATCGATAACAATACACCACCATCTTCATTACCCGGAACAGGCAGCACCTGGCGATCAGGGCATTGAACTTTGCCCGCTGCATATTCAATCGCCATTTCCCGAATGGCTCCGACCAATTCCGCAAAGCCGATCAAGCCGGCCGTTTGTTGCGCATCGAATACCTGAACCGCGTGCTGGCTCATTATGTGTCTCCTGATTCGTGTTTTTGTACGTTTCTTTGGGTGGCAACCCAAAGGACAATGGCATTCTCATCGCTGACACTAATACAACGATGTCCCATCCGGCTATCGATATAGAAGCAATCTCCCGGGCCCAGCCGGGCAGGCGCATAATATTCGGTATGCAGCTCTACCTCACCACTTAACACATACACGAACTCTTCCCCGTCATGACGGCTCCAGTCACGAAAGTCGGAAAATTTCCGTGCGGTAATACAGGTATAAAACGGCATTATTTTTTTATTCGACAGCTGCGCGCACAACAGTTGATGACTGTAATGAGGCGTTTTATGCAGTTTTCCCTGTCCAGCACGGTCAACCACACATCGTCCAGCCCCCATGGCATCCCGCGCCGAGGTAAACAGCTCGGACACATCCAGGTTCAGTCCGGTTGCCAGTTTTTGCAGGACATCATAGGTGGGCGACATCAGGCCGTTTTCAATTTTGGAAAGCGTCGAGGCGGCAATGCCGCACTCTTTGCCAGCCTGTTCCAAGGTCCAGTTATTCTGCTGGCGCACCGCACGCAAGCGTTGCATTAAAGGCGTTTCTTCCCGGGTATTCATTAGTGGCTACCCAAATAAGCGTCCCTGACTTCTGGATTTGCCAACAACTCAGCACCACTTCCTGTCATACGAATTTCACCATTTACCATTACATATGCCCGGTCTGCCAGCTTAAGGGCATGATTGGCATTTTGTTCAACCAAAAAGATGGTTTTACCATTTTTTCCAAGTTCTTTCAGCACCGAGAAGATCTGCCTCACAATTAAGGGGGCCAGGCCCAGACTCGGCTCGTCAAGCAGGATCATGTCCGGACGACTCATCAGTGCCCGGGCAATGGCCAGCATTTGCTGCTCGCCACCTGACAAAGTGCCGGCACGCTGGTTGCGCCTTTCGAGCAAACGGGGAAACAGGTCAAACATGACCTTACGATCCTCATCCATGTATTTGTCACCGATGGGCAAAGCACCAATCATGATATTTTCCTCAACCGTCATTTTCGGAAAAATACGCCTGCCCTCTGGAACCTGGGCAATACCCTTGCTGGCGATCTGATGCGCCTCCAGTTTGGCCAGGTCCTGCCCTTTATAAAGAATCTCACCCGATTTGGCCTTGGGCGCACCGAAAATAGTCATCAACAGGGTGCTTTTACCGGCCCCATTGGCACCGATCAGGGAAATGATTTCACCCGGATTAATATGCAGGGAAACATCCCTGAGCGCCTGAATGGGACCATAATAAGTATTGACTTTCTTGATTTCCAGAATCGGGGTTGTCATGCTTCATCCTCCACTTCAGTCCCTAAATAAGCCGCTATCACCGCTTCAGAGTTACGGATATGTCCGGGATCGCCCCGATCTATCACCGACCCCTGGTCCATCACGACAATATGTTCGGAAATATCCATCACCAGTCCCATGTCATGCTCAATCAGCAAAACGGTAGCACCGCACTCATCGCGCAATTTGCGAATCAGCTGCGACAGATCCACGGTTTCGCGCGGATTCAGGCCGGCGGCAGGTTCATCCAGGCAAACCAGGCATGGATTAGTGCACATGGCCCGGGCAATTTCCAGACGACGCTGACGGCCATACGACAGCTCTCCTGCCAGTCGATTGGCATCAACCGCCAGGTCAACGATATCCAGCCACTCATAGGCCCGGTTAACACTTTCTTCTTCTTTCCTTGAGAATTCATGGGTAACCAGGATACCTGCCAACAGGTTGCGGTTCTGTGCACGATGCTGGGCTACCAGCAGGTTTTCCAGTACGGTCATATCCTTGAAAAGCCGGATATTCTGGAAAGTACGGGCAATGCCCGCCCGGGAAACCAGATAAGATCCACCGGTAAACGGCCGGTTCAGCAGATTGCCCACTTCTACCGTGCCAGTAGGGCCATGCAGGAAAATTTCTCCTGCCGTGGCCGCATAAAAACCCGTGATACAGTTGAACACCGTGGTCTTGCCTGCCCCATTGGGACCAATCAGGGAAGTAATAGAGTCTTTTTGAACCTCGAAGCTGACATTATTGTTTGCAATAATGCCACCAAATCGACGGGTCAGGCCCTTGACTTCAAGCAGTGGCTGATGGCTCATACTTTCACCTCTTCGCGTTCAAAGACCGGACGCTTGGTCCGCAACAAACCGTTAGGACGCCAGATCATCATCAAAATCATCAACAGGCCGAACAGCAAAACACGGTAACCGGCAAAATCCCGCAAGAATTCCGGCAACAAGGTCAGGGTGAAAGCGGCAAGAATCACGCCAATCGCATTGCCCATGCCACCCAGCACCACAATCGACAGGATCAGCACCGATTCGAAGAAATTAAACGACATCGGACTGACAAACCCTTGGGCCGTGGCAAAAAACACGCCGGCGATACCCCCTGTAAACGCCCCCATCATGAACGCGGACAATTTAACGGTAACATGATTGATACCCAAGGAGCGGCAGGCAATTTCATCTTCACGCAATGCTTCCCAGGAACGACCAATCGGCATCATGCGCAATTGGGTAAACACGCGCAGCACACCCATTGAAATGATGAACAGCAATAAATAGATGAAGATGAATTTGTAATCCGGACTATACGGTATCCCAAGGAACTCATGAACCGGCACGGCATCGCCCTTGGCCCGGCGGATAAACTCCAGATTGAAAATGGTGGGCGAAGGTGCCGGCGCGCCATTGGGCCCGCCGGTGAAATCAATCCAGTTAACCAGAACAAGCCTGATGATTTCACCGAAGCCCAGCGTTACAATGGCCAGATAATCCCCATGCATTTTCAGGACCGGAAAGCCTAGCAAGCCGCCACAAAGCGCCGCCAGCAAAGGGGCCAGCACCAGCGCTGTCCAGAAACCGATATCCAGGTATTGCGCCCCCAATGCCAGAAAATAGGCACCCACCGCATAAAACGCGACAAAGCCCAAATCCAGCAAACCGGCCAGTCCCACCACGATATTCAGGCCCAGGCCCAGCAAGACATAGATCATGGCCAAAATCAGGTTATTGGCCCAGCTTTTGCCAAAAATGCCAAAATAGAAAAACACCAATGGCACGATCAAGCCCAGTAAAAACAGCAGGGGCAAGGCACCTTTCCATGGATGCCTCATGCCACGTCGCTTGGGAATGCGTACCCCCATGGCAATCACAATAAACAGGATCACCAAAACAACCGCCGCGGCAGTACCGATATAAATAGCCCCGGACAATCCCAAAGCCATGAAGATACCCGCTGCAATCGTGGCCCATACCAGGATTTTTTTCAGCCGTTTCATGCCATCGGCATGCTCATCTTCCACCTCAACGCCTTTTTGGGCGGAAAGATATTTGTGCGTAAACCGTTCACCGGCTTCGGTCTGGATACCCACCGACACAAAAAAACGGACAAAGGCCACCAGCAAGCCAATCGAAATGCCATTCAGGAAAAACGGCGTGCGAAACCAGTCTACCTTGAACGAATATTGCTGAAGGATAAAATTGGTAATGGGACTGAACACCAGCATGGTCAATATGCCGGCAACCAGGGCATCTTTCAGGGAATGCCTGAAATCAATCCGGGACCGGGTAACCGATGTTTTACTGGCGGTTGGTGATTCAGGCATTGCCGAGGCCAGCGCAACGCCTTGTCCGGTAGAAGTTGGTAGATTATTCATTACACTTTCTCCACAGCCGGTCTGCCCATCAGGCCACTAGGCTTGAATACCAACACCAGCACCAGCACACTGAAAGAAAACACGTCTTTATAGTCACTGCTGACAAATCCGGCAAAAATCGATTCCAGCACGCCTAGCAATAAACCGCCCAGCATGGCACCCGGCAATGAGCCGATTCCACCAAGAACCGCAGCGCTGAAGGCCTTGATGCCCAGTACGAAACCAATATAGAAATCAAATGACCCGTAATTGAAAGTGACCAACTCACCAGCCACTGCCGCCATCATCGAACCGATCACAAAAACAGTGGAAATGATACGACCCGTATTGATACCCAGGATGGTGGCCATTTTACGGTCCTGCTCCACCGCGCGGCATTGCCTGCCAAGACTGGTTTTCTGAATAACAAAGGTCAACAAGGACATAGCCGCAATACTCACAGCCACAATGATCATGTCCATATAGCGGATACGGAAGAATTCATCTGCCGTACCGATGGTGAAACCACCCGGAATCAAGGAAGGAACCCCCTGTACGTTGGGACCCTGACTGATCTGTACATAATTCTGCAGCAGCAACGACACCCCGATTGCGGTAATCAGTGGCGCCAGTCGGTTAGTGGTTCTCAGGGGACGATAGACGGTTCTTTCAATATACCAGCCATACAATCCGGTAATGGCCATCGTAATGACAAGCGTAATCAACAGGGACAACGCTACTGCATCAATCCCCAGAAAAGTCACAATCGCAAACACGATCGCGGTGATATACGCACTGACCATATAAATGTCGCCATGCGCGAAGTTGATCATGCCGATGATGCCATAAACCATGGTATAGCCAATGGCAATCAAACCATAGATGGAACCCAGCGAAATGCCATTTACGATCTGCTGGCTTAAAATATGCCATTCCATTTAACACCTACCTTGTCGATAAAGACAAAAAGACCCTCATGCTTTTCTAAAAGCATACTTTCCATCCATTTTTTTATTCAGGCACCGCGTTACCAATGGCTAGCAGGTAACGCGGCAAGGTTAAAGCACTTTATTTAAGCGGGACGTACTGTCCGTCTTTGTTCCAGACATAAATAATGAAGTCGTTGGTTTTCGGATCTCCCTTCTGATCCCAGCCCTTGCGTCCCAGAACGGTATCAATTTCATTGTTCTTGATCCAGTCAGCCAGCTTGGTGCCATCCTTGACGTCCTTGTTGGCTTCCATGGCCGCTGCAATCGCCTCTACGGCCGCATAGGAGTACAGGGTAAAGCCCTCGGCATCACTGCCTTTTTCTTTCAGCTTAACCAGAACTTCCTGGGCTGCCGGTTCACCGCGAGGGTCCTTCAGGAAACTCATGTAAGTACCCTCGGCAAAAGGAGCGCCACCGGCAGCCGTCACGAAGGCAGGATCGGCAATACCGTCATCGGAAACGAATGGAATGGTCAGGCCCTGTTGACGCATTTGCTTGACCAGCAAGCCTGCTTCGGCATAAAGCCCGCCGAAGAAAACAGCCCCCACGTCAGAGGCCTTGATCTTGGTGACCAGCGCGTTGTAATCACGTTCGCCGCGGGTCACGCCATCTTCCAGCACCACTTCAACACCCAGTTTTTTCGCCGCATCACGGGTGGCATTGGCAAGGCCGACACCATACGTATCCTTGTCGTTGATTACCGCAATGCGCTTGGCTTTCAGGTTTTCATGAATGAATTTGGCATCCACCTCACCCTGCTGGTCATCACGGCCACAAACGCGAATCAGGGTTGTCAGGTCTCGTTCAGTAACCCTGGGGTTGGTCGAGGCGGGCGTCACACTGAGGATATTGGCCTCGTCATAAATTTCAGAGGCGGGTATCGTGCTGGATGAGCAAAAGTGCCCTACCACGGCATCCACTTTTTCCTGGTCAACAAAACGGTTGGCTACCGCTACTGCCTGTTTGGGTTCGCAGGCATCATCTCCTTGAATGATCTTGATTTTTTTACCATGAACGCCCCCCTTTGCGTTAATGGCCTCGGCGGCGGCTTCGGCCCCCACCAGCAGCTGCTTGCCAAAAGCGGCACTACCACCGGTAATCGGTGCACCCAGGCCAATTTTAATGAACTCTTCTGCCATCGCGGGGGCAGAAAAAGCGGTTGTGAGTGCTGCTGTAATAAAAAGCTTTTTAAATCCTTTATTCATGCTTTTCTCCTGATATTGACCAGCATGGTTCCTTGCATGACAAGAAACATTATTAAAAAACAACGCTATACAACGGACTGACTACTTGATACGAAGGTTAACTACCAAACGTTCTTCTCGATAATGGGCTGGCTGTTTAAAACCCGCTCCCAACCCAAACGCTTCAAATTCAAACTTCTGTACTCACCGAACTCGATCAGTTCGGCAAGTCCACGACCCACTGCAGGTGATTGTTGCATGCCGTGACCACTGAAACCATTAGCAAAAACCATATTGTTTATGTCAGGGTGATAACCCAGGATGACGTTCTGGTCAAAAGTGCAATAATCATAATGACCGGCCCAGCTATGCTCACAGCGCAAGGCCTCGAAGGCAGGTACCCGATGCGCCAGGATTGGCCAAAGGAGCTCGTCAAACAACTGGTATTGCACATCAAAGTCAAAACATTCAGGATCCTGGTCTGCCGGTGGCTGGATACCGCAAATAAATCCCTCGCCTTCAGGGTGAAAATAAGCCCCGCTTGGATCAATCAACATAGGACAATCAGTGATTGTCTCAGGGCAGGTCACATAAAAAACACTGCGCTTGCGGGATTCTATGGGCAATTCAATGCCAGCCTGGCTTGCAAGTTTCATGGCACCGGTACCCGCAGCATTCACAAAAGTACCGCAAGCAATCTTCTCGCCATTATTCAGGGTTACGGCGCTGATGCGGGCGCCTTCCCGATGTACCTGCACGACTTCATTTTCAGTGTAAATAACCCCTTGCGACATGGCCTTGCGACGAAAAGCCCGCATCATGCCATAGGCATCCAGCCAGCCCTCTCCTTTAAGACCCAATGAGCCACCAGCCAGGTCAGACACATTCAGCCAGGGGTATTTGGCCTGCAACTCCTGGTCTGACAGCAAGGCGATTTGTGCCCCCAAAGAGCATTGCAATAGGTTGTTTTCTTTTAAGGTTGCGTAGCCCTCAGGGGTAGACAGAAACAGGTAGCCCGCTTCATGAAAATTCACGTCAGGCCGATCACCGTTCACCTCCAGGGTTTGGCCAATTCCATACAGAAATTGGCTGCCAAACTGAGACATCTGGATATTCTCAATCGTGGAAAACTGATGCCTTATGGATGCCGCTGACAAGGCAGTTGCACACTTCTGGTAAGACGCATCTTTTTCAATGACCAGAATGGAACCTTTAAACGACCCGGAGGCGCTTAAGAAATAAGCCAGGGCGCTTCCTGTTGCCGCACCACCAGCGATCACCACATCAAAACAATTATTCATGCAACGTCTCATTACAAGTGACAGAACAGACCATAAATTCTCATAAGAAAAATTTGACGTCAATCATTATTTACACCTAATTCTTTAAAATCAAAATGAAAAAATAATTTTTTCATTTAATATCAATAATTTATTTATATTTTTATATGTTAATTATTTTTTTAACAGACAAAAAAAGAGGTGATAATGTCGATTTTTTTTATTTCCTATCAGGAAAATAAAAATAAAAAATTGAAAATCAAAAAACCAGAGGCCTCAAAATAAACCTATAATTCATTGATATTAAACAAAATATTTCGCATATTAACAATAGAACTTTAAGGGAAAACCCTCCTGTATTATTTTATTTTCTCATAAGAAATTTTTTGACTTTACGAAAAGCAATTGTTAATCTATTTGTACTGACCGGCCTTGCCTGTCTTGCCATTTTCTCGCATCCCTGCCCGGCAGGGTCATTTAAAACGCTGTTCTTACCCTGATGATTCAAAAAGGAAACCAGCCATGAGTTCAGTTCAGGAACTACTCGTCTCTTTAGGCGTCAACCCTGCCTCCTTTCAGGCAGGTAGCCTGAAAGTTTATTCTCCCATTGATGGCGCCTCTATCGCCGATGTCGTTGAACAGTCTTCCGCAGAAGTCAATGCCGCTATTGATCGGGCCCATGAGGCTTACACGCAGTGGCGCCAAGTCCCGGCCCCAAGACGCGGGGAACTGATTCGTCTGCTTGGCGAAGAATTACGTGCCAACAAAGAAGCGCTGGGACGGCTGGTTTCCATTGAAGCAGGCAAAATCATTGCCGAGGGCCAGGGTGAAGTCCAGGAAATGATTGATATCTGTGACTTTGCAGTGGGCCTGTCCCGCCAGCTGTACGGCCTGACCATTGCCTCGGAACGCCCGGGACACCGCATGATGGAAACCTGGCATCCACTGGGTGTTGTTGGCGTGATTACCGCCTTCAACTTCCCGGTTGCCGTCTGGTCATGGAATACCGCCCTGGCCTTGGTCTGCGGTAATGCCGTGATCTGGAAACCATCAGAAAAAACACCGCTTACCGCCCTGGCTACCCAAGCCCTGCTGGAACGCGCCCTGAAAAAGTTTGGCGATGCACCAGAACACTTGTCGCAACTGCTCATTGGCCAGCGGGAAACCGGTGAAATCCTGGTTAACAGTCCCAAGGTTGCCCTGGTTTCCGCCACCGGCTCTACCCGCATGGGCCGCGAAGTAGGTCCTAAAGTGGCCGCACGCTTTGGTCGCTGCATTCTTGAGCTGGGTGGCAACAATGCCATTATCGTTAGCGAAACCGCAGACCTGGACATGGCCGTGCATGGCATCGTCTTTGGCGCAGTAGGTACCGCAGGACAACGCTGCACCAGCACCCGTCGCCTGATCGTTCACGCCAGCATTGTCAATACACTTGCAGAACGCCTGAAAAAAGCCTATCGCACCTTGCCCATTGGCAATCCGCTTGAGGCCGGTACCCTGGTAGGTCCCCTGATTGACAAGGCTGCTTTTGATGCGATGCAAAGCGCACTGGAAAAAGCGGTTGAACAAAAAGGACTTGTCACCGGTGGCAAGCGCGTCTTGCAGGACAAGCTCCCGAATGCCTACTATGTAGAGCCTGCCCTGGTCGAAATGCCGGCACAAACCGATGTGGTACGCCATGAAACTTTTGCGCCCATCCTTTACATCATGACCTACAACAACTTTGAAGAGGCCTTGGCCCTGCAAAACGAAGTCCCCCAAGGCCTGTCTTCCGCCATTTTCACCACCAACCTGCTGGAAGCCGAATATTTCATGTCTGCGGCAGGATCCGACTGCGGCATTGCCAATGTGAATATTGGTACATCAGGCGCAGAAATTGGCGGTGCCTTTGGCGGTGAAAAAGAAACCGGTGGTGGCCGCGAATCCGGCTCGGACGCCTGGAAAGGCTATATGCGCAGGGCTACCAATACCATCAACTACTCACGTGAATTGCCACTGGCACAGGGCGTGAAATTTGGTGACGATTAACGCCACGCTGAACATTTTCCCTCTGACGATGGGCAAGTCCCCGTTCAATTGATGAAAAGGTCTGATTATGTCTAACGCTTTTACTTTTGCAGCACCATTCAAGGAAATCAAGGGTTCTCCCATCAGGGAATTGTTCAAATACCTGTCCACGCCCGGCATGATTTCATTCGCCGGTGGCTACCCGGCCCCTGAACTGTTTGATATTGAAGGGTTGCAAGCCTCGATTGCCGCCCAATCGGCTACCCTGCAGGAAACCATGTCTTACGGCTCTACCGAAGGACTGCCAGCCCTGCGCGAAATATTGGCCACCCTTTCCACACAGCGGGGCATCCAGGCCACCAAAGATGACATCCTGGTCACCAGCGGCTCGCAACAAGCCTATGAACTGCTGGTACGGGCCCTGATCGCACCAGGCGATACCGCATTGGTAGAACGCCCCGCCTACCCTGCCGCCATTCAGGGCCTGCGTCTGGCCGGCGCCAACATTGTGACTGTCGGGGTAGAAGAAGACGGGACCAATCTTGATGAACTGGCCCAGGCCCTGCAGCAGCACCGGCCCAAATTTTTTTACTGCGTACCCACTTTTGCCAATCCAAGCGGCATTACCCTGTCACTGGAAAAACGCAAGAAACTGCTGGCACTGCTGGCCACCACCAACTGCCTGCTAATTGAAGACGATCCTTATGGCCAGCTTCGATTTAGTGGGCAGGCCTTACCCACCCTGGCCGAACTGGCCCGTTCAACCCCGGCACAAGACCAGGTCATTTACCTGTCCAGCCTGTCCAAAACCGTAGCCCCTGGCTTACGCATTGGCTGGATGATCACCCACCCCGAGATTTTGCGCCGCTGCGTGCTGGCCAAGCAGGTTGATGACATGTGTTCGGCACCGTTCATGCAGGCGGTCGCCGCCCATTACCTGAACTCGGGACGCTATGCCCGGCACTTGCCTTATATTATCGGCACCTACCGGCAGCGCGCGCAATGCATGCTAGATGCCTTTTCGACCGACTTTAACGGCCAACTGAAACTGGTCCGCCCCGAAGGCGGGATGTTCATCTGGGGTTACCTGCCCGCTGACATCAATGCTACCAGGCTCCTGCCACTGGCCATTGATGAAAAGGTCATGTTTGTGCCCGGCAGCGGTTTTTATGCCGACAAACCCGATGAAAACGCATTCCGCCTGTCGTTTGCAATGAGTAATGAAGCGCAAATCACCGAAGGCGTTACCCGGTTCAAAAAAGCGCTTGACCGTTATTGATGAGGGCTGCTTTTCACCAGCGCCTCCAGACGGCTGGCATCAAAATCCGGATGGATAGGCTCGGGCTCCACCATTTTCCGGCTTGCTTTGGCTGACAATTCATTGAAGCGCTCAACCTTGCCAATCAAGCCTTGCCGGCCGGCCAACGAGCCCACAACCGCGTTGTAATGCGTGCCAACCGTGTTCAGGGTTCCACCCAGCCGGGCAAGGTGCTCGGCCACCCGCACCACCTGATTATAAATGTCGGTGGCACGGTCACCAATTTGAGCGGCCTGCTCATTGCTGCGCGCCATCATCCACAAATAGGAAACCGTTCTTAAAATGGGCATCAGGGTGGTATGTGACACCAATACCACCCCTTTTTCATAGCCGTACTGGAACAAGTTGGACGGATGCCGCAGTGCTTCTATGTAAGCGGCCTCGACAGGCATGAACATCAGCACAAAGCCCGGACTGTGCATACCTTGCAAATTGCTGTAATTCTTGTCAGACAACTGGTCTATGTGATTCCTGACGGCCTTGGCATGGGCATCCAGGGCCACCTGCACTGCACCTTCTTGGACTGCATTAACCGCCTGCTGATAGTCATTCAGGGAAACCTTGCTATCAATAATCATGTGCTTGCCATCGGGCAGGTAAAGCACGAAATCGGGTAGCTGGCTTTGGCCTGCCTCATTACGAAAATGGGCCTGGGCCTGAAAATGCTCTCCCTTGACCAGGCCCGCCATTTCAAGCGCCCGTTCAAGCTGCATTTCCCCCCAGTTGCCCAAGGTTTTTTTATCCCCTTTCAGAGCACGGGCCAGGGCATCGGCATCCTGGGTCATTTTCATGCCAACATCAAACATCTGCCTTATTTGCGATTGCAGCAGCGATTGTCCCTGCACCGACTGATCATGCACCTCGTTGATCCTGCTCTGAAAGCGATCAATCTGCTCGCGAAATGGCTTAAGCAAGCTTTCCATCGAAAGCTGGCTATTGCGGGAAAACGCCTGTTCTTTTTCATTAAAAATGCGTTCAGCCAGGTTCTGGAACTCGATCGCTAATTGTGCCTTGGACTGGGCAAAATCCTGGCGCAATTCATCCAGGCTTTGCTGCTTGTACTGCAATGCCGACTGCTGGGTCGCCTGTTTTTTTTCCAGCTCGGCCAACGTTGCCTGCAAAGCCTGCAATTGTGATTCACGCGCCTGCAACTGCCCGCGAAAATCCCCCGCCCATTGCTGAAGATGATTTTTTTCCGCCAAGGCCGCAGCCAACTCATTGCCCAAGGCATCTTTGCGGGCATCCAGGATACGGTAATCATCCTGCAATTCATCGTACTGCTGTGCCTGCAATTCCAGCGAAGCCGTGCGGTCAGCCAGTGCCTGCTCAAGCACCGCAATACGGGCCCGGCTGCCAGCCTGCCGGGAATACAGGAAAAGGGCACAGAGTAAAATGCCAAAAACACCGCCAGCCAGCGCAGCAAGCCATATCTGGGGAGAAGAAAGCAGCATCTGAAGAAATTCGTTCATGCTTTAAGATTATGTCGGGAAAACACAATCTTATACCAAATGCAGCTCCCATCCATTCAGAACACCAGGCTACTACCAACATCCCTGCGCCTTCGGCAAAACAAACAGGCAAGTAGCACAAGGTAAAAGTGGGGAAATCCAGTTCAACCGGGTACTACAAAAGAAAATGGCCGGCATATTCGCAAACATGCCGGCCATCACATCAAGAAGATAAATTAAAACGCAGGAACAATCGCGCCTTTATATTTTTCTGCAATGAATGCTTTCACATCATCGCTTTGCAATGCTTTCATCAACTTGGTAATTTCAGCTGATTTTTCCTTTTCAGGAATTGTAGACACCAGGTTGGCATATGGTGACTGCTGATCTTCAATAAACAGGGCATCCTGTGTCGGATTCAGGCCGGCTTCCAGTGCATAGTTGGTATTGATCAATGCAATATCCACGTCTTCCAGCACGCGAGGCAAAGTAGCCGCTTCCAGTTCCTTGAACTTCAGGTTTTTGGGGTTCTCGACAATATCACGTGAAGTAGCCAGCAAATTGCTGGGGTCTTTCAGTTTGATCAGGTCCTGTTGCTGCAACAAGAGCAAGGCACGTGCACCGTTAGAGGGATCGTTGGGAATGGCAACCAAGGCTCCATCTTTAAGCTCGCCGGTAGCCTTGATTTTTTTGGAGTAGGCACCAAAAGGTTCTACGTGTACCAGGCCAACCGATACCAGATTGGTTCCCTTCTCTTTATTGAAAGTATCCAGATAAGGTTTGTGCTGGAAAAAGTTGGCGTCCAGCTGTTTGTCGGCAACCTGCTGGTTGGGCTGCACATAATCGGTAAATACCTTGATTTCAAGATCAATGCCTTCCTTGGCCAATACGGGCTTGATGTGCTCAAGAATCTCGGCATGCGGAACCGGGGTTGCCGCAATGCTTAATTTTTCATTGGCAGCTGCACTGTTAAGCCCCACCACACTTGATGCCAATACCAGACCTGCCAGGATTTTTTTAATCTGCATAAGATGCTCCAATACTATTTTCTATTAAATTTAACTACCAATCGATCGCCCAGCATCTGAACAAGCTGAACCATCACTATCAACACCACTACCGTTACAATCATGACCTCGGACTGGTACCGTTGGTACCCGAACCGGATGGCCACATCGCCCAATCCACCGCCACCAATCACACCAGACATGGCAGAATAACCGATCAATGTAATCGCTGTCACCACAACCGCACTTATAATTCCTGTTGTTGCCTCGGGCAATAAGGCCCACATGACGGTTTGCCTTGAATTGGCACCCATGGCATTACAGGCTTCATTAATGCCCGGATCTATTTCACGCAAGACATTTTCCACCAACCGCGCAAAAAAAGGCGCGGCGCCAACCACCAACGGAGGAATCGCTCCGCCCACCCCTAGGGCACTGCCCATAATAAAACGGGTAAAGGGTATAAGCACAATCAGCAGAATTAAAAACGGCACTGACCGCAATACATTCACGATCAGGGACAACACCTGATACACCACCTTGTTTTCAAGCAACTGGCGTTCACTGCTCAGGTACAGATACACACCCAGTGGCAAGCCGATAATAACCGTCCACAACAAAGACCATCCGGCCATCAGCAAGGTATCAATCGTGGCTTCGCCAATCAATGGCCAATCTACTCTATCCCAGTTCATGGTTTCAATACCTCATATTCAACATTTTGCCGTTTGAAAAAGGCCGCCAATGGAGCATACTGTTTTTCATCGCTGTCCACCGCCAGCACCAGTTGGCCATATGGCGTATCCTTGATTTTACCAACAGCACCCTGCAGGATACTCAGGTTGACATTCAATTCACGGCTCACCTGGCTTAACAATGGCTGGGCGGTTGCATTGCCCCGGTAGGTAAGGCGGATAATCCGTCCTTGCACCCCTTCCACCAGTTCACGCCAGCTATTGGCATCCACCCCGCTTTCAGACAGCAAGGCCGTCGTCGTTTCATGCTGCGGGTGCAGGAAAACATCCAGCACCTCCCCCATTTCCGCTATTTTTCCACCATCAATAATCGCTACCTGGTCACAAATGGACCGAATGACATCCATGCCATGGGTAATAAGCACAATCGTAATGCCCAGGCGTTTATTGATATCCGCCAACAAGCCAAGTATGGATTGGGTTGTTTCTGGGTCAAGGGCGCTGGTGGCCTCATCGCACAATAACAATTCAGGTTTGTTAGCCAAAGCCCTGGCAATACCCACCCTTTGCTGCTGGCCGCCCGACAATTGGCGGGGATATTTATGTATGTGGTCAGTCAGGCCCACCAGGTTCAGCAACTCGATTGCCCGCTCATGGCGCTCTTTTTTTGACATGCCGGCAAGGCGCAAAGGAAAACAGACATTATCAAGCACCGTCCGGGAAGTCAGGAGATTAAAATGCTGGAACACCATGCCGATTTTCTGGCGTACCTTCCTGAGCTCGGCCTCTGATATGACGGTAATGTCCCGTTCATTAATGAACGCCCTACCCTGTGTTGGTTTTTCCAACAGGTTCAGCATGCGGATAAGCGTGCTTTTACCAGCGCCAGAGCGGCCGATAATCCCAAAAATCTTACCCTTTTCAATTTGCAGGTCTATGCCCGACAATGCGTGAAGGGTTTTATCTTTGCTTGTGTAGGTTTTATGAATATTCTCTAAGCGGATCAACGCATTTCTCAATCATGTACGTTTTTATGAATGCCATTTTATATGACTGCGCAATATTTGTTTTTATTTACTTATTCTTTATGGTTATAAAAATAACATTCAGCCAAAACGATAAATTAATCACAGGCAATACTCGCCACCGAAACCGATAATATAACGGTTTTCATGAATCATGTTAAACATTCCAAACAAACCCGCATGGATATCACGTTTGAGAGGATTTATGCTGCATGACGGGAAAACGCAAAGGCAGCAGAGAAGAAAAAAAGACAAAAAAATACCGTGCCACAGGCACGGTATTTTTTGATCTCTTACTGATGGTGGGTGCTACAGGGGTCGAACCTGTGACCTACGCCTTGTAAGGGCGCCGCTCTACCAACTGAGCTAAGCACCCATCTAGTAAACTTTGTTCGCTAGGAAAGCGACTATTTTATTGCAATGCGATCTCTACGTCAACACCTGCAGGCAGGTCTAGTCGCATTAATGCATCAACTGTTTTGTCTGTTGGATCTACAATATCCATCAAACGTTGATGAGTACGAATCTCGAACTGGTCACGGGAAGTTTTGTTCACGTGTGGAGAACGCAATACGTCAAAACGTTTGATACGTGTTGGCAGTGGAACTGGACCACGAACAACCGCGCCTGTGCGCTTGGCTGTATCAACGATTTCAGCTGCTGATTGATCGATCAGTTTGTAGTCAAAAGCTTTCAAACGGATACGGATTTTTTGGTTTTTCATTGTATTTCCCAAAGAACAATATAAAGAACAAATTGCCTTGCCCACAGGACAAGGCAATTGAGCATTGTAGCATTAATTACTTAATGCCACACGCATATAATGCATTAAGCAGCGATTTTTGCAACAACGCCCGCACCAACAGTACGGCCGCCTTCACGGATCGCAAAACGCAGACCTTCTTCCATCGCGATAGGCGCAATCAGCTCAACGTCCATAGAAACGTTGTCGCCTGGCAGAACCATTTCTTTGTCAGCTGGCAAAGTGATGGTACCGGTTACGTCAGTCGTACGGAAGTAGAACTGAGGACGGTAGCCTTGGAAGAATGGTGTATGACGGCCACCCTCTTCTTTAGACAGAATATAGACCTCTGCAGAGAATTTGGTGTGTGGCTTGATTGAGCCGGGTTTGGCCAATACCTGACCACGCTCAACGTCTTCACGTTTAGTACCGCGCAGCAACAGACCGACGTTATCACCAGCCTGACCTTCGTCCAGCAATTTGCGGAACATTTCAACGCCGGTACATGTGGTTTTGACGGTGTCGCGGATACCCACGATTTCAATCTCTTCGCCCACTTTAATGATACCGCGCTCGATACGGCCGGTTACCACGGTACCACGACCAGAAATAGAGAACACGTCTTCAACAGGCATCAGGAATGTACCGTCAACAGCACGCTCTGGTGTTGGGATGTAAGAATCCAGTGCTTTAGCCAGTTCCAGAATAGCTTGTTTGCCCAATGGGCCTTCGTCGCCTTCCAGGGCCAGTTTGGCTGAACCTTTGATAACAGGTGTGTCGTCACCGGGGAAGTCGTATTTAGACAGCAGTTCGCGAACTTCCATCTCGACCAGTTCCAGCAACTCTTCGTCGTCAACCATGTCTGCCTTGTTCAGGAAAACGATGATGTAAGGAACACCCACCTGACGTGACAACAGGATGTGTTCACGAGTTTGTGGCATTGGGCCGTCAGCAGCGGAACAAACCAGGATCGCGCCGTCCATCTGGGCAGCACCGGTGATCATGTTTTTAACATAGTCAGCGTGTCCTGGGCAGTCAACGTGTGCGTAGTGGCGTTCTGCGGTTTCGTATTCAACGTGTGAAGTGTTGATGGTAATACCGCGTGCTTTTTCTTCGGGAGCCGCGTCAATTTGTGAGTAGTCTTTCGCTTCACCACCGAACTCTTTTGCCAGAACGGTACAAATTGCCGCTGTCAATGTTGTTTTACCGTGATCCACGTGACCAATCGTACCTACGTTTACGTGCGGTTTGGTACGTTCAAACTTACCTTTTGCCATGATCTATTTATCCAATAAACTGATATTTGAATGAGATTGAATTGTCCGACCTGGAATAATACTATTCCTTGGCCGGACGCTTAAAAATTACTACTTGCTACGTGCGCTGATAACTTCATCAGCGACGTTTTTCGGAGCTTCAGCGTATTGCTTGAATTCCATTGTATAAGTTGCACGACCTTGTGTCTGAGAACGCAAGCTGGTTGCATAACCAAACATTTCAGCCAGAGGTACTTCAGCCTTGATGACTTTACCGCCACCAATGATATCGTCCATACCCTGAACCATACCACGGCGAGATGACAAGTCACCCATCACGGTACCGGCATAGTCTTCTGGTGTTTCCACTTCAACGGCCATCATAGGCTCAAGCAGCACAGGCTGCGCACGGCGCATACCTTCTTTAAATGCCATTGAACCAGCCATACGGAAGGCGTTTTCGTTAGAGTCAACGTCGTGGTATGAACCGAAGAACAGGGTTACTTTAACATCAACAACCGGGTAACCGGCAACGACACCGGCACTCAGGGTTTCCTGAATACCTTTATCAACCGCGGGAATGAATTCACGTGGAACCACACCACCTTTAATCGCATCAACGAATTCGTAACCTGCGCCACCGGGTTCCAATGGCTCAAGTTTCAGAACAACGTGACCGTACTGACCACGACCGCCTGACTGTTTAACGAACTTGCCTTCCACTTCTTCGCAAACCTTGCGAATGGTTTCACGGTAAGCAACCTGTGGCTTGCCAACGTTGGCTTCAACGTTGAACTCACGCTTCATGCGGTCAACCAGCACTTCAAGGTGGAGCTCGCCCATACCTGAAATAATGGTTTGGCCTGACTCTTCATCACTGCGAACGCGGAATGAAGGATCTTCCTGAGCCAGACGGGACAGGGCAATACCCATTTTTTCCTGGTCGGCTTTGGTTTTTGGCTCAACAGCCTGTGAAATAACGGGCTCTGGGAATACCATGCGTTCAAGCACGATATGATCACCAACGTCACACAGGGTTTCACCGGTAGTTACGTCTTTCAGACCCACCACAGCGGCGATGTCACCTGCCAACACTTCCTTGATCTCTTCACGGTTGTTCGCATGCATTTGCAGGATACGGCCAACACGTTCTTTTTTGCCTTTAACCGAGTTAAAGACGGTTTCGCCTGAATTCAATACACCTGAATACACGCGAACGAAAGTCAGCTGACCGACAAACGGGTCTGTCATCAGTTTAAATGCCAGCGCAGAGAATTTCTCTTTGTCATCGGCTTTACGATGAATAATATTGCCTTCATCATCTTCACCCTGGACAGGAGGAATATCAACAGGAGATGGCATGAAATCAACCACTGCATCAAGCATGCGCTGAACACCTTTGTTTTTAAAGGCAGTACCGCACAGCATTGGCTGGATTTCACAAGCAATCGTACGGATACGGATTGCCTTGATGATATCTTCTTCGCTCAGATCACCTTCTTCAAGGTATTTGTTCATGAGCTCTTCAGAAGCTTCAGCTGCTGTTTCAACCAGCTTTTCACGCCATTCATTGGCTTGATCAGCCAGCTCTGCAGGGATATCGATGTAATCGAATTTGGTGCCCTGACTTGCCTCATCCCAGATGATCGCTTTCATTTTGATCAGGTCAACCACACCTTTGAACTGGTCTTCAGCACCGATCGGGATAACGACAGGCACGGGATTCGCACGCAGACGGGTTTTCAGTTGATCGTACACTTTGAAAAAGTTTGCACCGGTACGGTCCATCTTATTGACGAAAGCCAAACGGGGGACACCGTATTTATTTGCCTGACGCCATACGGTTTCAGACTGTGGCTGCACACCACCCACAGCACAATAAACCATACATGCACCGTCAAGAACACGCATTGAACGCTCTACCTCGATGGTAAAGTCAACGTGTCCGGGGGTGTCAATAATGTTAATACGGTGCTCAGGATAGTTACCAGCCATACCACGCCAGAATGCCGTTGTCGCAGCAGACGTAATGGTAATACCGCGTTCCTGCTCTTGTTCCATCCAGTCCATGGTGGCTGTACCCTCATGGGTCTCACCAATTTTGTGATTAACGCCGGTATAAAACAGAATACGTTCTGTTGTCGTTGTTTTACCAGCGTCAATGTGAGCGGAAATACCAATATTACGGTAACGTTCGATGGGGGTTTTGCGGGCCATTGTAGTGTCCTTAAATTACCAGCGGAAATGGGAGAAGGCTTTGTTGGCCTCTGCCATTCTGTGAGTGTCTTCACGTTTTTTCATTGCAGCGCCGCGACCTTCTGCGGCATCCATCAATTCACCGGCCAAACGCAAATCCATAGATTTTTCACCACGTTTTTTGGCAGCTTCGCGCAACCAGCGCATGGCAAGCGCCAAACGGCGAACCGGACGCACTTCGACAGGAACCTGGTAGTTGGCTCCGCCTACGCGACGGCTTTTAACTTCGACAATAGGTTTAATGTTGTTGATGGCCAGATTAAAAACTTCGATAGGGTCTTTACCCGTTTTAGTCTGTACCTGGGTTAGCGCACCATAAACGATACGCTCAGCAACTGCTTTCTTGCCTGAAAGCATAACAACGTTCATGAATTTGGCGAGATCTACGCTACCGAATTTTGGATCTGGCAGGATCTCACGTTTGGGAACTTCGCGACGACGAGGCATCTTACTTCCTTTGTGACTGTTTCAGTTGAACCACTTTCGTGGCCGTGGCTGGCTATTTAGAACTCAGCCCCTTACATACCGCAGTAAATTTTTCTCACGCAGCTGCGGCTGCACGCTTACCACCGTTTGGCAGGAAGCATTGATTCAAACCAGCTTAAGCTTTCTTAGGACGCTTGGCACCGTATTTGGAACGAGACTGTTTGCGATCTTTAACGCCTTGCAAGTCAAGGGAACCGCGAACGATGTGATAACGCACACCTGGCAAGTCTTTTACACGACCGCCGCGCACGAGCACGACAGAGTGTTCTTGCAAGTTGTGGCCTTCACCACCGATATACGAAATGACTTCGAAACCGTTGGTTAAGCGAACTTTAGCTACTTTACGCATAGCTGAGTTAGGTTTTTTAGGTGTTGTTGTGTAAACACGGGTACAAACACCACGGCGTTGTGGGCAGTTTTCAAGCGCAGGGCTTTTACTGTTCACGCGGCTAGTTTCGCGCGGGTTGCGCACGAGTTGACTAATAGTAGGCATGACCTTGCTTGTCCTATTAATGTACAAAAAATGTACTGGATTTATATATATCGTCTGTTTAACGTACTGACTTTAATGTACGCCACGCTTACGAAAGATTGACATGCGTGATTGCAGATCAAGACTATTCTAAGCTAGGAATTGGTTGTTATATCGCCCGAATAGCCAACTTGCCCGCAAAAGTTTTACAACTTGCAGATAAGCAACCACAAAGAGCAATAGATTAACCATGGCTTTGTTAAGCTTTACGATTAACATTTAACCATATACCAACTGGCTTACACCCACAAAAATTATGGATTTAGACCAATTAGCCCGTCACGATACCACATTTACCAAAAAAAAGTCAAGAACAACACCACGCATTAATTTTTTTGACATAAACCACACATTTATGCCAAGCACTCATTACAAGTCGAGCACTGTTACAGAATGTCAAGGATTGTCAATCAGGTTTCGTTAAATTGAGAAACATTCCTATTCCTGCTATCGTTAATTCAAAACATTAACAACGTATTAACGATGATTATTTACAATACAACCGCAATAATATTTATTAATTTTATTAAAGTTATGGTAAATAATTGATACGATTGTAAACAATTAGTGCCGTTGACATAATTTTATAAGAGATTTATTCAATGATCATTGCTTCTCTAGAAGACGATCCGCTACAAGCACAATATATCGCACACACATTAAGTAATGCCGGCTTTCAATGCAAAAATTTCACGACAGGCAAAGAATTGCTTGTAGCCCTGAAAAAAGCGGAAAAGCTTGATCTCTTGCTACTGGATTGGGAATTGCCCGACATTTCAGGCAAAGATATTGTCATATGGATACGTGCCAACCTGGGTAACCAATTGCCCGTCATCTTCGTGACCAACCGCAACCAGGACCAGGACTTGGTTCATGGACTCGATGCCGGTGCCGACGATTTTCTTGCCAAGCCCTTCAAGGCTCCTGAACTCATTGCCCGCATCAAGGCCCTGCTACGCCGGAACAATGCCGAAAGCTCCTTAAGCATCATAAAACTTGAGCCTTATCAGCTAAACCCGCAATCACGCGAAGCTACCCTGCACGGGGAACCTGTTCAATTGGCCCCCAAAGAATTTGATCTTGCCTATCTTTTTTTTGGCAATATCGGACGCCTTTTCTCACGGGACGCGCTTAGCACCGCCATCTGGAACCGGGAAATTCCGGCAACTTCACGCACCCTCGACACCCACCTGTCAAACATTCGCCAGAAACTGCAAATCAATCCGGATAATGGCGTTCGCATCGTGTCGTCATATGCACTGGGCTATCGGATGGAGTTAATCAAAAACGCTCCGGACAACCTCCCGGACCCCAAAAGCTAAAAGACAAAATACCATCATGAAAACCAAAGCGTTCATCCTCTTCTTGCTTTTAAATATTGCCCCGTTGCTCATAATTAACGTCAAGGCACAGCCTTCCGGAGCACATGAAGACAATTTCCTGTATCAAATCAAAGAAGGAGACACGCTTTCTTCCTTGTCTGAAACCTTTACAAGCAAACCGTCAAACTGGCAAGCCATCAAGAAAGCCAACCGTATTGCCAATACCCGTAAAATCCCGACGGGTACCATGCTAAAAATCCCCTTCATTCTTATTGATGAGGTCCCTGACGAAGCTAAAATCATTTACCTGACCGGAGACGTACTCATCAATAACACGCCTGCCAGTAAAAAACACCTTATCGTCGAGAATGATACCATTACAACCGGTGCACAAAGCAACGTCACTGTTGAGCTTTCCGATGAAAGCAAAGTACAAATCCCCCCAGACAGCGTAGTACTGGTCAAGCGTTTACGAAAATTCCGGGGCACCGGCCTGATCGATTCAATTTTCGATATTCAAACCGGAAAGCTGGCCGCCCATGCTTCTCCCCAAAAAACTGGCGTCGGCCGTTTTGAGATTCGCACACCAGTCAGCATTACAGGCGTGAGAGGCACGGTGGTTCGTGCCGAAGCAGCTGGTCAAAACGGCTCATCAAGCGAACTGCTACAAGGCAATGCTGCCTTTATTGCCGCTGAATCGCGCCATCAACTAATCGACCTCGATGCCAATCAGGGTATTACGGCCACCGCCCAAGGAAAAGCCGGCGACATTATTGAATTATTGCCACCACCGGAAATCAGCCTGAACCAAACCAGTCCCTTCGAATTCAGGGTAAACATCAAGCCGGTTTCTGGTGCCTCCGCCTATCTGGTACGTGTATCCAATGACATTTCCGGCTATGACGTTCTGTTTACCGATACCATCAAAAAACCTGAGGCCAGCGTTACCGGGCCAGGCAAAGGCACTTATTATGTATCCGTCCGTTCTATAGATAGCAACCAACTGGCCGGTGCCGATGCTGTACAGCCCTTTACCATCACAGCAACAGGCATTATGACTGAAACCGGTGTTTCAATAATCACGCAATCCGGTCCCTTGCTGCAAATGCAATACTGATGCCGGCAAGAAAAGTGATTGAATAAAATATGCAGCATATTAAAAAGCGTTATAACAATGAATGGCTGCTGATCAGCCTTTTTGTGTTGGCCGTCACTGCCTTGCTTTCAATTAACAAAGGCTTGCCCCTGGTCTATAATCGCATTTACGATTTTTCCATACGGCTTACCCAGGACAAACCCGCCTCCGAAGAAATCGTTATCATTGCTATTGATGATAAAAGTATTGCCGATCTCGGGCCCTGGCCCTGGCGACGTTCCACACATGCCAACCTGCTTGACTCCCTGCAACAAAGCAAATCAGTCGCCTTCGATCTCTTATTCATGGACACACTACCTGAATATGCAGCTGATGATGCTATTTTTGCTGATGCGATTCGCAATCATGGACGCGTGATTCTGGCCAATTATTTCCCTGATTCAACCAACAAGTCGAACAACCCAGAGCCCAAATTCGTAGAAGCAGCCCGCGACTTGGGGTTTATCAATATAAATATTGACCCCGATGGACTCGTACGGCGGATGTTCCTGCAAAAAGAGCAGGCAGATGGAACATTGGCTAACCATTTGACCCTGGCCATGTTAAGTGTTGCCAATGAGCAAGACTTGATTAAACAAACCCTGCAACGAGCAAAAGACCCGGATCTGGGTATTCCATTTACCGGCATACCCGGTAATTTTAAAATGGTGTCCTATTCAGATGTCTTGCATAAACGCATTCCCGCTTCCTTTTTCAAGGACAAATACGTTTTAATCGGGGTCTGGGGCAGCGGGCTGGGTGACCAGTTCCCCACCCCAATCTCATCCCAAAACCTGCATATGTCCGGTGTGGAAATACTGGCCAATAGCCTGCAGGCAAGCCTTGACCAAACCTGGATCAAAAGAGCCAGCCCCACTTTTTCCTTGCTGTGCTGCCTGCTACCAGTGCTTGTGTTATGTTTTTTCATGAAAAGATCATCACCACGTACCACCCTGCTGCTTAGTCTCCTGACCATTGCCCTTATTCTCCTGATACATAGCTTCCTCATGTATCAATTTGGCTTATGGTATAACCCCCTGCCTTCCATAGTGGGTATCTTGATGTTATACCCGCTCTGGAGCTGGCGGACACAGGAAATTGCGCTTTATCAAATGCGCCGTGAAATTGCCGAGCTTAACGAAAAGGAGCCCCTGTTTAAAACCGAGATTAAAAACAGGCCAATTATCCATTACAACAGATCCCTCAATGACCGGCTTGCGGAATTCAGGGGCATTATGGAACAGGTTCGCAGTTTGCGACAGTTCATTATGGACGGCATCAATCGCATGCCTGATGCCATCGCCGTTTTCAATCTGGAGCATCGGTTGCAATTCACGACCGATACCACTAAAAACTATATGCACAAGGTAGGCGCCAAGATACCTGAAAAAAACCAGGCGCTGGCACAGTTTCTGGTTCCCGTCATAGCCGACCAGGAACAAAGAGCTGAAATCCTTACGGAAATCAGCCATATCAGTACCGGCAAAGAACAACCGTCAAGCATACTGGAAGCACTCAGGAATAATGGCGTTGAAATCAAAGATTGTATTGAGCAAAACTTGCTGCTGAAATATGTCAACACTTATTCAGGCAGTGGTGAACATATCGGCTATATCCTGAGCCTTAACAATATCACCGCGATCCGCGAAGCCGAACGCAAGCGCGAAGAAACACTGCGTTTTCTTTCACACGACATGCGATCCCCGCAAAGCTCTATCCAGGCATTAATTGAGTTGCAAAAAAATCCGCAATCCGCACTGCCCGAGGATGAGTTTTTTCAACGCATCCATCATCTTTCCGGCCGGACACTGAAGCTGGTTGACGACTTTCTGCAATTGACCCGTGCCGAATCGATGACACTGAACCTGGCGCCCATCAACCTGACAGAACTACTGGAACATATCATCCATGAATACTGGGCGATCAGCCAGAAGCGTAATATCAATATTATCAGTGATTTCGGTAACCAGCTTGCCTTTACCAAAGGTGACTATGTCCTTTTGTCACGCTGTTTTGTGAACCTGATTGATAATGCTTTCAAATACAGCCCGGACAACACTACCATCCATTGCTCAATCCAACGCCAAAGCAATTATTGGCAGATTCGAATCATGGATCAGGGCATTGGAATTGCTGAAAAAAACCATGCCACGATTTTCAAGTCATTTTTTCGTGTCCCGGGTCCTGACATTCAGATTAAGGGCATAGGTCTGGGACTGTCTTTTGTGAAAACCGTCATCAAGCGTCATGGTGGCCAGATTCACGTTGAAAGTGAACCTGGCAATGGAGCGACATTTATTATTAATTTGCCACTGGACGAATCCGAAGAATCTGTTTAGCCTTTTCAATTACGGGCATATCCACCATCTTGCCATCCAGCTTGAAAGCGGCAAGACCAGTTTCTTTGGCCATTTCCAGTACGCGTGCGGCCCAAGCCTTTTCTTCTTCAGTGGGCTCAAAAACCTCGTGAATAATAGCCACTTGGGAAGGATGAATGCACAATACACCGGCATAGCCCATGCCCTTGGCAAAAGAAACCGACTTGGCCAGACCCTGGGTATTGGCAATATCCGGAAATACGCCGTCCAAAGGAGGCAAAATACCAGCGGCACGGCTCTGGATGGAAATCTGGCAACGCACGTGATCCAGCAAGGCACGGGCACCTTCAGAATCGTCGTCCATGTTCAGGTCCAAGGTGAGGTCCAAGGCACCAAATGATACCCGGGCCACACCAGGGGTGCGGCATAATTCAGCCAGATTGGCAATTCCCAGGGCACTTTCAACAATTGGGTATACCGGTTTGCCAGCGCGGGCCGCCAATTCAATCTGACGTGAATTTTCGGCTTTGGGCAGCATGACACCGGTGATATTGTCAACCCGACCGCACATGGCAATATCCGCATCAAACCATTCCGCTTTAGCATCATTGACACGAACCAGGAAACGGGTTTCCGGATTGGCCCTGGCAAAGGCCTCAAAGTTTTCCCGGGCGCTGTCCTTGGCGCTGAATTCGACCGCATCCTCAAGGTCGACAATCACGCAATCGGCACCACTTTGCAACGCCTTGGGAATCCGGTCAACCCGTGTTGCGGGTACAAACAATGCTGATCTTGATAAACTCATTACACAACTCCCTGTTCACGCCAGCCAGCGATGGTTTGGGCATCATAACCCAGTTCCTGCAGGATTTTTTCAGAATGCTCACCCAGGGCTGGCACTGCATCAATCCG
This sequence comes from Advenella sp. RU8, assembly GCF_048381675.1. NCBI lineage: Bacteria > Pseudomonadati > Pseudomonadota > Betaproteobacteria > Burkholderiales > Alcaligenaceae > Advenella > Advenella sp. RU8. The sequence goes on from NZ_JBLWIS010000004.1 coordinate 38,758, forward strand.
ATATTCATAGGCATTATTTACACCGGGTGGCAACAAGGTAGGCAACTTGCCTACCGGACTATCCATTTCACGCCAGCGATTGCGTGACTTCAATTGCTCATGCTCCCAAACCCCTTTCATGTCATTGACGGAAGCATTGGCAATTTTAGCGGTTTCCAGCAATTCAATCACTTGCTGTTTGCTCATGCCCGCAAAGGTATCAACAATAATCTGCTTCAAGGCATCACGGTTGGCTGTTCGCAAGGTATTGTTGGCAAAGCGTTCGTCAGAGGCCAGCTCTGGTTTACCCAGCACCTGCTCGCAAAACACTTTCCATTCACGCTCGTTTTGCAAGCCCAGCATGATGGTCTGGCCGCCCCCGGTAGGGAACGGGCCATAGGGATAAATAACGGCATGTGCCGCCCCTGCACGCACCGGTGGCTCCTGGCCCTCAAACGCGTAGTACAGCGGGAAATTCATCCACTCGACCATACTTTCCAGCATCGAAATATCAATACGGCTGCCTTTGCCGGTTTTGCCGCGCAACAACAACGCAGACAGGATATTAGTATACGCATACATGCCGGCAGCAATATCGGCAATCGAACACCCTGCCTTGGCCATATCATCCTTGGAACCGGTCACCGATACAAAACCGCTTTCGCTTTGAATCAGCAGGTCATAGGCTTTTTTCTTCTCATAAGGACCGCCCTCGCCATAGCCGGAAATATCACACACGATCAATTGCGGATATTTTTCGTGCAAGGCGTCAAATGACATGCCCAGGCGAGCTGCCGCACCGGGCGCCAGGTTTTGCACCAACACATCCACCTGCGGCAACAGTTTTGCCAGTACGTCCTGCGCGGCGTCATCTTTCAAATCCAGCGTCAGGCTTTCTTTTGAACGGTTGGTCCAGACAAAATGGGACGCCATGCCCCGGACCCGCTCATCATAATTGCGAGCAAAATCACCTACACCCGGGCGCTCCACCTTAATCACCCGGGCGCCCAGATCCGCCAGTTGACGGGTACAAAATGGGGCCGCAATGGCATGCTCAAAACTTAATACGGTGATACCTTCAAGAGGTCTAACACTCATTTCGTTATTTCCTTAGATAATTTTATTTATTTGAAAAGCACTTCGCCAAGTTGGGCAACCGTACCGTCCTGCTGTGCCCACACAGCGGCCTTGCCATCTTCTTTGATGACCCCTTCCGCCCTGAACGGTGCTGGACTGATCAAGGGACGCGCACCACGGTAAGAAAAGCCGGTCACCGTTTTATCCGGATTGGCATCGGTAAATGCACGCAGCACGCAAGTGGCAATCAGGGGGCCATGCACCACCAGGCCGGGGTATCCCTCGACCTCGGTCACATAGGGATAGTCATAATGAATGCGGTGGCCATTGAAAGTGACTGCTGAATACCTGAACAGCATGGTACTGGTGGGCACGATCTCGTTGGACCATTGAGCCGCTTCGGCTTCAGGCGTGCCTGACAGTTTTGGTGGGCTGGGCTCACGGTAAACAATATCCTGTTCTTCTGAAATGCACAATTCATTGTTCTGGGTGTAATCGTGCTTGACTGTCACAAACAGCAGCTTGCCGGTTGAACCGCTTTTTTCCTTGATCGCCGTAATGGTAGAGGTACGGGTTGCGTCCTGGCCCACCAGCAGTGGCCTGATAAACTGGACACGGCCACCGGCCCACATGCGGTTGCGGTTGTCTGCTGGCGGCAAGAATCCACCCCGCTGCGGATGTCCGTCAACACCCAGCTCATCCAATGGCAATGGATCCACGAACAGCGCCCACTGCCACAAATGTGGCAAAGCCTGGCCATCTTCAGGCACCGGCGCATTCAGGCTAAGGGCAATTTTCTTGACATGGGCCGGGTTGATAAACTCGCCATAACTTTCCTGACGGCCCAGCCAATCATTTAAATTCACACCATTCTGTTCATTACTCATTTCAGTCTCACATTTACGCTTAAATATCAGTAATTGCCAAGCATGCCCCAGAAACGCGCAAATGTGAATTCTTAAAACCGAAAAGGGGGGTTTTCAGAAAGATAAGGCGCCTGGCACTAGCCAGCGACTTTACCAGCCTTACTCTCTTCTTCCTCGACATCTTCGCACATCAGCTGTACCAGGTCCTGGGCAAAAGGCGGCAGTTTGTCAAGATTGCGTACGCAAACATGCAGCTGCCTGAAAGCCCAGGAATCGGTAAGGCGAATGATTTTGACCGGCATGGTTACCGCATAACGGTAAGCCGCTGTTTCGGGAATCACGCCGATACCCACCTGGGCCGCCACCATCCTGCAGACCGCCTCAAAGCCACCCACTTCCACCCGGAATTTCAGGGGTACACCCAGCATATCAGCGGCATTACGCAAAAATGCATGGATAGCACTCCATTCAGACAGGCCTACATAATCATAAGACAGGGTATCGGCAAAGGTGATCTGGTCAAGTCCGGCCAGCGGATGGTTCTGGTGCGTGACCAGCACCAGATTATCAGAGCGGTAAGGCATAAAAGTCAGGCCATCGGCTACCGTGTTCTCTGAGGGCTCGACACCGGCCACTACACCGACATCGGCCATCCCTTCGGCCACCGCCTGCACGATACGGTAACTTAAGCGCTCACGCAGCTCGATGCTGACATCGGGATGACGCGCCAGGTATTTGCCCAGAATGGCCGGCATGAATTCATTCATGGCCGTGGTATTGGCATACACCCTGACCTTACCCTTGATACCTTGCGCAAATTCACTGATATCCCCCCGCAGGTGCTCCAGTTGGCGCATGACAATGTGCGCATGACGCACGAAGGCCTCACCCGATGGCGTAAGCGTTACGCCCTGGCTATTCCGGTAAAGCAAGGCCGTCCCCAGACTGTTTTCCAGATTTTTGATCCGGTTACTGGCTGCCGGCAATGACAGAAAAGATCGTTCTGCGCCTTTTGTCAGGCTATTAACCTCACTGATATTCACCATCAACTGCATATCCGTCAGGTCAAAATGCATTGCCATTTTTCAGCTCCTTAATAATTTGCAAAGCCATACTTAATAAAACATCAATAGTCAAACCCTCTGAACTCAGGCACATTTACATCATTGAAAAAATCCATTTACCGTTATTACCGTTATCTAGGAAAGATCTACTATGCAACACCAAGCCGATGCTTATCAGGATATTCGCGACGCCATCCGTGACTTATGCTCACAGTTCCCTGCTGAATACTTCAGGAAGGTTGACGAAGAGCGCGCCTACCCTGAAGAATTCGTCAATGCCCTTACAGAGGCTGGCTGGCTCGCCGCATTGATTCCCCAGGAATACGGTGGTTCAGGCCTGAGTCTGACAGAGGCCTCCGTTATTATGGAGGAAATCAACCGCAACGGGGGCAATTCCGGCGCCTGCCACGGACAAATGTATAACATGGGCACCGTGCTGCGCCATGGTTCTTTGGCCCAGAAACAGAAATACCTGCCCAAAATTGCGACTGGCGAACTGCGCCTGCAATCCATGGCAGTCACCGAGCCAACCACCGGCACTGACACCACCAAAATCAAGACAACCGCTGTCAAGAAAGACGGCCGTTACGTGGTTAATGGCCAGAAAGTATGGATTTCCCGTGTCCAGCATTCCGACCTGATGATTCTGCTGGCCCGCACGACCCCCATCGAGCAAGTCACCAAAAAATCCGAAGGCATGTCGATCTTTATCGTTGACATTGCCGAAGCCATGAAAAACGGTATGACCGTTCGCCCGATTCCCAACATGGTCAACCATGAAACCAATGAATTGTTCTTCGACAATCTTGAAATTCCCGAAGAAAACCTGATTGGCGAAGAAGGCAAAGGCTTCAAATATATTCTGGATGGCCTGAATGCTGAACGTACCCTGATTGCTGCGGAATGTATCGGTGATGGCTACTGGTTTATCGACAAGGTCAGTGCCTATGTCAAAGAACGTATGGTATTCGGCCGTCCGATTGGCCAGAACCAGGGTGTACAGTTCCCGATTGCAAAGGCATTCATCAATATTGAAGCCGCCAGCCTGATGCGTTACGAAGCTGCACGTCTCTTTGACGCCCACCAGCCATGCGGTACACAGGCGAATATGGCCAAGCTGTTGGCCTCTGAAGCCTCATGGGAAGCAGCCAATGCCTGCCTGCAGTTCCACGGTGGTTTTGGTTTTGCCAACGAATACGACGTAGAGCGCAAATTCCGTGAAACCCGCCTGTATCAGGTTGCACCTATCTCTACCAACCTGATTTACTCTTTCGTGGCCGAGCACGTCTTGGGCCTGCCACGTTCATTCTAATAACGTGTAAGGTGCCGGTTTTACAACCGGCACATCAATACGAAAGCGGAAAACCGGACATTGCCCAGGCGGCCGGTTACTTCAATTTACCTTGAATTTTATTGCGACCATGACCACACAAAGTGAACAGTTGGCCAACTTTGCCGCCAACCTGAAATTCAACGATATCCCTGCTTCTGTCATTGCCCGCTGCGAAGACTTGCTGCTGGATACCCTTGGCTCCATTCTGGCCGGCTCTACCGCCCGCCCGGTAAAAACCATTGACGCTTTTGCCAAACTGCAAGGCCCCGCCACCGGCAAATGCCAGGTACTGGGCAATCTACGCAATACTACGGCCCTGTTTGCTTCTATGGTCAATGCAGCTGCAGCCCATATGGTTGAACAGGATGACGTACATAACGGTTCAGTGTTTCACCCTGCTGCGGTTGTGTTCCCCCCAGCCCTGGCAGTAGCACAGGAAATCGGTGCATCCGGCAAAGAACTGCTGACTGCCTGCGTGGCCGGTTATGAAGTCGGTATTCGCGTTGGTGAATTCCTGGGCCGCTCTCACTACAAGATTTTCCACACCACCGGCACGGCAGGCACCATTGCCGCTGCCGTCACCGTAGGCCGCTTGCTGAAACTGAATCCTGAACAAATGCTGGATGCCATTGGTTCAGCTGGCACCCAGGCTGCCGGTTTGTGGGAGTTCCTGCGCACCGCTGCCGACTCCAAACAACTGCATACCGCCAAGGCAGCCGCCAATGGCCTGATTGCAGCCTACCTGGCCAAAGACGGTTTTACCGGTGCCAAACAGATTCTGGAAGGCGCCCAGGGCATGGGTGCCGGCATGTCTACCGATGCCGATCCGCGCAAGCTGGTTGACGGCTTGGGCACCCGCTGGGCCTTGCCCGAAACCTCTTTCAAATACCATGCATCGTGCCGCCATACCCATCCAGCCGCTGATGCACTGCAAGTGGTAATGAAAGAAAACAATCTGTCTGCCAGCGATATTGCCAGTGTGGTCACCCATGTACACCAGGGTGCTATCGATGTATTGGGTGCCGTGGTCAAACCTGAAACGGTTCACCAGTCCAAATTCTCCATGGGTACCGTACTGGCCCTGATTGCCATCCAGAACTTTGCCGGCCTGGCTGAGTTTGACGCAGCACTGCATGATGAGCAAGTCGCCACTTTCCGCGAAAAAGTAAGCATGGCACTGGACGAAGAAGTGGATACCGCTTACCCCAACCGCTGGATCGGCAAAGTAACCGTCACCACCACTGATGGCCGAGTATTCAATGGCCGCGTTGACGAACCCAAAGGTGACCCGGGCAACACCCTGAGCCGCCCTGAAATCGAAGACAAGGTCATGCGCCTGGGCCAATACGAAAACGCCGCACCCGTCGAGACCATCAAACACCTGATTGATTATGTGTGGAACCTGCAAGACAAGGATGTGATTGAAGCGCTGGTTTAAGGCTTGCTAAAAATGTGAATTTGAACGATCTCTAGTGGAGTAGACTTTGTCCCTGCGTAACAGCAGGGATTTTTTTTACACATGATATCTTGTATCCATATATTATTTTTATATAATATTTATTTATATAACATAAGCGTTTATCTACTGTAATATCTATAGCATTGCCCGCTCCCACGCGGGAACGCATATCGTAAGCATGTAGTCATCGTTATATGCAAACCCAGCCTGTACCAGGTTCAGTCGCTGACAGGCCCTACCAGAATCAATACTTATCATCCTGTTAACTTACAAAGGATTCAACATGTCACTTCGTATCAATGATATTGCACCCAACTTCACCGCCAACACGACAGCTGGCGAATTGACTTTCCACGACTGGATTGGTGACAGCTACGCCATTATATTTTCACACCCCAAAGACTTTACCCCTGTTTGCACCACCGAATTCGGTGCAGTCGCCCGTTTGGCCGGTGAATTTACCAAACGCAACACCAAGGTAATCGGCGTTTCTGTTGATAACGTTGATGAGCACCAGAAATGGAAACGTGATATTGAAGCATTTTGCGGTTCACCTGCTGATTTCCCCATTATTGACGACACTTCCCTGCAAGTAGCCAAACTGTACAATATGCTGCCCGCCGATGCCTACCTGCCCGATGGCCGTACCCCCGCACATAGCGCCACGGTTCGTACCGTTTTCATTATTGGTCCAGACAAAAAAATCCGCCTGACCCTGTCTTACCCCATGTCTGTCGGCCGTAACTTTGCCGAGATTTTGCGTGCACTGGATGCCATCCAGGCCACCGACGGCGTACCTTTGGCTACACCGGCCGACTGGCAGCCTGGCCAGGACGTGATTGTGGCCTTAAGCCTGAATAACGAGCAGGCCAAAGAAAAATTTGGCGAGATTGATGTCAAACTGCCTTATTTGCGTTTTGCCAAGGCACCCGCCAAATAATTGTTTGCTGTTATTGCTTTGAACAGGCTTGATCATCAAGCCTGTTGATGGGACATTAACAGAAGACTGAACCTTTTTAGGCTTCAGTCTTTTTTGATTTTCTCCTAGCGTAACTGTACCTCAATGATTCCAGCAATTTGCCATCCTGCCTGATGGCAGGCTTATATAAAATAAGGCAATGCTCTTTCTTACCCTTAAGGAAAAAACATTGATTAAATCCGTCATACAAGAAGAAACCACCGGCTGCGGCATTGCCTCTGTTGCCAATATTTTGGGTAAAACCTATGCTGAAATGAAAGCGATTGCCGATGCCATGGGCATTTCTGCCAGTGACAAGGCCTTATGGTCAGATACGCAATATGTTCGACGCATGCTGTCCAGTGCGGGCGTTAACACCTCATCGAATGAAATTCCGTTTGAATCATGGGACACCTTGCCTGAACTGGCCTTGCTGGCCATCAAACACCACCAGGAAGAAGGAAAAAATTTCTGGCACTGGGTGGTATTCAAGCGGATAGACGGCCAGGATTTTGTATTGGACTCAGCCAGCTACCTGTCTTCCAATATTCGCCAGGATTTTGAAGCCATGCAGCCTGAATGGTTTATTGAGGTCAAGACAAACTGCGCCATAATGGCGCCATATTAAACTCGGAACAGTGCCACAATACCATGCCATTCTCAATAATATGTCATGGGCATCAAGCCATCTGGAAGACGCTTCATGGACATTAAAAATGAACCGAGCCCGTTTTGCGGGCTCGGTTTTTTCATGTATGAAACTCCACCTGAATATTATTTCAAAGCCCCACTACTTAATGCTGAATCCCCCAGCGCCGGATGGTGACCCGCTCTAATGTTTTAAAAACCAGCCCTTCCACCAGCAGGCCCAGAATAATCACCATCGCCAAACCAGCAAATACCTTGTCGGTATTCAGCTCATTACGATTCTGGAAAATATACCAGCCCAAACCACCCTCGCCCGAAGACGCGCCAAACACCAGTTCAGCCGCAATCAGGGTGCGCCAGGCAAAGGCCCAACCCACTTTCAGGCCCGACAAAATGGAAGGCAAGGCAGCAGGGATCAAAATATGCACGACGTAACCAATGCCACTTAGGCCATAATTGCGCCCGGCCATGCGCAAGGTGGCCGGCACCCCCTGAAAACCCGAGAACGTATTCAGGGCCAGTGGCCATAGCACGGAATGTACCAGCACAAAAATCAGGCTGCCCTCACCGAGGCCAAACCACATCAAGGCTAGGGGCAGCAAGGCAATCGCTGGCAAAGGGTTGAACATGGCCGTAAAGGTGGACAGAATATCGCGCCCCAGCTGAGTTGAAACCGCTACAGTGGTTAGCACAAAGGCCATCACAATCCCCAGGGCATAACCCTGCATCAGCACCCCTAGCGAGACGCTAACGCGCTCAAGCAATTCCCCATTGCCAATTCCCGCCACAAAAGCATCAAACGTTTGCAAAAACGTCGGTAACAGCAAATCATTATCGGTGACACGGGCAGCCACTTCCCAAACCAGCGCAAGCACCAGAAGAATACATGTTTTACGGATGCCATCAATGCGCCATAGCCTGTGTGCCAAAGACAGCTTTTTCTCCAGCGCAATGTTACTGTCTGCCTCATGATTAAAGGGTTTGAGATCAATTTCATATTCGGGACGAACAGGAGGTTCACCCGGAATAACGCCACTGGCTGCATGGGATAAGGTACTCATAAAACTATGCCTGTTCGTTGAATAATAAATGATGGATACGCTGGGCAGTTGCCTGGAATTCAGGACTGCCCGCACAATCCAGGGAAAACTGATGGCTGTTGACTTCCGCCTTGACCCTGCCTGGATGCGGTGACAGCAACAGGATACGGTTACCCAACACCAGGGCTTCCTCAATGGAATGCGTCACAAACATCAGGGTAAATTTGGTGTCTTCCCACAAGGAAAGCAATTCTTCCTGCATTTTGCGACGGGTTAAGGCATCCAGAGCGGCAAAAGGCTCATCCATTAACAGGATTTTGGGTTCCATGGCCATCGCGCGGGCAATGGCAACCCGCTGCTTCATGCCACCCGACAAGGTATGCGGATAAGCATTAAAAAAACGGCTTAACCCTACCTTATGCAAATAGTGTTCAGCCCGCTCGGCCGCTTCTTTTTTTCCCAGGGTCCGGGATGCCAGCAAAGCAAACATCACATTCTGTTTGACCGTTTTCCACGGTGCCAGCTGGTCAAATTCCTGAAACACCACCACCCGGTCAGGGCCTGCCTTGCGAACCACCTGACCGTCCAGCTCGATTGAACCTGAACGGGGTGGCAAAAAACCGGCGACCGATTTCAACAAACTGGATTTTCCGCAGCCTGAGGGACCCAGCAAGATGAAACGGTCAGAACCATATACATTGAAACTCACATCATGAGTGGCTCGCACAATGCTTTTGTCGGTTGCATATTCAAGATGAACATTCTTGACGGCCAGCAAGGGATCTGCCGTAGTCAAAGACGGTATTTTCGGGCTCACCTCAAAACCGCCAGCCACTGCTGCCAATGAGCCGTTATCCACAAAATCCGTTCGTGCCTGAAAGGGCAAGGTAAGACCGTGACTCATTTTGCTCAGCTCCCCGAAGCGTTGTGTGCATCGTCAAAGAAATAATCCTGGGCCGAGGCGGGCTTGTTCTTGATGGCACCAACACGATGCATGAAATCAGCCAGGGTAAACGTATTTTGTGGCGTCAGCTTGACGTCAATCTGGGGACTTTTGATAATTGCCAGCAACTGATCACGGTCTATATTACTTTTATTGACCCGCAGATACGCATCTGCCGCACCTTCAGGATTGTTTTTAATATACCGGGCGGCCTCATCGAGCGCAGCAATAAAGGCCTGATAGGTTTTGGGGTTTTCCGCACGGTATTTTTCAGTGGCATACAGAACCGTGGCCGTAGAGGGCCCACCCAAAACATCATACGCTTCCAGCACCACATGGGCATTGGGATTACCGGCCAGCTCCTGATCCTGGAAAGGCGGTGTCGCAAAATGCGCATTGATTTCCGTACCCTCTTTCAGAATGGCGGCGGTTGCCTCGGGATGCGGAACAGTGACCGACAGCTTGTCCAGCTTTTTATAGTTTTCCTCACCCCACTGCTTGGCAGAAGCCAGCTGCAAAATGCGTGACTGTACCGAGACACCGGCATTGGGCAAGGCAATACGGTCTTTTTCGGTGAAGTCGGCAATCGTTTTCACATTGGGATTGGTGCTAATCAGCTTATAGGGATAATTGCCCAAAGAAGCCACACCACGCACATTATGCTTGCCTTTGGTTTTATCCCAAATGGTTAACAAAGGGGCCACACCGGCACCGGCAATATCAATCGAATTCGACAACAAGGCATCATTAATGGCGGCACCACCCGACAACTTGACCCATTCCGGCTTGATCTCCAGCCCCTGCTCCTTGCCATGCTTTTCAATCAGCTTCTGGTCCTGTGCCACATGCAAAAGCAGGTAAACAATACCGTGCTGCTCGGCAATGCGAATCTGGCCTTCGGCATGAGCCGGGGCAAAAGACGTGGCGCTTAACAACGTTACCAGTGAAGCCAACAACCGTTTTTTTGAATTTTTAAAAAACATATTCCCATCCTTAAATTTTAATATTGAATTATTATTTCTTCATTCAGGCGGCTACTGGCCGGGTCCCTTCAACCGTGGTGCGGTACAGTTTTCGTGGTAAGTGGTCAGGGGTGCCCGCTGCCAGGTGAATCACGGAACGGTTATCCCAGAATACCAGATCGTTATCCTGCCATTGATGGATATAAACATTCTCGGGCTTGACGCTATGCGCAAACAACTGCGCCAGCAAGTCATCACTTTCATCCTGTGGCAGACCAATAATGCGTGAGGTGAAGTTTTCATTCACAAAAAGCGTATTCAAACCTGTCTCAGGATGACGGGTCACCACCGGATGCACGACTGGTTTAACTTCTTCAAGCTGTGCTTGCGTAAGATTGGGCCGCCATGGCGAGCGGGCCTGCAACTCGGCATATTTCTTAATATAAGTGTGCTCAGCCTGTTTGCCTTCAATGGCTTTTTTCAAATGCAGCGGTAAAGTCTGCCAGGCCAAATGCATATCCGCAAAATGCGTATCGCCCCCTTCAGCAGGTAATTGACGCGCATACAACAATGAGCCCAGGCTGGGAATTTCCTTGTACGATAAATCCGAGTGCCAGAACGCCCCGGCATCACCCAGACCAATCGGCTTGTCATTTTCTTTTATATTTGAAATAGTTAAGACTTCAGGATATCCTGGCAACTGGAACTGCTTCAGAACATGAATTTGCAAAGGACCAAACAAACGGCTGAATTCAATATGCTGCTCTGGCGTAATGTCCTGGTCACGGAAAACCAGTACATGATGCGACAACAAAGCCTGTTTTATCCGTAAAAAATCATTTTCATTCAATACCCTGCCAAGATCAATATTTACAATTTCAGCCCCCAGGACAGGCAATGAATTTATCTTGAATGATTGTTCGGTTGTAAAATTGGTCAGGTCGTGAATGGTTTGTAAAGAAGCTGCCATGATAAAAACCCATATTTATTAAGATATGTTTACAACTATAAATAAGGTTTAATGGCAGACAAAATACAAGAAAGTCATTTAGATATTTTGGTATTAGCTTATGTTTTACGGTAATTAAATAATTATTTTTATTTAATATATCAAACTTAAATTATTTAGGGCAGTTACCCGCCTTCCGAAAACCGGCTGCCAGGGCTTGCTTCTCGGTTTTAAAAGACTGCACATTCTTTGGACTCATTGCGGCATAACCCGGGCAATTGGATAAATGGTAAACCTTGGAATTTTTGTTGCCACGCACTTCACCACTCACCACTTTACTACCCGATTGCGTAGCTGGCTGAGCCGTGGTCTGCCCCTTGCGCCAAAGCCATGGAGCAACCGGATTGGCGTCCGCCCACAAGCCCTTGCGGGCTTTTTTTGCCTGGCTTTGCAAGTTATACAGGCTTTTATCCTTGGCATAACTGTCATACACCCAGGCCATGCCACGGCGCACCTGTTCGGCGTTGGCGTCCAGGCCATTACAGACCACCCGGCCCACGACCCGTCCATAACGGTCGATATCCTGCACCTGTACCACGGCGTTCTTGCCACCGCAAAGCTGGGTTAATGACTCCTTCGAGCGCTGTCCGAAAGCCTGTTTGCTTTCCGGTGCATCAATCTCCCCCAGGCGGATACGCTTTTGGGTTTTATCATTTTGAAGAAGGGTTAAGGTATCACCATCGGCAATATTCACCACCTTGCCTTTCAGTTGTGCGGCCTGCACCTGCCCAAACAATGCATTCAATACCAGCACGAATACAGTCAAACTTTTTTTCATCTTGATTACTGCTTATTTTCCAGTCAAAGGGCTCACGGTTATAACATAAGCAGGCACCAAGCGAAAGTTAATCATTATTCATTTTTTTCCGTTTCCGCTTTTTTCCTGGCTTCCAGCATCGCCAGCACGGCACGCTGTTTGCGCATCTGACACAAACGGATTACCTCACGTTTTTGCGGATCAGAATAGGTCTGCCAGTTAAAACGCTCGTCACGGCTGCGAAAGCAGCCTTTACAGTAACCCTTGGCATTGGCTTCACAAACACCAACGCAAGGGCTGGGAATTTCAAAAAATTCCAGTTGTTCCATATGAATTACAAACCACCCTGTGTCAATGTCATCGGGTCAAGCAGGCGCAACAGCTCGTCCCGGGGGATATCGGTCTGTTCTGCCGCCACCTCCACGATCGGACGTCCTTCCTTATAGGCCTGCTTGGCAATTTCCGCCGCTTTCAGATAACCAATGACCGGATTCAGCGCCGTCACCAGAATCGGGTTGCGGGCCAGGGCCTCTTGCAAACGGGCTTCATTCACCCTGAAGGTTTTAATACTCTTGTCTGCCAGCAAAACGGCGATATTGGCCAAAAGCTCAATACTGTTAAGCAAGTTATGGGCAATCATGGGCAGCATCACGTTCAATTCAAAATTGCCCGCCTGGCCGCCAACGGTAATGGCCGCATCATTGCCAATAACCTGTGCCGCCACCATGGCCGCCGCTTCAGGAATAACCGGATTGACCTTGCCCGGCATAATGGAAGAGCCCGGCTGCAAGGCTTCCAGCTCGATTTCGGCCAAACCGGCCAAGGGCCCGGAATTCATCCAGCGCAAGTCATTGGCAATCTTCATGATGGAGACGGCCGTTGTTTTCAACTGCCCCGACAGGGACACCGCGATATCCTGTGAGCCGATATGGGCAAAAAAGCTTTCTGCCGGTGTAAAGGCAAGCCCGGTCATTTCACTTAATTGACGGCAAAACTCGGCGGCAAACGCCGGATCGGCATTAATGCCCGTACCCACTGCCGTCCCGCCCTGCGCCAGACTGTGCAACAGGGGCCTTGTGGCCTGCAGCTGACGAATATTCTGTTCAATTTGCACGGCCCAGCCGGTCAGGCTCTGGCTAAGGCGTACCGGCATGGCATCCATTAAATGGGTGCGCCCGGTTTTAACGTACTGGTCTACGGTTGCCGCTTTTTCACGAATCACGGCAGCCAGGTGGGCAAGCGCCGGCAGCAATTTTTTATCCAGTTCAATCGCGGCACTGATATGGATCGTGCTGGGAATAATATCGTTACTGCTTTGCCCGAAATTGATATGATCATTGGGATTGACCGCACTGCCATAAACCTGCGTTGCCAGGGTAGCCAGTACTTCATTGGCATTCATGTTGGTGCTGGTGCCCGAACCGGTCTGGTATACATCAATGGGGAAATGCACCATGAAATCGTTGACGGCCAACAATTCATTGACTGCGGTTTCAATGGCCTGGCCCATGGCTTCGGGCAAATGCCCCAGCTTCACATTGGCCCTGGCCGCCGCCATTTTGGCCGTTAACAGCGCGGCAATGAATGCCTTGGGCATATGTTGTCCGCTTACCGGGAAATTATTAATGGCCCGCTGCGTTTGTGCTCCGTAAAGCGCCTTTTCAGGTACTTCAAGCTCACCCATGCTGTCCCGTTCAATGCGTATTGTCATCTCTGGTTCCTTAACATTTCATTGACCCGATCATGCTGCCAATCCGTGCCTGTCACGGACTGATATTCTTTCATTATACGTCTAGCAAGCCGGTTTCCCTAAACATCCCCTGATACACCATGGCCTTTTCCGCCAGGGGTTTCGGTTGCAACAGCGATACCCACCCGGCAGATACACTACAATTGGCTATCACACAAGTATATTGCCAGGAGACACGCATGCAAACCAAACTACATTATATTTACGACCCTTTATGTGGCTGGTGTTATGCCGCGGAAAGCCTGCTGGAAGCCGCCATGGCCTCGGGCAGTGGTTTATATGAGCTGGAATTGCATGCGGGCGGCCTGTTCCAGCGCATGCATATTCCTGCCAGCAAACGCGACATGATCCGGCAGTCCGATGCCCGAATTGCCCAAATGACCGGCCAGGTTTTTGGCGACGCCTATCTGAACGGGCTGTTGGACAACCCGCAAACCATCTTTGATTCCCTGCCACCCATTGCCGCCATTCTGGCCGCTGAAAAACTGCAAAAAAACCATGCCCCGTTTATGCTCAAGGCCATCCAGCATGCGCATTATCGTGATGGCAAACCGATTGTACAGGTGGACGTGCTCACTGATATTGCCGAAACAATCGGACTGGATCGCCATGAGTTTGCCATGGCTTACGAAGAAATACTTTCAGGCCCCATACAACACCATATTGATGACACCTTAAGACTGATGCATTACGCAGGGGTGAACGGATTCCCCGCCTTTGTGCTGCAAAAAGGTGATCGCCTTGAAACGCTGGAACATACTCGGTATTATGGCCAACCCGAAGCATTCAGGTATTTGCTGGCAGACAAACTTGCCATGCCAGAGGCCTGAACAGGCTGATGCTCGGGCGTTGCTTATTCGGCAGGCGCCTGCCGCCTGCCCGGCCACTTCAATTTCAGTTCACTCACCAGCACGCCCAATAAAATCAACCCAGCCCCCAAAAATGCCAGGGCAGGCAAACGTTCACCATAAATACGGCCAATCACCCCCGCCCAAACGGGTTCTCCCGCGTAGATCAGGGTAGCCCGCGTGGCCGATACATATTTTTGTGCCCAGTTCATGGTGACCTGGATAAATGCACTTCCAAGACCCAGCACCAGGGTACACACCAACAGCAGCCACGAAAATGCAGGCACGGCTTCCCCCACGCCGGCAGAAACAACAAAAGAAATGAGCGAGGTGACTGCCAGCTGCACAATGGTTACCCTGAATAGGTTTATGGTGCCGGCAAAACGGCTGATCAGAATGATTTCTGCCGCAATGGCCAGCGCCCCCAGGGCCGTTAGCAACTCTCCCTTGCCAATACCGCCACTCAGCCCCTCGGGCCCGGCCAACAAAGCCAAACCGCCAAAAGCCAGAAAAATACCCAGCCAATTCATGACAGAAGGTTTTCTTTTCAGGAAAATCCATTGCAGCAATGGTACTAACGGGACATACAAGGCCGTGATAAAGGCTGATTTGCTACTGGGAATGGTTTGCAAGCCCACAGTTTGCAGGCTGTATCCCAGAAAAATGCCAATCCCGATTAAAAACCCTGCCCATAGCTCCTGGCGGGTGAGCCCTTTAAGCAGCTTAAAACTCAGTATGCACATGGCCAGGGCAGCACAGCCAAACCGCAGCCCGACAAAGAAGAACGGCTCACTCACCGTCACCGCCAGCTGAACAATCAGAAAAGTCGCTCCCCAGAACACGGTCACCAACATCAGGGCAAGTTCCGGCTTTCCGAAAGAGTTTGGGGCAGGCTGGGTATTCATATTCATGATGGATGACTTACAATAAAAATTCCGCGCGAGGGACAGGAAACAAATAACCGCTCATCATAGCAGAATCCTGCCCAACCACAGCCCTCGTGATTGACATACCCAACCCACCTTCGGGAGCCCCATGAGCTATTGCGAATATGTTGCCGGTTTACCCGCCCACCAACCCTCGGTTCACCGCGCTTACCATGACACCCAATACGGTTTTCCGCTGGATGATGACAATGAACTGTTTGGTCGGCTTATTCTTGAAATCAACCAGGCCGGGCTTAGCTGGAACACGATTTTGATGAAGCAGGACAATTTCCGGCAAGCCTATGACGGTTTCAGCATAGAAAAAATCGCTGCCTACCAGGACGCAGACCGGCAACGCCTGCTCAATGACGCGGGTATTATCCGCAACCGCCTGAAAGTAAACGCCGCCATTGAAAACGCCCGAACGATACTTGTACTACAGGAGGAGTTCGGCTCATTCCAGGCATGGCTGAATCACCATCATCCGTTATCAAGAGAAGCGTGGACCCGCCTGTTTAAAAAAACTTTCAAGTTTACCGGTGGGGAAATCGTCAATGAATTCCTGATGAGTACCGGTTATCTGCCCGGTGCCCATGATACTGATTGCCCGGTTTACCGGCGGGTGCTGGGCAGCAAACCGGCCTGGCTGGACAACACGGCTCATCTACTTCCCGAATAAGCCATTAATAAGTAGGGGCCATCACTCCTGGCAACAACCCTTTTTAATCAATCCCGATATCCAGGCAAACAATTTGGCCACAATAGGCCTTGGCCTGCGCCAGTAAGTGTGCGGGCTTGTAAGCGGCAAAGGTATAGGTAATGTCGGCCATAAAGGTGTTTTCATCAGCCTGTCCGGTATCACAATTCAGGCCCGTGGGCATATCCAGGGCAATCCGGGTACCCGACATTTGATTCAGTACCTTCATGCATTGCCCCACCTTCTCGGGCAAAGCCCCCGAAAAGCCGGTTCCGAAAACGCCATCAAGCAATAAATCATAGGTTTTTTGCAGCGAAACCTGCTGCAGGGTCATGATTCGCAAACGCTCGGATTGCGGCAAGCGCTTCCGGTTCAGTTCAGCCAATTCAGATAATTGCTCCCCAAGCAGGAACACAATATCCACCTGCCAGCCCTGCTCGTGCAGGCAACGGGCAATGACCAGGCCATCGCCCCCGTTATTGCCCTTGCCACACACCACAAGACAACGACCGGGTAGCGGAAAGCGCTGCAAAATATCACTGGCCGCCACGGTTCCGGCATTTTCCATTAATTGCTCAAAACTGGTACCGGCATCTACGGCTGCCTGTTCACGTTGACGCATTTGTGCAGAGGTATAAACTTTCATTTTCAGGCCGCCGCCAAACGCCCCCAGTAACGGGCACGCAAGCGATCATACACCAGGTTATACACATAGGTATAAGGCAGGTAAAACATGATCAGGCCGAAATCCAGAATAAGCGCCTCTATCAGTCCCATCTCAAGCCACCAGGCCACAAACGGAATGGCCATCACCAACAGCCCCAACTCAAACCCGATGGCGTGCATCACCCGCACGGTTACCGTTTTCACCCAGCCAAAACGGCGTGCCAGACGATCATAGCCGGTGTTGTAAATCATGTTCCAGACCAAGGCCATGACAGCAATTACAATAGTCACCACCCCCATGTCAAACATGGATTCACCCGACAGCCAGGCCGCCAAAGGCGCACTGATCCCAATAGCCAGCGCCTCAAAACAGAAGGCATGCAAAAACCGCTCAAGAACCGATTTGTCTTTTTCCAATTGCACAGCAAAAATCTCTTATTTAACGTTACGGCGTACCAGTGTACTTTGTCCAAACAGGCTTTCCACCATATCCAGCGCAATTTCCGCCGTTAAATTGCGCACATCCAGGGCCGGATTCAGTTCAACAATATCCAAAGAGGCCATCATCCCGGTATCGGCAATCATTTCCATGCATAACTGGGCTTCACGGTAATTGGGTCCACCCCTTACCGTTGTTCCCACTCCCGGTGCGATGTCCGGGTCAAGAAAGTCCACATCAAAACTGACATGCAAATGCGTATCCTGGTCCAGGCCATACAAGGCCTCTTGCATAGTCTGCCGCATGCCGGTTTCATCTATGTGACGCATATCGAAAACCTCTATGCCCGCTTCATGGATGAAATGCTTTTCACCGGCATCAACACTGCGGATGCCAATCTGGCGGATCATGTCCGCATTAAGCGCAGGCCTGGTGCCCGACATATTGACGAGCGCCTCGGGGCCATAACCAAACAGGCAGGCCACCGGCATGCCATGGATATTGCCCGTGGGCGACAGCTCGGCAGTGTTGAAATCGGTATGGGCATCCAGCCACAATACCCGCAACCGCTTTTGCTGCTCCCGGCAATAGCGGGCCACGGCACTGATAGAGCCCACACCCAGGCAATGGTCGCCCCCCAGCATGACCGGCAAACGGCCTTCCTGCAATTGGGCATAAATGGCATCATGAGCCAGCCGGTTCCATGCCACAACCTGCTCAAGATGGCGGTAACCATTGACAGGTGCCTGCCATGGATTGGCCGGACCTTGAATATTGCCACAATCGCGCACCTCAAGTCCCAGTTTCTCAAGGGACTGGGTAATACCCGCCACCCGCAAGGCTTCCGGACCCATGCTGGAACCACGATGGCCGGCACCCACATCGGTGGGTACGCCAATCAGGCTAAGCTGTTTGTTCTGAATATCCACAACGTTGTCCTTGAGAATCCACTGGCCCATTTTCTCATATTGCCTGCAGACTGGCAAAGAACTGCCCCCTCATGGCTTAAACACTGGCAATCAAGACTGGAATGCCATCATCACCGCCACCGTGCGGATTCTGTTCTGGCACCACTGGGGGCACACCCAAATAAGCAAACAGGTCTTTCGGATCGGCCAGCTCGGGCACCAGTGAAATGGACTGCACCAAACCCAGTTCTTTTGCCGCATCACGCATGAACAGCATGGCGGAATAATCTTCCAGCGCAAAACCGACTGAATCAAAAAGGGTTATTTGATGATGATCACTGCGGCCGGGTTTTGTCTTGCCAAACACTTCCCATAAATGCACCACCGGAAAATCCTGCGCCACATTCTGCAACTCGCCTTCAATCCGGGTTTGTTCCTCGAACTCTACAAACACCGTGCTCTTTGACAGGATATCCGGATGCAATTCCGTCTTGCCAGGTGAGTCACCCCCCACAGCATTAATATGCATGCCCGGCTCTATCATATCCGGGGTAATAATATGCGCTTTGGCATATTCAGCCGTGACCGTGGTGATGATATCGGTTCCCTTGACAGCGCTGGCCACATCGCTGGCAATCACAAACTTCATGCCGGTATGAGCCAGATTACCCGCCAGTTTCTCAGAAGCCTTGGGATCTTTATCATACAAATGGATTTCTGCAATACCCAGGAGGTAATGAAATGCCAGCGCCTGGAACTCTGCCTGCGAGCCATTGCCAATCAGGGACATGCTGCGGCTGTTCTTGCGAGCCAGATAACGTGCAGCCAATGCCGATGTCGCTGCCGTCCGGAAGGCGGTTGTTAGCGTTAATTCTGAAATGGCCATTGGCATGCCTGTGACCACATCAACCAAGGCACCAAAGGCAATCACGGTAGACAAACCCTTGGCCGGATTATGCGGATGACAGTTCACATACTTGAACGCATAGTGTTTTTTATCGGCAATCGGCATCAGCTCCATCACGCCGTTTTCCACATACTTGGCCACCCGCCTGGATTTATCAAACTCATCCCAGCGCAGATAATCCGCCAGAATATAGCTGGCCACCCCTTCAAGACAGGCTTTCATACCTTTTTTCTGGACAATGGCGGCAATATCCTGTGGACGGATCAATTCAGTCATTAGATGATTTTGCAATAAGGTACTCATGCCAGGTCTCCCGTATTTATATTTAAAATTCAATCCATTAGCTGTAGTGTGTCGCAGGATGTCATCAATTTACAGACCACATTTCGCATACTTTCGGGCAGTTTTCTATCATAATGACAGAACACATTACCGGAATGACAATGATGGATACGATTGACCAGGCACTGATTGCCCTTTTACGCCAGAATGCCCGCTATACGGTTGCCGATCTGGCCCAGAAATTACAGGTATCTCGCGGCACGGTACGCAACCGCATGCTGAAACTGGAAGATGAAGGCGTGATTACCGGTTATTCGGTGCAGCTGCGCCCCACCAGCCAGAACCGTCCCATTACCGCCTGGATGAGTATTGCCATTGAAGGCAACGCCACCCGGCAGGCCGTGGCCAGTTTACTGGGTGAACCCTGCGTGGTTGCCCTGCATGACACGAATGGCCGCTGGGACCTGCTGGCCGAACTGCAGGCGCAAACCCTGGATGAACTGGGTCAGGCACTGGAACGGATCAGGCTCATTAAACATATTAGCAATTCAGAAACCAGCATTCATTTGAAGAGTTATAAATAATCATGTCAAGCTGGCTTTAGTTCAAATTGCTTGACTTAGTATTGACCGGTTAACTATGGTGAATGACCAAATCAGCAATCGTATTGTTATCAATGGCCTCACCGCTTAAATACTTCATTAAAACCTCACTGCCCACTTCCGGTAATGAAAATATATAGTCAACGTGCAAAAGTTGTAGTTTATTGCGATTACCTTCTTCATTAATCATGGTAATGGTTTTAACCTTGTCACTTGCCATTTTCTTCACCGCCAATAAAATGTAGGTGTTTTCCACATCGCTCTGTTCCAATGCCATCACGCAACGCGCATCTTTTACAGAAGCCTTATCCAGGGTCGCGATATCAGTCACTTCGCCAGACACGACAAGGGCATCGGCAGGAAATAAATCCCGGTGCTTTTCATCACATACGATAACGGTCTGCAAACCCCGTTTTTTCAAGCCCTTATACACAAAAACCGCTACTTGAGAGACGCCAACAATAACATAATGATCTTTCATTTTTAACAACCTTTTATTGACGATTTTGCGTGTATCCGTTGCCGCAATACCTGCCAAATACACCACTGAAGTGGTAAAAATAGTAATACCCAAAAAAACGACACTAATCGTAAAAAGACGTGATTCTATGGTTACCGGCACAATATCTCCGTAACCGACCGTTGTCATGCTAACGACAGAAAAATAAAATGCCTGAAAAATATCGGAAATTTTTGGGTTGAAATGAGAACCCAGGTATAAAGAACCCAATACTGAATACACAATAAGTATGGCGATACTTAACAAGGCCAGCCCTGCTGTATTGCTTATACTGTAATTTGGAAAGCGCTTCCAGTAATGGAGTAATAAAACCAATAAAACGAAAGAATAAATTCCATGAATAAAATAGGCACTGCCCAGTGTGATATCCAGGACAAGCAATAAAAACAGGGCAAAAATACTGAAAAAACAGGCCAATCGTGCGCCTGTAAACATGAAAATGCTAAATAAGACCAGACAGGTACCCAAGGCAAACCGAGGCAATTCAAGCAAATGAAAAAATCCCAGGGTTTGCATCCAATGCACAAACTCACCGGTATCCTTGCCAAAGTGATGGGAATATTTATATAAAACCGGCAACGTCAACCAAAGCCCATTAATCATACTCAGCAGTGATAATAAAACTCGTAAATTTAAAATTGATTGGAAAAACGAGCCAATATATTTTGTTGCGTTCATAAGAATCCATAAGCGCTGGTTGTTTGCCAGTATTTATCATGGCACATGCCATACATTTATTGTACCAAGCCGTTAAAGCAGGCACCCCCATCCTGGGCATAGGTCTTGAGGCGCCACGATCCTGTAATATATAACATCATCCAATAATATCAATGAGGAGGCAACATGAATACCAACACCACGCCCATTCTGGAAACCATTTACAACCAGGGGGTTGTGACCCTGCGCCTGAACCGTCCTGACCAGTTCAATGCACTTTCCGAAGCCATGCTGCAGGCTTTGCTGGATCAATTTGAAATACTCCAGCAAGACCACACCCTGCGTTGCGTGATTATTGAATCCACCGGCAAAGCCTTTTGCGCAGGGCATGACTTAAAGGAAATGCGCAGCCAGCCTGAATTGGCTTATTATCGTTACCTGTTTGCCAAATGTGGCCAGGTCATGCAGGGTATCCAGTCCCTGCCGGTGCCGGTCATTGCCAAAGTGCACGGTATTGCCACGGCAGCAGGATGTCAGCTGGTCGCTGCCTGCGATCTGGCCATCTGCACCCATTCGGCCCAATTCGCGGTATCAGGCATCAATGTCGGCCTTTTCTGCTCCACACCTGCCGTTGCCTTAAGCCGCAACATTTCTTCCAAACGAGCCTTTGAAATGCTGGTCACCGCCCGTTTCATAGACGCCGCCACGGCACTGGATTGGGGACTGGTGAATGATGCCGTACCGGAAGCACAGCTTGATGAGCGGGTTGACGCATTGCTGGCTGATATTTTAAGCAAAAGCCCAACGGCTATTCGCTATGGAAAACGAATGTTCTATAAACAGAAACAGATGGCGCTTGCCGATGCCTATGATTATGCGGCCGATGTCATGGCGCGCAACATGATGGAAGAAGACGCGATGGAAGGGATTGATGCGTTTCTGGAAAAACGGGTGGCGATCTGGAAAAGCTAAGTTTACTAAAGCACAGGATGGAATCCCGTTCTTGCTCGAAACTGGATTCCATCCTGAGCAAATAACCCGCTGATACGGATATCATTGCGGCCAGCCTTGAATTAAATTTTTATAAAGTTCAAAGGGTTTCAAATTATCATAAATATAATCAATTAAATTAATTTGATGCAAATCAGTTATTTGATTTTTCCCACTTGACTTTTTAAGAGCAGGCTATCTCTAAATGAGATGGCTACGATACCAGAATTGATCTATCTCAAACCTATCTCCAGGTGCTTTAATTTCAACCAATGAAAGAAGCATTTTTTATCTAAAAAACATATATAGGATTTTGAGAACATGCCAATCAGTCAAATTAACAATTATTTAAGAGGAGACTTCAGCGACTCGGAATATGTCCAAAAAGCCCGAGCGTTGCTGCCTACCCTGAAAAAACGCTCCGCAGCACAATGGGATTGCCCAAAAATATTTGACGAAACAATTGCCGATCTTCAAGAAGCCGGTTTTTTTCAAATGCTACAACCCAAGCGCTGGCACGGTGGAGAAACCACACCCATTGAATCTTTTGAGGTTACCTCAATCCTTGCAGAAGCGGACCCATCTGTTGCCTGGGTACTGGGTGTCGTTGGCATCCATCATTATCACCTGGCATTTTTTGATCCAAAAGCACAGGAAGAAGTTTGGGGAGATAACCCCAAAACGCTAATTAGCTCTCCCTATGCACCCGGTAAGGCTAAAAGAGTCGACGGCGGATATGTATTAAGTGGTAAATGGAGTTTTTCAAGTGGAAGCGATCATTGCGCTTGGACATTTCTGGGCGGGAATATTGATGGCGAAGAAAATACGGGTAAAACAAAACAATCGGGTATGGCGCAATACTGTTTTCTGTTACCTCGCAGTGATTACGAAATCATTCCAAATTGGGATGTACACGGTTTACGCGCTACAGGCAGTAACGATATTATTGTCAAGGATGCCTTCATCCCCGAACATCGGGCCTTACGCTGGGAGTCTGTCCTAACCAACGAAGCTCCCGGTTTGAAAATGAATGATGGTTTGCTTTATAAAATTCCTTTTTTCCAGATTTTCTCAAGAGCAACACAAGCCCCCAGTGCTTTAGGTGCATTAAAAGGTCTGGTACAAACATTTATTGACTTCAATTACCAGAAAGTCAGTCGTCATGGCGTAAATATCAGTGCAAATCAAGCCGCTGTATTGGCTGTTTCCCAAGCTTTGTCACACGCTGAAGAAATGAAAACCCAAGTTTACAAAAACTACGCTCGCGTAATTGCCGAGGTTGAAAAAGGCCCTTCAATAAGCATGGACGAACGACGCCAGTTCCGTTTTCAAAGCTCACAAATTCCTCCACGTTGTGCGCAGTTGGCCGCTGAGCTTTTCAGACTCAGTGGAGGACATGCAATTTATAAACAATATGACTTTGGTCGAATTTATAACGACATAATGGCCATTCAAAGTCATCAATTAAATAATTATCAACATCATGCCAATGCATGGGCAGGCACTCTCTTGGGTGATGAAAAAATCGCCCAGAATTATTTTGCATAATTAAGTAAATCATCAATACACAATTATTAAAGGAGACCTAATGAATAAAATCATATTAACCGCGCTTTCACTGCTTGCAACTTCTTTTGTGCAAGCCAATGAGGCGGACAGTTTTCCCAATCAGCCCATCAAAATAGTCGTTCCGTACGCAGCAGGCGGTGGTACCGACATTATGGCGCGGCAAGTCGGACGGACACTGAGTGAAATCATTAAACAACCCGTTATTATTGATAATAAACCTGGCGCAGGAACCGCTATTGGTGCAACTGCAGTCGCAAACTCAACACCCAACGGATATACCTTGTTATGGGGCGACAATGCGACTTACGCCACCAATACCGCGCTTTACAAAAAACTGTCTTATGACCCCGTAAACAGTCTAAAACCGGTAAGCACCATACTGACCGGTTCATTGGTCCTTTCAGTTAATAAGAATATTCCCGTCAATAATGTTAAGGAATTTATTGATTACGTAAAAGCAAATCCCCAAACCATGAGTTATGGAACAGCAGGTAACGGAACGCCTCATCACCTCATGATGGAGAGCCTGAAAATTGCCAATGACAATCTGAATATTGTACATATTCCCTATCAAGGGGAAGGGCCTGCCATGCAAGATCTTGTGGGTGGAGAATTGCAAGCCATGTTTTCAGGCGCCCGAATTGCCTCTGCACAAAGCAAAGACGGAAAAATCAAGATTTTGGGAGCTTCAGGCAAAGAACGCAATCAAATAGTACCGGAGATTCCCACTCTATCAGAATCCGGTCTTCCCGATTTTGTGTATGAGTATTGGCATGGTGTATCAGCTCCCGCTGGCACACCCGATGCCATTATTAATAAGCTGAATGACGCTTTCAAACAAACACTGGCAAATGAAGAATTAGTGCAATGGATTGCCACATCAAGTGGTGCCTACCTCAAAAGCAGTTCGCCTGAAGAAATGACCGACAAAATCAACCAAGACATCATCAAGTCCAAAGCGCTGGTTAAGGAAATCGGCTTGTCTTTAGATTGAGTAAATAAATTTAAACTGAATTATTATTGAGTGTAAGCACAATGACCAAAACACGTCAGGCATATACAGGGCATTTTTACCGTGACCCCCATACAACGATTGATTCCCATGACACCAAGAGCTGGATAACACGCGCAGCCAATTTTGTCGTCATGGCCAGTCATGCAAAAGAAAATGCCATTCTAACCAGAACAGCAGAATACCAAAATGATGAGTACTTCATTCTGCTCCCTGAAGATACGGCAGCAGTTATCAGCAGCAATGGCAATGAAATAAAAAGTAATGGCGACTCATTATTCATTGCCCCTCCGGGTGACAGCCAGATCAAAATGTTGAATGGCGGTTGGGTCTACCGAATTTTCAGCAAAAATGCCAAAGACTTAATTGAAATGGCACCCAATCATCAAGCCTGGAATAACGTGACCGACGTTGCAGAATTAATTAACTGGCCAGCCCCTGTCGATGGTTTCAAGTTACGTCACTATCCGTTGCAAGACTATATCCGTACAGATACCACAATGCGCCTTTTCCGTACATGCAATTTGATGGTCAATATCTTCCTGCCAAGTACAGCACCACGGGACATCCACAAACTATCCCCGCACTCTCACCCTGACTATGAGCAAGGATCCCTGGCTGTCCATGGTGCTTATATCCATCATTTACGTTACCCATGGACACCGGATCTGGCGGAGTGGCGTGAGGATGACCATATTGTCGCATCCGCCCCTTCGCTGTGCGTCATCCCCCCAAACGTCATCCATACCTCCCAAGCCGTTGGGGAAAAAGGTATGCGCCTTGTGGATATTTTTGCACCTCCACGCAAGGATTTCTCACTGAGACCAGGTCTTGTGTGCAATGAAAAAGAATACCCGCTACCCGACGACATTAACGCATAAATCAAGATATCTTTACTTTTAATCACAGGATGCTATATGACAAGCCGTTTTATAGAAACACTGAAAGTACCGGGTAGCTGTCAATTCGGTACCTGGGTCAAACTGGACTCTCCAGAAACCATTGAATGCCTGGCTCTGGCTGGTTTCAATTTCATTGCCATTGATATGGAACATGCGCCACTAACCTTTCAGGCAAGCTACCGCAACATTGTCATCGCTCAAGGCTTGGGTTTAAAAGTACTGGTTCGCCTGCCTGACAGCTCGGGCGCTTATGCACAGAGAATATTGGATTGTGGCGCTGATGGCGTTTTAATTCCACGGGTCCGCTCAGAGCAGGAAGCACGTGATGTCATGAATGGCATGATTTTCAGTCCCGTCGGGCATCGTGGTCTGGGCATCACCTCACGGGCTGGACATTGGGGACTTAAGCCAACTGCCCAATATATTGAAGAAGGCAATAACCACGTCTTGCGTATTCCACAACTTGAAGATGCCCATGCCTTAGGTGACGTTGAAAGAATTCTGGCAGTGCCAGGGGTCAATGCCATTTTTGTGGGCCCGGGAGATTTGGCCTTATCAACCGGCAAACCGGCTTCACATCCCGATAACAGCCAATTAATCACAAACTTGATCAACGTTGCCAATCGATTGAATATTCCTTGTGGCACTGCAGTTGGTGATGTCAATGCTGCCATTAAGGCCAAAGAAAATGGTTTTAATTTTGTCATGATCAGCAATGATATAAGCATTTTTGCCAAATCATCCGCCAGCATGATCAATCAGCTTAAAAGTTAAATGATGAATACAGAATCACAAGATATTCAGAAAAAGCTAGGGCCCCGGATCACTCTTAAAGGCCTGTGCCCATTAACGACGGAACGGGCAGAAAGAGGATATAGACTTACCAAATTCCTCACTAGCATGCGTTCAGTAAAACAGCGTACATTTTTTTTAAATGATGAAGAGTCATGCATGGATCATTTTGGTTTAAACGACCAGGAAAAAGAAATGGTTCGTAACAGAGCTTTTACCAAAATGATGGAATATGGCGCCTGTACAGTTGCGATTGGCAAGGCGAATGGCGCTTTCAAGACATCATTAATGGAAAGAGGCGCCTCAGAATTGGGCATGACGGTTGATGAATTTGTACGCATAAGAAAAGAAGCAAACAAAGGATATATATGGCAGAGTTAATTGGTGCAATCGGATCTTCACACGCCCCCTCAATCTCTTTTGCTTTCGATGCTGGCCATCAGGAAAAACAGGAATGGAAACCTTTTTTTGAATCCTACAAGCCCGTCCATGATTGGCTAAAACAAAAAAATGTCACCACAATGATTGTTATTTATAACGATCACCTGAATCAGTTCCAGTTTGACGCTTACCCTACTTTTGCCATGGGCATCGCAAAGCAGTTGAATATTGCTGATGAAGGCATTGGTGCTCGCAATTTTGCATCCGTTCCCGGTGCTCCAGACTTTGGTTGGGAACTGGCCAAATCACTGGTAAACGATGAGTTTGATTTGACTATTTGTCAGGAAATGGAACTGGATCATGGTGTCATGTCCGTTCTGCCCTTACTGATGCCCCCGAGCTGGCCAATACGTATCATTCCCATTCATGTCAATGTATTGCGTGAACCCCTTCCAACTCCCATGCGATGCTGGAAACTGGGACAAAGTATTGGTCGCTTCATTAAAAACTCAGCTTGTAATGAACGGGTCGTTGTCGCTTCTACTGGCGGTTTATCCCATCAAATTCATGGTGATAATTTTGGTTTTGTAAATCCGGAATGGGATAACCGGTTCATGGACTTATTGATGCATGAACCTGAAATATTGGCACAAGCCACTCATGAAGATTACATATACCGCGGTGGCCTGGAGTCAGTTGAAATGATGTTGTGGCTGACAATGCGTGGCGCACTTTCTGAGACCAGCGAATCTTTCAATGAAATTCAACGATTCTACTGGGCTCCCATGCTAACCGGCTACGGTTTACTGGCTTTAGAAGCCGAAAAGCCAGCAACTCCTGCCTCGAAATAGCTGATTAACCGGAAAACTCGAACATGCGTAAAAGTATTTATATTGATGGATTTTCTCATGGCAACAATCCTGTTCCTGCCGCTTGCCTGCATCACAATATTTTAATGAGCGGCGCCATCTTTGGCACAGATAAAACAACGGGAAAAATTCCCGAATCTATTGAACAACAATGTCAACTCATGTTTGAGAATACGCGTCGTATTCTTGAAAAAGCGGGCGGCAGCTGGAAAGACGTTATCAAAATGACTTTTTATCTCAAACCAGAGGTATCGCGAGCTTTACTGAATCAATATTGGGTTGATATTTTTCCTGATGAGACAAGCAGACCCGCCCGACATGTAATCGTTTCCAATACCTTACCTGCCTCAATGGATATGCAGTGCGACCTTTTCGCAATTATGGCTCCCCATAATTAAAAACTCACTCTTAAAATACTTGCTTATAAAGACATGGACATAATATCTAAACCCATACAAATCATTGAAAGTGGCAGTCCGGAAGAGGATTCACGCGCATTCAGAAGATGCTTATCTCAATTTGCCACTGGTGTGACCGTAATGACTGCTTGCAACGGGACCGACATGGCAGGCATGTCTGTGAACTCATTTGCCGCGCTTTCTCTTGAACCACCCCTTGTTTTATGGTCTATACGAAAAGAGTCTGGCAGCCTTAAAATCTTTCAGGAGGCCCGACATTATGCCGTTAATATTCTTTCTGACAATCAGGTGGATCTCTCAAATTTGTTTGCAAAAGGCGATGAGGATAAATTCAGTAAAACCGACTGGTTCAAAGGAAAACTAGGTGCGCCATTGTTGCGTGATGTGATCTGTACATTGGAGTGCAGCCTTGAAAACACCATTGATGGTGGGGATCATTTGATTCTGATTGGTCGCGTCAAACATTACACCCGTTACAACGGAACCCCACTCTTGTTTTACCAGGGTCGTTACGGTGTCGCCAATGACTTGTCATCGATTATGAACCAAACCGAAACAGAAAAAAACACATCCTTGACAAGGAAAGGCAATACACATTTATCTCTGTTGCGTCGTTTACATTATGTGAGCCATCTTGTTTCTTCACGTTTTAATACTCAAAGACAAGAACTAAGCATAAGCGTTGCAGAATTCAGGATATATAGCTGGTTGAACTCACAGGCAATGAGCGAACAGGAGCTTCAGGCATGTATTTACCTCCGTCAGGAAGAAATAAAAGATGCCCTGCAGGAAATGAAAAACCGGAATCATCTTGAATATATCGTCGACGAAAAAATACACTTGACAAACAGTGGTCGCGAATATGCCATGTTCATTAATCAGCGAGTAAAAAATTTCGAAGCGAATATGATCCAAAACATCGATAAGAAAGATCTCGAAACCGCGTTACGCGTTATAGACAATTTGATTACACAGGCCAAAGATGCTTAATCAACGATATTTTTAACCGTTAATATTCCATTTTGAAGCGTGAGACCATGCTCCCTGCTCCAATAGATAATCAATTTCCTTCTGGAGTATGGCATATATTGCGTTGATGGCCAATAAATTGGATGCTCTCCTGGACTTTACCAAATACAGATTCCAACATACCAAAGGCGATTTAAAAGGTATTGCCGCGACCTGACCGGTTTCAACAGAATAGCTCCAGGAGGTACTCATACTGAAGATAGTGCCTCCAATTCCCTGCTCAACCATGCCTCTTGTCACAAAAGAACCGTCTGTTTCAAAGACAATGTTTGGGCGAATATTATTTAATACACATAATCTATCTATCATCACCCTCAAAATATGCGGTTTTGAGGGTAGAATCAATGGAATTTGCGGTAAATCCTTGATAAGCAGTTCTGTAGGCACCTTTCCTTTAAAAATCTCTTGCAGTTTTTTTGTATTGCAAAACAAGTGTAAACGTTCCGTCATAACAGGCATGACTTCATAATCAGGCCCTATTTCGCTGTTATAAACCAGTGCAATATCCACTTCTCCACGACTCAGCCAACCATGCACCTGAGACGGAGACCCTTCAAGAAACTCAAGCTGTACCAAGGGTAATGTTGCCAGTTTTTGTTTATAAACTCTTGGTGCCAACAAACCACTGCTTCTGGGTGGAAATGCAATTCGTACCTTACCTGCCGGTTCTTTTACAAAAGAAGAAAGATTGGCTTCCATATCAGATATTTCATCCACTATTTTTTCCACTCTTGATAAAAACAATTTTCCGGGTTCAGTAAGCACAACACCACGTGCATTTCTTTCCAGCAATACAGTACCCATCCTTGACTCTATCCTTTTTACCCGCCTGCTCAAGGCCGATTGAGCCACGCAGGCATCAATGGCAGCTTTACTAAAACTGCCTGCACGCACCACTGCAACAAATGCACTAATGTCTTCAAAAAACATGTTTTCCTCACCCACAATATTATTAATTTTATATATGTTATTAATTCAGTAATATTATAGGTAATACCCGCTTGCTTAAAAAGCTCACCCCACCATCGGATGATAAGCATGCCAGGCCGTCATGCGCTGTATCACGCTGGCAATCTGCAACAGCGTATATTCGTCATTGGCCTTGCCCACGAGCTGCGCACCAACGGGCAAATTCTGCGGATCAAAACCGGCCTGGATGGACAGCGCACATGCGCCGGTCCAATTCACAAACCGGGTAAAGAAACCGATTGATGTATTGTTTTCATCGACCTGGTTTAACGGTAATGCCGTAAAGGGTGTGGCAGGAATCAGCAAGGCATCGCCCCCATCCATCCATTCCTGCCATATCGTTTTCATGGCCGCATGTTGCGCCAATAATTCCGCATAATTCCTGTCATCAATGTTCTGGCCAGCCAGAACACGCCGACGGACATTGGGATCAATTTGTTTTTCCGGGTCGGCAATATGGTCCTTATGCACACGCCAGCCCTCGGCGGCAATCAGCCGGCTACAATTATTCATGGCCGTTTCCATACTAAACGGCAACGCTTTGCGTACCAATTTCGCCCCCGCCATTTCCGCCATACGGACCATATCTCTTACACCCAACCGTACACTGCGCTGGACTTGCGTTTCATACTGCTCATCAGGTAGAACACAAATCACCTTTCCACCCAGATCAGCGCCTTCAAGGCCATGAATCCGATAATTTTCCTGCAAACGCGACTGTGCAGGTGCATTCATCATGGCATCAAAAACAATGGCAGCATCATCAGCACAACGCGTAAAGACACCGACACTGTCCAGGGAACGCGACAATGGCAAAACACCTTGGGTAGCAATGCGTCCCACCGTTGTCTTCAAGCCAGTCACACTATTCAAGGCAGCCGGAATACGTACAGAGCCACCCGTATCGGTGCCAATGGCCGCAGCCGCCAATCCGGCAGCCACGGCAACGGCCGAACCGCTGGAAGATCCACCCGGAATACGATGCTGCCAACGATCCCATGGATTACGTGGTGTTCCCATCAATGCATTGGTACCCCAGCCACCAAAAGCCCACTCAACGGTATGTGTTTTACCCAGAATCACCGCACCATGCGCCCGCAATTTTTCAACAACCTCAGCCGTTTCAGTGCTGATACGGTGTATCCATTCCTTTGAGCCACCGGTAGTAATAGATCCTTCTATCTCACAAAGATCCTTGATACCCATGGGGATACCATCCAGCCAACCCAATGACGTCCCATTCTTTCGACGTGCATCGGACTCCCTCGCCTGTTCCAGTGCCTGCTCCGGAAAAACGTTGATATAGGCATTGAACGACTTATTGTGTTTGTCTATCCTGCTCAAAAAAATCCGTGTCAAAGCTTCTGCTGAAATATTTTTCAGCTCAAGGTGAGCTGCCAATTCGATGATTGAACAGAATGCATAATTATCCATTTTCATACTCCTTCTTCAGGTAATGGTTCCGGCTTATTAAATTAAATAGGCCGGTTCCTGAAACGTCCCCGGCAAAGGCATTTCACGCATAACGGGCTATTTCCAGCGAGTCCTTTACCGAGGCAAGGCCCTTCTTTACCAGGGTCCTCCCGGAAGGCGACTGAATATCCGTTGCTCCGGTAATATTCAATCCACTGCCAGCACTGACGCCAAGGATTGGCAACGCAAAGCTGACAGCAAGCACGCCTGCCAATATCCGCCTGTTCATTTTCAAATCCGATCTGCCTGATACGCTACTCATGATGCACTTCCATGTCAGTTAATAAACTCATAAAGTATTAAGCAAGAACCGTGCCTAAGTGTTTTTACCTATATCGCACCCGAAATAGCTTGTGCGGCGCACAAAAAAATGGCAGATGCCCCAAATTGAAGCATCTGCCATGTACTCGTTTAACTCAAAACGGATCTTTCCGAATTTCAACCATTCCTGGAAAACTTACATGTCTTTCAATTTTTCCAGGTCAATCACCTACCTTGGCATATTCTTTTTTGTCTTCCATGCTGGCAGAACCGTCAATGGTCATCCTTTTGCATTTAGCTGATTAATCAATTGCGTTGCCATGCCCAGTGACTGTTGGCCATGACATAATCTTTCTGCTCATAAGCAGCCAGTGCTTCCTTGATGGCATCTTCCACCTCATCGTTTTGATGTATTATTTTTATGGATCGTCAAGGAGACATTATGTTGCGTTTACTGAAAAAAACCGGCCTGGCCCTATGCCTTGCGACAACATTCCTGGCTAGCCCCGGTCTGGCCCAACAATCCTCCCCAGCCAAAATCTCGGTACAGGTGCTTGAAAATCACCTTGAATACCCCTGGGGAATGGCCTTTTTAGCCAACAATCAAGGTATCCTTATTACCGAAAGACCAGGCAAACTTCGTCTGTGGACGGCCAAATCCGGTCTTTCAGCACCCATCAGCGGGGTCCCAAGGGTTTTTAACCGGGGTCAGGGTGGTTTACTGGATATTGCCCTGGCACCCGACTTTACCACCTCCCGCCATGTTTATCTTTCATTTGCCGAAGAAGGCAGTACTGGCAGGGCCAGCACCAGTGTTGGGTATGGCAGGCTTTCCGAGGACATGAAAACCCTGGAAAACTTCCAGGTGATTTTCCGTCAGGAACCCAGGCTTTCCACTGGCATTCACTTCGGATCAAGACTGGTGTTTGACGACAAGGGTTATCTGTTCATCGCCCTTGGTGAAAACAACCAGCGCCCTACCGCCCAGGACCTGGACAAACTGCAAGGCAAAATAGTGCGCCTGTTCCCTGACGGCAGCATTCCCAAAGACAATCCCTTTTTCAATGTGCCCGGCGTTCGCCCTGAAATCTGGTCATACGGGCATCGTAACCAGCAAGGCGCTGCCCTTAACCCCTGGACCCGCCAATTATGGACCCATGAACACGGCCCTCGCGGCGGTGATGAAATCAATATTCCCAAACCCGGCAAAAACTACGGCTGGCCGATCATTACCCATGGTATCAATTATTCAGGCACGCCTATCCCTGAAGCGGCTGGCACCCATGCCCAGGGAATGGAACAACCCGTTTATTACTGGAAAGTATCCCCCGCCATCAGCGGCATGGCATTTTACGACAGCAACACATTCCCGGAATGGAAAAACTCTCTGTTTATTGGCGCTTTGGTTGGCCAACGGTTAATCCGTTTAGTGCTGGACGGGAACAAAATCACCGCAGAGGAAAATCTTCTGGAAGATCGCAATGAGCGGATCCGGGATGTTCGTGTTGGCCCGGATGGTTACGTTTATGTCTTAACGGATTCAAACAGGGGAAAGCTCCTGAAAATTTCCCCATGATGGCCATGTCCAGGCCTTGTCCCTTGCCAACGCAGGGTTACATGCCACCATATCTGTTTTAAACTATGGGCAGATCGCAAGCATCAGCCTTGCACTGCATCATTCTTAATTGAAAACTGCCTGTTAAACAGGCAGTTTTCAAGGATTACGACAAGAAAAAACATTAATCAATAAAGAACCCGGGTTTTGATGGTTCCCTCGATTTCCTTGAGTTTTGCGATAGCCTTGTCAGCATCCACGTTTTCCACATCCAACACAACATAGCCAATTTCCGGATCGGTCTGCAGGTACTGGCCAACAATGTTCACGCCATCTTTCATGAAGAGTTTGTTAATGGCAGTCAGTACGCCTGGACGATTAGCGTGAATATGCAGGAAGCGGCGAGCCTGTTTGTTTTCCGGCAAGGAAACTTCAGGAAAATTAACCGCAGACAGGGTGGAGCCGTTGTCTGAATATTTGACCAGCTTGCTGGCAACTTCAATACCGATGTTTTCCTGTGCTTCACTGGTTGAACCACCAATGTGGGGCGTCAGGATCACGTTGTCGAATTTACGCAAGGGAGACACAAACTCTTCATTGTTGGACTTGGGTTCTACCGGGAAGACGTCAATGGCTGCGCCACCCAGATGTTCTTCTTCCAGCGCGACAGCCAAGGCATCAATATCCACCACCGTGCCACGCGAAGCATTGATCAAATGGGCACCCTTCTTCATCTGGGCAATCCTTTCGGCACTCATCAGATTTTTGGTCGATGCATTTTCGGGCACGTGCAAGGTGACAACATCACTGATATTGAGCAATTCGGTCAAAGTTTTAACAGGCTTGGCATTGCCCAAAGGCAGTTTGGCTTCAACATCGAAATAATAAATTTCCATGCCCAAGGCTTCGGCCAGGACGCTTAATTGCGAACCAATGTGGCCATAACCGATAATGCCCAATTTTTTGCCCCGAACTTCATGGCTACCCTCCGCTGATTTTTGCCACTGGCCACGGTGCACTTCGGCATTGGCGGCCGGGATCCGGCGCATCAGCAGGATCATTTCTGCCAGTACCAATTCAGCCACAGAACGGGTATTGGAAAAAGGCGCATTAAACACCGGGATACCCCGTTTTTTGGCGGCATCCAGGTCTACCTGGTTGGTACCAATACAAAAGCATCCTACTGCAATCAGTTTCTTGGCCGCAGCAAAAACCTCTTCAGTCAACTGCGTACGTGAACGGATACCCACAAAATGTGCATCGGCAATGGCTTTTTTCAGCTGATCGCTATCCAGTGCTTTTTTCTGATAGTCAATTTGTGTATAGCCGGATGCATGCAAAACATCAATTGCGTTCTGGTGTACACCTTCCAGCAACAGGAATTTGATTTTGCTTTTGTCTAATGAGAACTTTTCCATACCACTTTCCATAAGAAAATAACAATTTATTTAACCATTGTATAGTAGTTTACTCGGGTATTCGCTAATTGATAATCCCCATACCCATAAAAAAAATCGCCTGACTTTGACATCAGGCGATTTTTCAGCTTTGGCAACAACAGATATTATTCTGCTGCTGGTGGCTCATCCGAAGATGTATTGTTGAACGGTGCAAAAATACTTTCCAGGGAAACCGGTGCTGAAGTCGGTTCTTCGAAAGGATTTTCCTGTGCACGGGCTGCCAGGCGCTCTGCACGTTCAGCTTCTTCTTTCACTTTACGTGCATGATGATAGGCCAAGCCTGTACCTGCAGGAATCAGGCGACCAACAATCACGTTTTCTTTCAGACCACGCAATTCATCACGTTTGCCCATGATGGCAGCTTCTGTCAGAACACGGGTTGTTTCTTGGAACGATGCCGCTGAAATGAAGGAATCGGTAGAAAGCGATGCTTTCGTGATACCCAACAGAACGTTCTCATAGGTTGCAGGAATCTTGTTCTCTGCAATCATGCGATCGTTTTCATTCAGCAATTCAGAGCGCTCAACCTGTTCACCCGGGATGAATGAAGTATCACCCGCATCAACAATGTTTACGCGACGCAGCATTTGACGAACAATCACTTCAATGTGCTTGTCGTTAATCTTCACGCCTTGCAAACGGTAAACGTCCTGAACTTCGTTAACCACATAAGTAGCCAGTTGCTCAATACCTTTCAGACGCAAGATATCATGCGGATCGGCCGGACCGTCAACAATCAACTCACCCTGGTTAACAACCTGGCCGTCGTGAACCATGACCTGCTTCTCTTTAGGAATCAGGAATTCATGCGCCACGCCATCAATGTCGGTAAGTACCAGACGCTGTTTACCCTTGGTGTCCTTACCAAAAGAAACGGTACCGGTCACATCAGCCAGAATACCGGCATCTTTGGGTGAGCGGGCTTCAAACAACTCGGCCACACGTGGCAGACCACCGGTAATATCGCGGGTTTTCTGTGATTCCTGAGGAATACGGGCCAGAACTTCACCCACTGCAACCTGCTGTCCGTCACGAACGGTAATCAGCGCGCCAACCGGGAATGAAATGTTCACGGAGTGATCGGTACCGGCAATCTTGACTTCTTCCCCAACTTCATTAAGAAGCTTGATCTGGGGACGCATCATGATCTTGCCACCACGGGTTTTCGGTGTAATCACCACCAGTGTGGACAAGCCGGTAATTTCATCAACCTGTTTGGCAACCGTTACGCCTTCTTCGATATTCTCGAAACGGACGGATCCGGTGTACTCGGAAACAATCGGACGGGTCAACGGATCCCATGTTGCCAAGCGTGCACCTGCCTTGACCACTTCATTGTCACCCACCAAAATAGTGGCACCATAAGGAATCTTGTGGCGTTCGCGTTCACGGTTGTTATCATCAAAAATAACAATTTCACCTGAACGGGAAATGGCAATGCGTTCATTCTTGGCATTGGTCACATAGCGCATGGAGCTGGTAAAGCCAACCGTACCGGCTGATTTTGTTTCAACTGCAGACGCCATGGCAGCACGCGACGCGGCACCACCAATGTGGAAAGTACGCATCGTAAGCTGAGTACCTGGTTCACCGATAGACTGGGCAGCAATAACACCAACCGCCTCACCGGTATTCACCAGATAACCACGACCCAAATCACGGCCATAACAATGTGCACACAATCCATGACGTGTTTCACATGTCAGCGGTGTACGGATCTTGACTTCATCAACACCCAGCTTATCAATCAGCTCAACCGTATCTTCATCAAGCATGGTACCGGCAGTAATCACAGTTTCCTGGGTATCAGGATTAACGATATCTACTGCAGTTACACGACCCAGAATACGATCACGCAACGGCTCGATAACCTCACCACCTTCCAGCAACGCCTTCATGACATAACCCTGGGTTGTGCCACAATCAGTTTCCGTAATCACCAAGTCTTGGGTCACGTCAACCAGACGGCGTGTCAGGTAACCCGAGTTCGCTGTCTTCAATGCGGTATCGGCCAGACCCTTACGGGCACCGTGGGTTGAAATAAAGTACTGCAGAACGTTAAGGCCTTCACGGAAGTTCGCGGTAATCGGGGTTTCGATAATCGAACCATCAGGTTTGGCCATCAGGCCACGCATACCGGCCAACTGGCGAATCTGTGCTGCAGAACCCCGCGCACCGGAGTCAGCCATCATGTAGATGGAGTTGAATGATTCCTGACGGACGGTATCACCAAAACGGTCTACCACCGGTTCAGTTGCCAATTGTTCCATCATGGCCTTGCCGATCTTGTCACCGGCCTTGCCCCAGATATCAACCACGTTGTTGTAGCGCTCTTGAGCTGTTACCAGACCTGATGAATACTGCTTGTCAATTTCCTTGACCTCGCCACTGGCCTGGGCAAGGATTTCTTCCTTGGCAGTCGGAATAACCATATCGCCCATGGCAATCGAAATACCGGCCCGGGTTGCCAGACGGAAACCGTTTTGCATTAGCTTGTCAGCAAAAATAACGGTATCACGCAAGCCGCAACGGCGGAAAGACTGGTTAATCAGGCGTGAAAGTTCTTTTTTCTTCAACGCCCGGTTCAGTACTGCAAATGGCAGGCCTTTAGGCAAAATTTCAGACAGCATGGCGCGGCCAACCGTTGTTTCAAAACGGCGCAACACCGGTTGCCATTCATCATTTTCGTCTTTGACATACTCGTTCAGGCGAACCGTAATGCGTGATTGGAGTTCAACCACACCATTGTCATAAGCGCGATATACCTCGGCCAGGTCGGAGAAGAACAGGCCTTCACCCTTGCCATTGATACGCTCACGGGTTGTGTAATACAGACCTAACACAATATCCTGTGAAGGAACAATGGAAGGCTCGCCACTGGCAGGGAACAGCACGTTGTTGGAGGCCAGCATCAAAGTACGGGCTTCCAGTTGTGCTTCAAGCGACAATGGAACGTGAACCGCCATCTGGTCACCGTCAAAGTCGGCGTTAAACGCAGCACAAACCAGCGGGTGCAGCTGAATCGCCTTACCTTCGATCAGGACCGGTTCAAAAGCCTGAATACCCAAACGGTGCAAGGTTGGCGCACGGTTAAGCATGACCGGGTGTTGGCGAATGACTTCTTCCAGAATATCCCATACTACGGGTTCCTGGGCTTCAACCAGTTTCTTGGCTGCCTTGATCGTGGTAGCCAGACCCATGGTTTCAAGACGGTTGAAAATGAACGGTTTGAACAGTTCAAGCGCCATTAATTTAGGCAAGCCGCATTGATGCAAAAGCAATTGCGGACCCACCACAATAACCGAACGTCCAGAGTAGTCAACCCGTTTACCCAGCAAGTTCTGACGGAAACGACCGCTCTTGCCCTTGATCATGTCTGACAGGGATTTCAGCTGACGCTTGTTGGCGCCCGTCATGGCTTTACCGCGACGACCGTTGTCCAGCAACGAGTCAACCGCTTCCTGCAGCATGCGTTTTTCGTTACGCAGGATGATATCGGGTGCTTTCAGTTCGATCAGGCGTTTCAGGCGGTTATTACGGTTAATAACGCGGCGATACAGATCGTTCAAGTCTGAAGTAGCGAAACGACCACCATCCAGAGGTACCAAAGGACGCAAATCGGGTGGCAGCACTGGCAGTACTTCCAGGATCATCCAGTCAGGCTTGATACCTGATTTCTGGAAGCCTTCAATAACCTTCAGGCGCTTGGAAATTTTCTTGATCTTGGCGTCGGAAGAAGTAGCCTTGAGTTCAGCACGCAATGCTTCCGCTTCACGATCGATATCGATCGTGCGCAGCAGTTCGCGAATCGCTTCAGCACCCATCAGGGCAGTGAAGTCATCGCCATATTCTTCCGTTTTGGCCAAGAAATCGTCGTCAGACATGATCTGACCGCGTTTAAGCGGCGTCATGCCTGGTTCGATCACGCACCATGCCTCGAAGTACAGAACCCGCTCGATATCGCGCAAGGTCATGTCAAGCACCATGCCCAGACGGGATGGCAAGCTTTTCAGGAACCAGATATGCGCAACCGGGCTGGCCAGCTCGATGTGGCCCATGCGCTCACGGCGAACTTTGGTAACCGTGACTTCAACACCGCATTTTTCACAAATGACACCACGGTGTTTCAGACGTTTGTATTTTCCGCAAAGACATTCATAATCTTTGATCGGGCCAAAAATCTTGGCACAAAACAAACCATCACGTTCGGGTTTAAACGTACGATAGTTGATGGTTTCGGGTTTGCGCACTTCACCATAAGACCACGAACGGATTTTTTCTGGAGAAGCAATCCCGATCTTGATGACGTCAAATTGATCGTCTTGCGAGATTTGTTTGAATAAACCTAATAATCCCTTCATTCTTTACGCTCCAAATCCATATCGAGTGACAGTGATCGAATTTCCTTGACCAACACGTTAAACGATTCTGGCATACCTGCATCAATTACATGATCGCCCTTAACGATGTTTTCATACACTTTGGTACGGCCGGTAATGTCATCCGACTTGACCGTCAGCATTTCCTGCAATGTGTATGAAGCACCATATGCCTCAAGCGCCCAAACTTCCATCTCACCAAAACGCTGGCCACCAAACTGGGCTTTACCACCCAGCGGCTGTTGGGTAACCAGTGAGTAAGGACCCGTAGAACGGGCGTGCATCTTATCATCAACCAAGTGATGCAGTTTCAGATAGTGCATATAACCAATCGTGACAGGACGCTCGAAACGATCACCGGTACGGCCGTCGAACAGGTAAGCCTGTGTACGTGAATCGGTTAATTGCAGCCGTTCCTTGATCTCGTCAGGATAAGCAAGCTTCAACATGGTTTCAATCTCTTCTTCGGTAGCACCATCGAAAACCGGTGTTGCCAAAGGAAGACCTTTTTTCAGGTTGTGTGCCATCTCGATGATCTGTTCATCGGTCAGTTCTTCAAGATGTGCCTTGCTACCGGTTGAGTTGTAAACGGTATTCAGGTACTCACGCACTTGCTCAACCTGGACTTCGCGCTCATCACGAAGCATGTCGGCAATACGATGACCAATACCTTTGGCAGCCCAACCCAAGTGAACCTCAAGCACCTGACCCACGTTCATCCGTGAAGGAACGCCCAGCGGGTTCAACACGATATCTGCAGGTGTACCATCGGCCATGTGTGGCATGTCTTCAACAGGCGTAATACGGGATACAACACCCTTGTTACCGTGACGGCCAGCCATTTTATCGCCAGGTTGCAGACGACGTTTAACAGCCAGGTAGACCTTGATCATTTTCAGGACACCCGGTGGCAATTCGTCACCCTGTGTGAGTTTCTTGCGTTTTTCTTCAAAGGCAAGGTCAAACTCATGGCGTTTCTGTTCAACAGATTCTTTGATCTGTTCCAGCGCAACGGCGTGCTCTTCGTCGGCAAGACGAATGTCAAACCATTGCCAGCGATCAACACCTTCAAGGTACTCGGCGGTAATTGCCGTGCCTTTAGGCAGACGATTAGGGCCACCGTTAACGGTTTTGCCAATCAGCAATTTGCGGATACGGTCAAAAGTATCGTTTTCAACAATACGCAACTGGTCATTCAGGTCCTGGCGATAGCGGCTGAGTTCATCGTTAATGATGGATTCTGCACGCTTGTCACGCTGTACACCTTCACGGGTAAATACCTGAACGTCAATAACAGTACCTACCATGCCTGATGGCACGCGCAGGGAAGTATCTTTCACGTCAGACGCTTTTTCACCGAAAATCGCACGCAGCAGTTTTTCTTCCGGTGTCAGCTGGGTTTCACCTTTTGGTGTTACCTTACCAACCAGCACGTCATCGGCACGGACTTCAGCACCAATGTAGACAATACCGGATTCGTCAAGACGGTTCAGTTGAGCCTCTGGCAGGTTGCTGATATCACGGGTGATTTCTTCATTACCCAGTTTGGTATCACGTGCAACAACGGTCAACTCTTCAATGTGAATTGAAGTATAACGGTCATCGGCAACCACTTTTTCGGAAATGAGGATCGAGTCTTCGTAGTTATAACCGTTCCATGGCATGAAAGCGATCAGCATATTCTGACCCAGCGCCAATTCACCCAGGTCGGTAGACGCACCGTCAGCCAGAACGTCGCCACGGGCAACGATATCGCCACGTTTTACTACGGGGCGCTGGTTGATGTTAGTGTTCTGGTTGGAACGGGTGTATTTGATCATATTGTAGATATCAACACCTACTTCACCCGCCTGGTTCTCTTCGTCATTAACACGAATAACCACGCGCTCGGCATCAACATGATCAACAATACCGCCACGTCTGGCCTGTACGGTGGTACCAGAGTCAACCGCAACGGTACGTTCAATACCAGTACCGACCAGTGGTTTTTCGGGGCGCAGGCAAGGAACTGCCTGACGTTGCATGTTGGCACCCATCAGGGCCCGGTTCGCGTCATCGTGTTCAAGGAACGGAATCAGGGAAGCGGCCACCGACACGATCTGTGAAGGTGCAACGTCCATATAATGAACATTGGCAGGGGCCGTCAGCATAGTCTCGCCTGCTTCACGACAAGCAATCAGGTCTTCAGCAAAACTGCCGTCCTCATTAAGCTCGGCGTTAGCCTGGGCAATCACATAACGGCTTTCCTCAATGGCAGACAGGTAATCAATTTGATCACTGACTTTGCCATCGATAATTTTGCGGTAAGGCGTTTCCAGGAAACCGTACTCATTCAGGCGGGCATACAACGCCATGGAGTTGATCAAACCAATGTTCGGACCTTCAGGCGTTTCAATTGGACATACACGACCATAGTGCGTCGGGTGCACGTCACGAACCTCAAAGCCGGCACGTTCACGGGTCAGACCGCCAGGACCAAGCGCGGAAACACGACGTTTATGCGTGATTTCTGACAAGGGGTTGGTTTGGTCCATGAACTGGGAAAGCTGGCTTGAGCCAAAGAATTCCTTGATGGCGGCAGAAATGGGCTTGGAGTTGATCAGGTCATGCGGCATCAGGTTATCGGCTTCAGCCTGACCCAGACGCTCTTTCACGGCACGTTCTACACGAACCAGACCGGCACGGAACTGGTTCTCGGCCAATTCGCCAACACAACGGACACGACGGTTACCCAAGTGATCGATATCGTCAATCACACCCTGGCCGTTACGCAACGCAACCAATACCTTGATAGTTTCAAGAATGTCTTCATCGGTAAGCGTCATCGGACCGGTAATTTCATCACCGCGACCCAGGCGACGGTTTACTTTCATACGACCAACACGTGACAGATCGTAGGTATCTTCGCTATAGAACAGACGCTGGAACAGGGCCTCGACAGCTTCTTCGGTTGGAGGCTCACCTGGACGCATCATGCGATAAATAGCGATACGTGCGGCATTCTGGTCGACGGTTTCGTCAGTACGCAGGGTTTGTGAAATATAAGAACCACGATCCAGTTCGTTGGTATAGATGGTCTGGAATTCGCGAACATTGGCATCACGCATTTTTTCAAGCAAAGTCTCGGTGATTTCATCATTGGCATATGCAATGATTTCACCTGTTTCTTCACTAATGATGTTTTTTGCCAACACTTCACCGATCAGGAAATCTTCCGGTACGGAAATCCGTTCGATCTTGGCGGCAGCCAGATCACGCAAATGCCTTGCGTTGATACGTTTGTCTTTTTCAACAATAACATTGCCGTCTTTATCTTTCAGGTCAAAGCCAAGGACTTCGCCCTTCCAGCGCTCAGGCACGAATTCCATGACGGCACCGGTTGATTTCAATTCATAATGGTCGAAATCAAAGAAATGCGCGAGAATGGTTTCAGGCTGCATGCCAATGGCTTTAAGCAGGATGGAAACCGGCATTTTACGACGACGGTCGATACGGAAAAACAGGATATCTTTTGGATCGAATTCGAAGTCCAGCCAGGAGCCGCGGTAAGGAATCACGCGAGCTGAAAACAGCAATTTTCCTGAACTGTGGGTTTTACCACGGTCATGTTCAAAGAACACGCCTGGAGAACGGTGTAACTGGGAAACGATGACACGCTCGGTGCCATTGATCACGAAAGAACCGGTTTCGGTCATCAGGGGAATTTCACCCATATAGACTTCCTGTTCTTTCACTTCTTTAATTGTTGGTTTGCTTACTTCGCGGTCAAGAAGCACCAAGCGTACTTTAGCGCGCAGGGGTGAAGCATAGGTCAAACCACGCAGCTGACATTCTTTAACATCAAATACGGGTTCACCCAACACATAACTAACAAACTCTAGACGAGCCATGCCGTTATGGCTGATAATGGGGAATATTGAATTGAACGCAGCTTGCAGACCTTCGTCTTTGCGTGCTGACGAACGAAGGTCAGATTGTAAAAATGTACGGTAAGAATGTAATTGCGTTGATAGTAAGTAGGGAACATCCTGAACGTCTTCACGTTTTGCGAAGCTTTTACGGATACGCTTTCTTTCTGTGTACGAGTAAGGCATGAGCACTCCGACTCGAGAGGTTGCACGGACTATGGGACTCCATAACCGTTAGGGTTTTACGACTCCACGAAAAACGGCTTTTATTAATGTAGCATTTAATTTAATGCAATAAAGCACGTCTTTCCTGAAAGCGCAAAAACCCGGAGGTAGCAAAAGCCACTCCGGGTAACATTAAGTAAAGATTACTTAAGTTCGACTTTAGCGCCAGCTTCTTGAAGCTTTTTCTGGGCTTCTTCAGCTTCAGCTTTAGACAAGCCTTCTTTAACAGCTTTAGGAGCACCGTCAACCAGTTCTTTTGCTTCTTTCAGGCCCAGACCTGTCAGTTCGCGAACTGCTTTAATAACGTTAACTTTTTGTGCGCCTGCTTCAGCCAGGAAAACTGTGAATTCAGTTTGCTCAGCTGCTGCTGCTGCACCTTCACCAGCGGCTGCAGGTGCTGCAACTGCTACTGCTGCTGCTGCAGACACGCCAAATTTTTCTTCCATTTCTGTAATCAGTTCGGACAATTCCAGCACGGTCATGCTAGCGATTGCGTCCAGAATTTCTGCTTTGCTTAAAGCCATTTTAAGAACTCCAAATAAATAAATTTAATGCCAGGGTTTTGTATCGCTTAGTCTTTAAAAAAGATCCAATGAAGCTTGCCTTATGCAGCTTCTTTTTGATCGCGGACGGCAGCAAGGCCACGCACGAACTTGGTTGGAACTTCATTAAGCGTACGCACAAATTGTGCAACAGGTGCTTGCATGGTACCCAACAGTTTCGCCAGCAACTCTTCGCGAGAAGGCATTGTTGCCAATGCTTTAACGCCATTTTCGTCTAGAAGGTTGTTTGGTAATGAACCAGCTTTCAGGACGATTTTGTCGTTTGTTTTGGCGAATGTAGAGAGTACTTTTGCAGCCGCTACAGGATCAGGACTGACCGCATAGATCAGGGGACCTGTCAATTGATCGGACAAACCTTCGAAAGGTGTACCGGCAATTGAGCGACGTACAAGCGTGTTTTTAAGAACACGCAGATACACACCAGATTCACGTGCAGATTTGCGCAATACGGTGACAGAAGCGACGTCAATACCACGGTACTCAGCAACAATAATAGATTGAGCATTGGCAACTTGTGCCGATACTTCTTCAATTACTGCCGCTTTCTCATTACGATTGAGACTCACGGTTTGAACACTCCATCTAAAGACGCGGAAGGGAAGGGTTCCCAATTGCGTCAACCAT
The DNA here is from genome assembly GCF_048381675.1 of Advenella sp. RU8. NCBI lineage: Bacteria > Pseudomonadati > Pseudomonadota > Betaproteobacteria > Burkholderiales > Alcaligenaceae > Advenella > Advenella sp. RU8. The sequence goes on from NZ_JBLWIS010000004.1 coordinate 83,435, forward strand.
ATGCGGCGTACCTCTGGTAGAGCTCTGAATAGAATTCTTCCATGGGACGCCGTCTACGTTGGATCCGGAAACTTCCCGGGATTAAGTCAGGTAAAAACCGCTTACCCGACTCCAACGGTCTTTGACAGCAGTGCCTGGTGCACGACCAGACACAGCCCAAAGTTCTTTACAGTTAGACTGCCAAAGAGGCAATCTCAACTTTGGCTCCGCCACCCATTGTGGATGACACAGCCACTTTACGCAGGTAAACACCTTTTGAGGAAGCAGGACGTGCTTTGTTCAAAGCATCAATCAGTGCTGCCAGGTTTTCCTGCAATTGTTCTGTACCAAAAGATGCACGGCCAATTGTTGCGTGAATGATACCAGCCTTGTCGGTACGATACTGGATTTGACCGGCTTTTGCATTTTTAACTGCAGTCGCTACGTCAGGAGTTACAGTACCAACTTTAGGGTTTGGCATCAGGCCACGAGGACCCAGGATTTGACCCAATGCACCAACAATACGCATTGTATCAGGTGAAGCAATAACGATGTCAAAATCAAATTGGCCAGACTTAATCTGGTCTGCCAGATCTTCCATGCCGACAATATCAGCACCGGCTTCTTTAGCAGCTTCAGCTTTTTCGCCTTGTGCAAATACAGCTACACGTACGGTTTTACCTGTACCAGCAGGCAGAACAACTGAACCACGAACCAATTGGTCGGATTTCTTAGGATCGATACCCAACTGAACTGCTACATCGATGGATTCATCGAATTTGGCAGTTGCAGTTTCCTTGACCAGAGCCAAGGCTTCTGTAACAGGATACAGTTTGTTGCGATCGATTTTTTCTGCAATAGCTGCAGCGCGTTTAGATAACTTGGCCATTAGTTTACACCTTCAACTGTGATACCCATGCTACGTGCGCTACCAGCGATGGTGCGAACAGCTGCGTCCAGATCAGCAGCAGTCAGGTCGGGCTCTTTGGTTTTGGCAATTTCTTCAGCCTGTGCACGTGTCAATGTACCAACTTTGTCGGTATGAGGACGTGGAGAACCTTTCTGAATACCAGCAGCTTTCTTGATCAGAATGGTAGCTGGTGGGGTTTTCATGATGAAAGTGAATGATTTGTCTGCAAAAGCAGTAATCACCACTGGAATCGGCAAACCAGGTTCCATGCCTTGTGTTTTGGCATTGAACGCTTTACAGAATTCCATAATATTCAGACCACGTTGACCCAATGCTGGACCAATCGGAGGTGATGGATTAGCTTTACCAGCTGGCACTTGCAGCTTGATGAAGCCGACGATTTTTTTCGCCATTTTTAGCTCCTGACGGGTAATAACGCAATAAAGATATTGCTTCCCAAGTTAATAAAATCAGACCTTTTCGACCTGACTGAAATCCAGTTCCACGGGCGTGGCACGACCAAAAATCGTGACGCTTACGCGAACTTTACTTTTCTCGTAGTTGACTTCTTCAACGTTACCGTTAAAGTCGGCAAACGGGCCTTCTTTAACACGAAGCATTTCACCAACTTCAAACAATATTTTCGGACGGGGTTTCTCACCACCCTCTTCAATCTGAGACAGAATTTTCTCAACTTCTTTCTCTGAAATAGGAGTTGGCCGATTGCCTGATCCACCCAAGAACCCGGTAACACGGTTTGTATTTTTTACAAGATGCCATGTCTCATCGGTAAGATCCATTTCAACCAGGACATAACCTGGGAAAATGCGACGTTCAGTGATGGATTTTTGACCGCCTTTGACCTCAATTACTTCTTCAGACGGCACCAGAATGCGACCAAATGAAGTTTGCAAGCCTGCACGCTCGATTCGTTCGAGCAAGGCTTTATGAACACTTTTTTCCATGCCAGAATAGACATGCACAACGTACCAACGTTTACTCATTTGCTTGTCCTTAGTTCCAGCCTAATACTACACCATAGATAAGCCAACCTAAAACCTTATCTACAATCCAAAGGAAAAGCGCCATTACACTGACAAAGGCAAACACAATGCCCGTCATTTGAATGGTTTCCTTTTTAGTTGGCCATATTACGCGTTTTAATTCATTGTAAGAGCCGGTGGCAAAGCTGATAATGCGTTTACCCGGCTCACTGAACCATACCAGCAAAGCCGCAATTACCAAGCTGCCAATAAAAATACCTACACGCGCATAAACATTTAATTCACTGAAAAACGAATACGCAAATATACCCGCAGCAACAACGATTATTGCCATAAAGATTTTGGCTTTATCTGCAGGTTGGGTGATGGTTTCTACACTACTGTTTGACATTTGCTTGAGCAGCCTTTTAGCGGCGCCATAATAATGGTGGCAGGGGCAGTAGGAATCGAACCTACAACCTTCGGTTTTGGAGACCGACGCTCTGCCAATTGAGCTATACCCCTAGTGTTTTAATTTCTGCACTGAGTGACAGAAATTTGGGTAGCACGCCTGTACTACCCATACTGCTATATTAACTGTTAAGCAGCGATTTTTGCAACAACGCCCGCACCAACAGTACGGCCGCCTTCACGGATCGCAAAACGCAGACCTTCTTCCATCGCGATAGGCGCAATCAGCTCAACGTCCATAGAAACGTTGTCGCCTGGCAGAACCATTTCTTTGTCAGCTGGCAAAGTGATGGTACCGGTTACGTCAGTCGTACGGAAGTAGAACTGAGGACGGTAGCCTTGGAAGAATGGTGTATGACGGCCACCCTCTTCTTTAGACAGAATATAGACCTCTGCAGAGAATTTGGTGTGTGGCTTGATTGAGCCGGGTTTGGCCAATACCTGACCACGCTCAACGTCTTCACGTTTAGTACCGCGCAGCAACAGACCGACGTTATCACCAGCCTGACCTTCGTCCAGCAATTTGCGGAACATTTCAACGCCGGTACATGTGGTTTTGACGGTGTCGCGGATACCCACGATTTCAATCTCTTCGCCCACTTTAATGATACCGCGCTCGATACGGCCGGTTACCACGGTACCACGACCAGAAATAGAGAACACGTCTTCAACAGGCATCAGGAATGTACCGTCAACAGCACGCTCTGGTGTTGGGATGTAAGAATCCAGTGCTTTAGCCAGTTCCAGAATAGCTTGTTTGCCCAATGGGCCTTCGTCGCCTTCCAGGGCCAGTTTGGCTGAACCTTTGATAACAGGTGTGTCGTCACCGGGGAAGTCGTATTTAGACAGCAGTTCGCGAACTTCCATCTCGACCAGTTCCAGCAACTCTTCGTCGTCAACCATGTCTGCCTTGTTCAGGAAAACGATGATGTAAGGAACACCCACCTGACGTGACAACAGGATGTGTTCACGAGTTTGTGGCATTGGGCCGTCAGCAGCGGAACAAACCAGGATCGCGCCGTCCATCTGGGCAGCACCGGTGATCATGTTTTTAACATAGTCAGCGTGTCCTGGGCAGTCAACGTGTGCGTAGTGGCGTTCTGCGGTTTCGTATTCAACGTGTGAAGTGTTGATGGTAATACCGCGTGCTTTTTCTTCGGGAGCCGCGTCAATTTGTGAGTAGTCTTTCGCTTCACCACCGAACTCTTTTGCCAGAACGGTACAAATTGCCGCTGTCAATGTTGTTTTACCGTGATCCACGTGACCGATCGTACCTACGTTTACGTGCGGTTTGGTACGTTCAAACTTACCTTTTGCCATGACCGACTCCTGATGATGGTGCTGGAATTAATAACAAAGTTTACATGGTGCCCAAGGCGGGAATCGGACCCGCGACCTCTCCCTTACCAAGGGAGTGCTCTACCACTGAGCCACTTGGGCGAATTCTTTGCTTACCGATGAGGTTACCGGCAAGTCTGGAGCGGGTGAAGGGAATCGAACCCTCGTCATCAGCTTGGAAGGCTGTTGCACTACCATTGTGCTACACCCGCGGATCTTTCGCTTGACCCATTATTTGTTATTGTTTAACGGATATCTCATAGCCATCACAAAGAACAAATAATTTTAAATTAGGCTCTCTGGTGGTGGAGGTTGGATTCGAACCAACGTAGGCGCAAGCCAACAGATTTACAGTCTGCCCCCTTTAGCCACTCGGGCACTCCACCCAGAGAATGTGTAATTATGCACATTCATTTTCGGTACGTCAAGTACCTTCAACAAATAATCCAGATAAAAGTGGTTTTTTTGTTGAATTTATTTTTTTCCTGCCAATTATTGCTCTATAACCGATGACAACCCCTGCTTTTCAAGCAATGAATTCAAATGATCCCAACTGTGAAAATCAATCATGAGTTGTCCTTTGTTTTTTGCCCCGACTTTCAATACCACCTTGGTCCCCAGATGATCGGACAAGGCCTCTTCAAGCCGAACCAAATCCCGGTCAGGCGCCGATTTAACAATACCTGCCGCTTTTTTATTTTCACCCTCAATGGTTTGTTTGACCAGTTTTTCGGTTTCACGCACTGACAAACTTCTTGCGACAACCTGGTTTGCCAACAGGATCTGGGTGGCGGCATCCACCGCCAGCAAAGCACGGGCATGTCCCATATCAATGTCTCCGGCCAGCAACATGGTTTGTACCGGCTCGGCAAGGTTCAACAGGCGCAATAAATTGCTGGTCAATGAACGGGAACGACCAATAGCCTGTGCTGCCTGTTCATGGGTAAAACTGAATTCGTCAATCAGGCGTTTGACCCCCTGGGCTTCTTCCAGCGGATTCAGGTCTTCCCGCTGTATGTTTTCGATCAAGGCCATGATTGCCGCATTCTCATCGGCAACCTCACGCACCAGGACGGGAACTTCTTTCAAGCCAGCCATTACAGCCGCCCGATAGCGCCGCTCACCCGCAATAATTTCAAACTTGCCTTCCGGTTCATCCTTTAACGGGCGCACCAAAATAGGCTGCATGATTCCTTGTGTTTTGATGGAATCGGCCAGTTCGGTCAAGGCGCCTTCATCCATCCGGGTCCGTGGCTGGTATTTGCCTGCCTGCAACCTGTCAATGTTGATCACTGAAGGCTGTTGTGCAGGTTTACCAGGCTCATCATTTTTGATGTCTTCAATGACATTGATATCATTTCCCAACAGTGCAGCAAGGCCACGCCCCAGACCCTTGGTTTTTTTTACCGCTGTCTTGCTGGCTGTTTTACCTGCTGCCTTCGTTGCTGTTTTAGTTGCCGTAGGTTTAGTTGACATTTCTATTTCCGTTTTCCTTATCCATCATTTTCACCCGTTTGATCACTTCCGCGCCAAATTGAATGTATGCCTTTGCGCCACGTGACGACTTATCATAAACGATCCCTGGCAAACCATGACTTGGCGCTTCAGCCAGCCTTACATTACGCGGCACAACCGTCTTGAATACACTGTCGCCAAAATGCGATTCCAGTTGTTCTGAAACCTGTTGCTGCAATGTGACCCGTGCATCAAACATGACGCGCAGCAGCCCAATCATCTTCAATTCAGGATTGATATTTTTATTCACCCGTTTTATGGTATTTACCAGATCTGACAATCCTTCAAGTGCAAAGTATTCACATTGCATTGGAATAATTACGCCATTTGCACATGATAAGCCGTTAAGGGTTAGCAAAGACAAGGTTGGCGGGCAGTCAATAAGCACAAAATCATAATCTGCTGCAACCTTTTCAATTGCCGATTTCAATTGATGCTCACGATTGTCCATCTGCACCAGATCTATCTCGGCACCCGACAACTCCCGATTTCCGGGCAGGACATCATATCCGCCACTTTCCGAACGAACCCGAGCCTCGTCTATGCTTGCTTCGCCGATAAGCACCTGATATATATTTAAACTTAAACTATTTTTGTCTATGCCGCTTCCCATGGTGGCATTACCCTGGGGATCCAGATCTATCAACAGGACCCTTTTTTTATGGGATGCCAGGCTGGCGGCAAGATTAATTGCCGTGGTTGTTTTACCTACCCCGCCTTTTTGATTGGCGATACAAAAAATCTTAAGTGTATTTACAACTTTACCCATTACCTACCCTTTACGCCGCAGCCAGATTAAACATCGGTTTGCATCCAGTTCCGGAACTTCAAGCGTTTCATGCGACGCTTCTTCCCATTCCGTACTGGATACCAATTCATTAACTTCATCCTGAATATAGTGACCTTTCATCGCCACCAGATAACCGGAAGCATCCACATGCTTGCCAGCCAAGGAAGCAAAATCCGCCAAAGAAGCGAAAGCCCTTGAAATGACCAGATCAACCTGTGGTTCAGTTCTTTGCTCTATTCGAATGTGTTGTGCCGACAAGTTTGGAAGCTTTAATACGCCTGACATTTGACGGACAAAAGCCGTTTTTTTCTCAACGGCATCAATGCAGCAAATGTTCCACGTGGCATTCATTATCGCCAACACAACACCAGGCAAACCACCGCCCGATCCCACATCCAATACATTTACAGTGGTTCTGTCTGCCAATTTTTTTCTTAACGGCATCACGACAGAAAGACTGTCAAAAACATGATGGACAAGCATTTGCTCCCTGGTTTTCAGGGCGGTCAAATTATAGGTTTTATTCCAGCGTTGCATTTGCTCGATATACTGCAACAATGCAGAAGCCTGTTCATCACTCATGTCAAGACCAAGCTGACTGGCTGCATTGAACAAACTTTGTTTTGAATCAATCATTACAACTCTTACGCCTTTTTTTGATCTGAATATTGCATTCGTTTTATATGAATAAGCAATAATGCTATGGCTGCCGGTGTAACACCGGAAATTCGTCCTGCTTGTCCGATAGTTTCAGGGCGATTTTCCCTAAGTTTCTGACGGACCTCAAATGACAAATTACCCACCTCATCATAATTCAAATCAGTTGGTATTTTCTGGTCTTCATAAGTACTTTGACGACGAACTTCTTCTTGCTGCCTGCTAATATAGCCCGCATACTTGACCTGGATTTCTATTTGTTCAATTTCAGATTCAGACAATACTGTTTCAGAAGAAAAATTCTCACCGGTAGCCGTTGACGCACTGACAAGATCTTTGTAATTCACATTCGGTCGTTTAAGCAAATCCACCAATGTGTAATCCCGCTCAAGCGGTTTACCCAAAATGGCATTGACCTGTTCAGGGCTATATGTTTTAGGATGAACCCGGGTTCCTGCCAAACGTTTTATCTCGCTATTTACATTATCCCGTTTACGACAGAAAAACTCCCATCGATCATCGGGCACGACGCCAAGCTTACGCCCTGTTTCTGTCAACCTGAAATCCGCGTTATCTTCCCGCAAACTTAATCGATACTCTGCCCTTGAAGTAAACATCCGATATGGTTCGGTAACGCCTTTTGTAATCAAGTCATCCACCAACACACCAAGATACGCTTCGTCTCGGCGAGGAGTCCAGGGTTCTTCTCCTTTTACCTGCAACGCAGCATTCAATCCTGCCAACAAACCTTGGGCAGCAGCCTCTTCATATCCGGTTGTTCCATTGATTTGTCCCGCAAAGAACAAGCCATTAATGCTTTTGGTTTCAAGACTACTTTTCAATCCACGTGGATCAAAATAATCATATTCAATTGCGTAGCCCGGGCGAAGGATATGGGCGTTTTCCAATCCAGGCAAAGAATGAACCAATTCCAGCTGTACATCATAAGGCAAGCTGGTTGAAATTCCATTTGGATAAATTTCATTGGTTGTCAGGCCTTCTGGTTCCAAAAACACCTGATGTGAATTTTTATCGGCAAACCGATGCACCTTGTCTTCAATCGAAGGGCAATACCGTGGACCTATTCCATCAATCACTCCGGTATACATGGGTGAGCGGTCTAATCCACCACGAATGATTTCATGGGTTCTTTCGTTGGTATAGGTTATCCAACACGGCAATTGCCGTGGATGCATCTGAGCATTACCCATATATGAAAATACTGGGATGGGATCAAGATCACCCGGTTGCTCTATCAGATTTGTAAAATCAATTGTCCTGGCATCAATTCGCGGTGGCGTCCCGGTTTTCAGTCTTCCTTGCGGAAGTTTTAATTCTTTTAAACGATGTGCAAGACTGATGGCTGGCGGATCTCCTGCCCGACCGGCAGAATAATTTTTCAACCCCACATGTACCAAACCATTCAAAAAAGTACCCGTTGTCAAAACTACGGCACGAGACCTGAATTTAAGTCCGATTTGCGTAACGGCACCAACCACCCTATCACCTTCAACAATCAAGTCATCGACGGCCTGTTGAAATAGCCACAAATTTTCCTGATTTTCAAGACGGGTTCGGATAGCTTGTCGGTACAACACCCTATCTGCTTGCACCCTGGTTGCTCGTACCGCAGGACCTTTTGAACTGTTTAAGATCCTGAACTGGATTCCCGCCTCATCTGCCGCCAGCGCCATTGCGCCACCCAATGCATCTATTTCTTTTACCAAGTGGCCCTTTCCAATTCCCCCGATTGAAGGATTGCAAGACATTTGGCCTAAGGTTTCAATATTGTGTGTAAGCAACAGGGTTTTGGCACCAGTACGCGCAGAAGCCAAAGCTGCTTCTGTTCCTGCATGACCACCACCTACTACTATTACATCAAACTCGTTTGGGTAATCCATTTTTGTTTCTAATAAAAAATATCAACAGTTGATTATAAATCCAGATTAAATGTTCCACGTGGAACATTTACAAAAGTTTCAGTTATTTTGATTTGATTGGTCTGAAAGCGAAAAATCTTAAGGCAAGATTATTTAAAAATTGTTCCACGTGGAACAAAACAAAGAACTGTGGATAACTTTGTTAATAATGCGAAGAAAAAGCATGTACTTCTATGTATAAAATGTTAATAACATTCCCTACAATAAGGCATAATAAGGATTATAGCCTTGTTGATAAAATTTATATAGCCTGAAATTGTTATACAAAAACTGTGAATAAAATGATTAAATCAAAATTACCTGACGTTGGAACCACGATTTTTACCATCATGAGCCAATTGGCCAACGAACATAACGCAATAAATCTGGGTCAAGGGTTTCCAGACTTCAATCCTGATGAAAAACTGGTTTCATTAGTTAATGAAGCAATGAAAAATGGACATAACCAGTATCCATACATGCCTGGTGTACAAGAATTACGCTTTGTCATTGCAGATAAAATTAATCAACTTTATTCACATGATTACAACCCGGATACTGAAATCACAGTAACTAATGGTGCAACAGAAGCTTTAATGTCATCAATCCTTAGCATCATTCACTCTGGCGATGAAGTGATTGTCATAGAACCATGCTATGACTCTTATGTTCCTTGCATCAAATTGGCTGGTGGTATTCCAGTTTTTGTATCCTTGACACCACCGTCAAAAGAAAAACCGGCTTATTCAATTGACTGGACTAAAGTCAAAAATGCGATCACTGATAAAACCCGTTTGATCATTTTGAACTTTCCCCATAATCCAACCGGACTCACATTAAAAGAGTCTGACCTGGATGCTATTGAGAATTTAATTAAAGATAAGGAAATATTTTTAATTGGGGATGAGGTTTATGAACACATTGTATTTGACAATAAACCATTTTTAAGTTTGTCTACCCGCGAGTTTTTGGCTAGCAGGTCATTTGTCATCTCTTCTTTTGGTAAAACTTACCATACCACTGGCTGGAAAGTAGGGTACTGCAGTGCACCCAAGGCAATGATGGCCGAATTCAGAAAAATTCATCAGTTTGTTGTTTTTACCGTAAGTTCACCCATGCAGTATGCATTTGCTGAATTTATGAAAGATCCCAGTACCTATTCAAACCTATCCAATTTTTATCAAGAAAAACATGATTTTCTATATGACGGATTATTGAATACTCGCTTCAAACCGATCAAGAGCGAAGGCACATTTTTTATGTTGGCTGACTATAGTGAAATTTCATCTGCCAATGAATTCGATTTTGCTACAGAATTGACAAAAAAACATGGGGTAACCCTGATTCCTGTTTCAGCATTTTATAAAAATTCTTCAGCTCTAGCTTCTAACAATCATTTGGTTCGGTTTTGTTTTGCCAAGAAAAATGAAACGTTGAAAAAAGCGTTAGATGTGTTAAGTACTATTTAGTTATTATTTTTATTTATATATAACTGATTAAGAACTAGATGCTCTGTGGATAAGTACTAAAACCCTGTTTTTTTCATAAAAAACAGGGTTTTATGCTGTTTTTTTGTTGTTGAATTCAATTCTTTTTAGAGTTGGATAAAGTTGAACAAGTTTTAGTGAAAATTTTTTGAAATGGGTTCTTCACTTTTCATACAAAACTTATTCACATTGGATGCCTATAGTAGTTATCCACAGGCTGATTTTCGTGAAAACACGATAAACCCCTGTTTTTGACGCTTGAAAAAGGCATGAAAACAGGATTAAACCGTGTTTTTTTCATGTTTTTCTATTGGCAAGTAGCTTGTTTAATCATGCAAATTGCGATGGTTTATTATTTTTGAGCTAAATATGGCTGCAATGGAAACCGTTGGTAAAATTCTGGCGAGCAATTTTTTTGCTATGCATGTTTTTGCCGGCCATGGAGGGATTACGAATAGTTTGCTGAAAATTCTTGGTAAAAATTGATATCGAGCAAGATTGAGTGATGTATTAAAAAATAAATTTTTTCAAGATAGGGTAAATCAAATGAAAAATTGAAATGCTTGTTTTTAATCGCATTTTCGGATCAGTTTGGCTAAAGTTGTTGAAATTTTTCTTGATGTTTTATGTTAAAGTAATTATCAAATTGCTTGGATTTCAGTAAATTAACTATTTTTATGGATAATTGGAATGGCTTACGATACAAATAATATCTTCGCTAAAATTTTACGGGGTGAGGCGCCTTCTTTTAAAGTTTATGAAGATGATAAAACTTATGTCATGATGGACATCATGCCGCAAACTGTTGGGCATACCCTAGTGCTAACCAAAGAGCCAGCCGTCAATTTGTTTGATTTGTCTAACGATGCTGCCCAGGCTTGCGTAACTACAGCCAAGAAAATTGCACCTGCCATCATGAAAGCAACCCATGCTGATGGAATTGTCCTTAGCCAGTTTAATGGTGCAGCAGCAGGGCAAACGGTTGATCATGTCCATTTTCACCTGGTACCTAGATATGATGGGCAAAATGTTAATGCCCATGCCCATGTAAAAGGAGATATGGAAGCTATCAAGGCCTTGGCTGAAAAAATTGTAGCTGCTATTGATGAGTTGAATTAATACCCGTCAAAGTGGTTTTTTCAAGGAACAGAACCCGGTATCAAACCGGGTTCTGTTTTTTTATTATTACTTTTCTATTTTTTTGCCAGTAGGCCTAATTTTAGGGTTGATACCTGCCTATAGGCCCTATAAGGTATAGGGCAGGGCACCAATCGCCTATTTAATACATGCCTGTACCGGCAGATTTTTCCAGCCTGTTAAACCATAAGGCCGACAATATCGATGCAGCACCAATAACAATAAAACCCGATTTGATATCCTGAATTGACGCGGTGGAAGAACCATTCAGATACATGCTCAAATCAATACTCACGGTAGCAATACCCATGCCCATACTGATCCCTACTTGTTGTGCCGTAGCAGAAAAACTACTGGCTTGGCTCATTTTTTCGGGTTTGATATTGGCAAAACTAAGGGTATTGACCGAAGTAAACTCCAGGGACCGGAAAAATCCGCCAAAAAGCAGGGTCATTGTCATGATCCATACCGGTGTTTCAAGGGTGAACAGGGCGCAGGCCATAATAAACAGGCCTGTGATAACAGCGTTGACAGTAAGTACGCGACGAAAACCGAATTTTTTCAGGATGGGTATGGCAACGAATTTCATTGCAAGGGCACCAAGTGCACCGGCAAAAGTAATCATGCCTGCAGATAAAGGTGAATAATTAAAGCCTATCTGTAGCAATAAGGCCAGCAGGAACGGGGTAGCACCAACGGCAAAGCGGCATAAATTTCCGGCAAAAATGGAAATGGCAAAGCTTTGGATTTTTAAAAGGGACAAATCAATAATGGGATTAGTAACCCGTTTGGCGTGAAAGCAATAAAAAATGCCACTAACTATGGAAATCATTAATAGAAAATAGGCATTGAAAAACCCCTGGTTTTTGGCCAGGGATTCAAACCCGTATACGCAAGAAGCCATGGCCAAGCTACTTAGGATGAAGCCGGGCCAATCCAGTCGTGGGGGATTATCGTTTTTATATTCCTGAACATATTTAAGCACCAGAAAAACACCAAGCATGCCCATAGGAATATTGATCAGGAAAATCCAGTGCCAAGTACTAAAGGTAACGATCAAGCCACCCAATGGTGGGCCAAGCATGGGACCGAGAAGGGCTGGAATGGATAAAAAAGCGGTGGCTTTGAGCAACTGCTCACGCGGAACCGTGCGTAACATGATAATGCGTCCTACGGGCACCATCATGGCTCCGCCAAGGCCTTGTATAAACCGGAACAAGACAAAAATATCAAGCGTTGGGGCCATAGAGCAGCCCAGTGAAGACAAGCAAAACAGGATGATGGCAAGCAGGAATATCCGTTTTGCACCAAAGCGGTCGGCAGCCCATCCACAAACAGGAACAAAAATGGCAACGGATACAAGATAGGCCGTAATGGCAATATTCATGCGTACGGCATTTGTACTGAAAGTTTCGGCCATCATGGGCAAGGCCATTGCCACCACCGATGAGTCGAGCATTTGCATGAAAAGGGCGCAACCAACAATGAATGGTATCAGGCGAACAGCTGTGGAATTGCCACTTTTGTCTGGTTTTTTGGGAAGGATATGATCAGAAGGCATGGTAACTTTAAAGTACAGGAAAGTTGTTATTGCTGTTTCCTGTAAATATACGCTATCAGCTTTGATTGGCAAAGGTCAGGCAGGGGTAATCCTGTGCGGATTATTTATATACCCGACAGGAAGATGTTGAATTCAGGTCTTTTTTATCGATGCTTCAATCAGTCTGGCTTTTAATACTTGCCCGAGGTTTGAGGTATTTTTCAAAAAAATGATAAAGCGGGCTTGTTACCAGCAAGACGAAGACCATGCGTGCCACGTGAAACGCGGTCACAATCGGTGCGCCTAGTGAAAGCACTTTCGCGGTAATTGACATTTCCGTGATGCCTCCCGGGCTATTGCTTAATACAAGCGTTGGAAACGGGATATCTGACAATGTGGATAACAGGTAGCTGAAGCCAAATGCCAGTATCAGGTTCAGGGTATTACTTAACGCGACCACGGATAGGTACCGGGGGGCTTTTTTGAAAAAATCCGGACCAAATTTATCACCCAGTGACCAGCCAATAAACAGTTGGCCAAGTTTTGATATCTCGTTGGGAAGATAGGTAAGAATGGTGTCATTGCCAGTTAATAAAATGGTTACCAGCAATGGACCTAGCACCCATGGGTTGGGTAATTTGAATTTCTTGAACAGCAGGCCAGCGATGCAGGTTAATATGACGAGCTTGAAAAAACCGCTGGGATCAAAAAAATACAGCAACTCCGTACCAGGGAAATTGCCACTTATATTCAGGAATTTGAATGCAAACGGAATGGAAATAACCACCATGATCATGCGCAGGCTATGAGCGGAAGCAACCAGGTCGGTTCTTGCATGATTTCTTTCCGCCAGATTGGCCATTTCACTGGCCCCGCCAATAGCACTGGCAAACCAGGCAGTTTTAAAATCAACGGCCCCCCATTTTTTTAAAATCAGGGAGCCATTGATGCCCAGTAAGATGGCAAATACCATTCCAGCAAAGATAAACGGGAAATATCCTCCGATGATGGTCAGGACCTCGGGGGTAAAATATAACCCCAGGGAAGTTCCAATGACCCATTGGCCCATATTGCGAAAAACAGTATGTGAAGCGCTTTTTACGCCTGCTGTTTTTGTGATCGCAGTTAATAACAATGAGCCAATCAGCCATGGTAGCGGTATGGCTAACCATACTGCTGCCAAAGCACCCGATAAAGCCAGAATGAATCCCGTTAAATATCTTACAAACATGTTATATCAGTTGGCTGGTACATGAACTTCATTCTTTTTTGAGAATTTCCTGAGTAATGGAGGAACTACACCAACCAAGATGGCGGCTATCCATAAACCAATTGAGATGGGGCTTTCAAACAAGATGGAAACCTCACCATTGGTGATAGACAAGGCACGACGCAGGTTTTGTTCCATCATGTCACCCAGCACGACTCCCAGGACAAGCGGAGCCATTGGTACATTCATTTTTCGCAGGAAATAACCAATCACACCAATTCCCACCACTAGCATCAGGTCAAAGGTTGTGGCGTTAATGGCATATACACCAATAAAACTGACAGATAAAATGCCGGGCACCAGTAACCATGAGGGAATCGATAGCATGGAAGCAAATACGCGAACCATGGGAATGTTCATTAACAGCAGCATGACGTTGGCAATGAACAAGGAAGCGATCAGGCCCCAAACAAGCTGAGGCTGGGTTTCAAACAGGACCGGTCCGGGCGTAATGTTGTAAAGCGTAAGGGCTCCCATCATGACCGCGGTGGTACCGGAACCCGGGACACCCAGTGCCAGCATGGGAATGAATGAACCGGTTGCTGCACTGTTATTGGCAGATTCGGGGGCAGCAAGGCCACGTAGGTCACCTTTGCCAAACTTGGCTTCCGGGTCTTTGCTTTCGATCAGTTTTTTTTCATTGGCATAGGCAACGGCAGAGGCAACACTAGCGCCGGCGCCCGGCAAAATTCCAATAAAGAAGCCTAAAAATCCTGAACGAACCGTACTCCACCAGGTGTAGGCCATTTCCTGAAAATTGAATAATTTGCGTTTGCTTTTGGGGACATCGATTGAAACACCGCTAAGCAGGTTTTCAAGCATTTGCAGCATTTCGGAAACGGCAAAAAGACCGATTACAACCACTACGAAATCAATGCCATCTGCCAGGTTGGGTAAGTCGAAGGTATAACGATAGACCCCGGAATTGGCATCCACGCCAACGGTGGCAATGGACAGGCCAATCATGGCGGCCAGAATTCCTTTAACAGGTTGTTCACCCAATAGGCTGGTAAGCGCACAAAAGGCAAAGACCATTAATACAAAGTATTCGGCAGGACCAAAAGCAATGGCCCATTTGGCCAGCAGGGGCGCCAGCAGCAAAATACCAAAAATGGCAATGGTAGAGCCAATAAATGAAGCCCAGGCCGAGATTGACAGCGCGACACTGGCCAGCCCCTGGCGTGCCAGAGGGTAACCATCAAGCGTGGTCATGACTGCGGCGGCTTCTCCTGGTACGTTAATCAGGATAGAGGTAATCCGGCCGCCATATTCGGCACCTACATATACCGCTGCCAGCAGGATCAGGGCGGTTTCCGGTGGCAATTGCATGGCAAAGGCAATGGGTATTAGCATAGCTACGCCATTAATCGGCCCCAGTCCGGGTAATACACCAACAATGGTGCCAATAAATGAGCCAAGCGCTGCCACGAGCAGATTCAGGCCTGAAAAGGCAACACCGAATCCGATCGATAAATGTTCCATTAATCCGCTCATAGGAGGTCTCCAAGAATACCGGTAGGCAAGACAACATCCAGGCCTTTATCAAAAAGCAGGAAGAACAGGATGCCCATTACCACTCCGCCAATAATACATTTGAGCCATGATCCATTGAACAGGCGGCCTACAAAAATGGTCATGAGTGCTGTGGACACAATAAATCCGACCCATTGAAAAAGAAAAGCATAAGCGGCAACATAGACAATCATGGTCATGATCCGGAAGTTGGCGCCCGCCGGGTTAGGTTCAACCGTATTGCCACCTTTGTAAACAAGTCGCACACCGCAAATGGCGATAATCATTGCAAGCATGAGAGGAAATGCTTTTGGTCCTACGGGTTCATAAGAAAATGGCGCTTCCAGGTCGTAACCAAACCAGGTAAGAAATGCGGCAAAGAAGAGGGCGGCAATACCCAACACCCTATCATTTAGTGCCATAAGAGTACCTTTGAAATAGAAACACAAGTACCTCTGGCTGGCAGAGGTACTTTAGAGTAAAAATTATTTTTTGATCAGGCCAAAAGAGTCGGCCAGTTCTGTATAGAATTTAACGCGTTCCTTGACATAGCTGTCCAGTTCAGCACCGGTTTTGTCAAAGGGGAACAGGCCTTGCTGTTCTTGCATAGTGGCAAATTCAGGTGTTTTCATGAGTTTGTCAAAAGCACCTACCCACCAGTTGTATTCGGCGTCTGAAACTTTTGGACCAACGTAGAAACCGCGAATAATCGGCCAGTTGATGTCAAAGCCTTGTTCTGCGGCAGTAGGGATATCTCCCATTTTGCCAGGCAGGCGTTTGTCATTGAAAACAGCCAGAATCCGGATGGGCGCACCACCATCAAGCATGGTACGGGCTTCTGCTGCGTCACCCATATAAGCCTGGATATGTCCACCACGCAGGGCGGTTACCGCTTCACCGCCACCTTCAAAGGCAACGAAACGCATTTTTTTATAATCAACACCGGCCGCTTTGGCTGTCAGGGCCGCTTTCATCCAATCCTGGCTACCCACAGAACCGCCTGCACCCAGGACAATTTTGGCGGGATCCGCCTTGAAAGCTTCCATCAAGGACTTGAGATCGGTATAGGGAGAGTCGTTACGTACAATGGCGACGCCATAATCGCTGCCAACAGCTGCCAGCCATTTCACGTCATTAACGTTGTATTTGCCAAATTTACCCTGAGCCAGATTGAGCAAGGAACCGCCTGAAAAGGCAACAATGGCGTTGCCATCGGCTGGCCGTTGAGCCACGATATTGTTATAAGCCACGGCTCCAATGCCACCGGGCATGTAAATGGTTCGCATGGGTGCTTCAAGAATTTTGGTTTGGGCAAAACCGTTCTGGGCCAGTCTGCAGGTCAGGTCAAAGCCGCCGCCTGGTTGTGCCGGTGCGATACATTCCGGTTTTTTGGGCTGTTCCTGTGCTTGTGCATTGCCCAGGGTAGCAAGGCCAAGCAGGCCTGCCGCCATGAAAGATAATGTTTTTTTGTAAAGCTTCATTGCACTCTCCTTTTATGTGTAAGGACCTAACAATACAAAACTGAAGCTTTCGATTACCTTTCAATATTATGAAAATCGGCCTTTATCAGGGTAATCCATAGGGGGTTTGTTGAAAATCAGCCGAACAATCAGGCCGGTTTCATTTTTTTTGGAAATAATTTCAAACCTGGCCCGGTTAATTTCAGCAATCGTGTTCACAATGGCCAACCCCAAGCCAGAACCGTATTTTTCCTTGCCTGATGCCCCCCTGCGAAAGCGTTTGCCTGCCAAGGCGATATCTTCAGGATTCATGCCCGGCCCGTTATCCTCAACTTGCAAGATAATATGTTCCTGTTCGTCCAATACAGCGACGGTAATCCGGGAACGCATTGGGCAATATTTAATGGCGTTGCTGATAATATTGCTTAACGCTTCCTTAAGCAGCCATTCAATCCCATTGATCATGATGGGCTGGTCAGGCAATTCCTGGCCATAATCCATTCTTTTCTTGCGTGCCGAGGGTAATAAATTGTTTACTACTTCGGCAGCTAGCTGGCAGATATCAATTGTTTCACGTGAAACATTGGCCGTGAGTTTGTCGGCGGCATCTCGAACTTTGGCCAATGCCAGTAATTGATTGGTTAGCTGAATTGTATTGCCCAGTCTTTGCTGTATGGCGGTTAATACTTCTTCCATTTCGGTGGTTTGGGCCAGTTTCTTTGCATAATCCACCTGCATGGTTAACACGGAAAGTGGTGTGCGCAATTGATGGGAGGCATCATCAAGAAACTGCTGCTGGGTAATATTCCGCTTGATATAACGTTCAAGATGAAGATTGATGGCTTGTACCAGGGGTTTGATTTCTTTTGGCAATTCCTTTTCATCAATCGGCATCAAGTTATCAAATGAACGGTTTTTGATTTCACTGCTTAATGCTTTCAAGGGGCGAAGCGCAATAATAATGCCACCGGAAAGTAAAAGGATAAAAATGGCAAGCACGACAAAGTCTTTGCGTACTGATTGCCAGATGAGTTGGTTGATGAAGGCTTCCCGGCTGGCTATGCTTTCGGCAACCTGGATGATAATACGGCTTTCGGGGTTGTAAAGCAGGCCTGCTTCAGGGCGAATGGCAATGGCGGCAATCCGCATGGGTTGGCCAAGATAATCCTGGTTATAAAAAACGGCTTTATTGGTTTTTAGGGCAGTGGCAGGCAAGGGAAGGTCGGTATAGCCGATTTCCGTTAGCCGGTCTTCGGTGGCCACCCTGAAATAGGCAGTACTGCGCGTGGTCAGTTCGAAGAACTCAAGCATGTAAAAGGGTTGTTCCATGGCCAGGCCACCGTCTTCTGTCTTGATGTTGACTTCTATGGAACGGATCGCACCCGCCAGGGAGCGGTCAAATGCTTTGTTAACTTGTCCCCTTAGTTCAAGGTTGGAGGCCCAGAGTGAAATCAGCATGGTAATGACTAATGCAGGTATCAATAGCCATAATAATGTAGATTTTAGGCTTTTAAATTTCATCATCGGGAATGGGCTCAAGGCAGTAACCAATACCGCGCAATGTGGTGATTTGCACCGTGGACTGTTGAAGT
The DNA here is from genome assembly GCF_048381675.1 of Advenella sp. RU8. Lineage (NCBI taxonomy): Bacteria > Pseudomonadati > Pseudomonadota > Betaproteobacteria > Burkholderiales > Alcaligenaceae > Advenella > Advenella sp. RU8. The sequence continues at coordinate 101,995 of NZ_JBLWIS010000004.1, forward strand.
TTTTTGCGCAACCGGTGAATGATAACCTCAATGGATTCTATGCCGATTTCATCATTGGTGTCATGGGCCAGCAAGCGTTCAAGTATGAATTTCTTGTTGACAGGTTCTTCGCTTTTCTGGATAAGTACTGTTAAAACTTCACTTTCCCGGGGAGTAACCTGTAATACCTGCTCATCCAGCAAAAAGCGTTGTTTGCCCATATCGTAATGCAGGTTGCCACAACTTAATCGAGGTTTGTCCCGGCCACGGCTTCTGCGAATAAGCGCATTAAGCCTGGCTACCAGTTCTTCGATCATGAAAGGTTTTGGCAGGAAATCATCGGCACCGGACTCCAGGGTATCTACCCGATCGGCCAGGGAATCCCGGGCTGTCAGGATAAGAATCGGGGTACGGTCATCGTCGGCTCTTAGCCGGCTTAACAAGGTATTGCCATCCATGCCCGGGATACCCAGGTCAAGGATAATGGCATCAAACTCTTCTATAAGCAGTCTTTTATAGGCTACCAAACCATCATTGGACCATTCAATGGTGAATCCGGCCTGTTTGCCCAAGCTTCTCATTAACCATTGGGCCAGATCGGGTTCGTCTTCGACTAATAATATACGCATTGGGTAAATGGTGTGTTAACGGAAGAATGTTTACTTCTGCTATATTATGCCCTAAAAGGTTCTTTTCTACCTTAACCCTTATAATTCAGGTATCTGATTATGCGGCATAAAAGATGATTACTTCAAATAATGTACCCATTGTTGCTATTGCAACCGCACCCGGACGGGGTGGCATTGGTGTTATCAGGGTTTCGGCACCTGATCTGAGCGCCTTCATACAGCAATTTTTCAGTCGTGAACTGGTAGCCCGACATGCCCATTACCTGCCTTTCCTGGATGCGACGGGGCAAGCGATTGACGAAGGAATTGCCCTGTTTTTCAAGGCGCCGAATTCCTATACCGGTGAGGATGTGCTTGAATTGCAGGGCCATGGTGGGCCGGCCGTGCTTAAACGTATCCTTGAACGTTGCCTTGAAGTTGGCCGCGAGATTGGGATTGACCTGCGCCATGCCGAACCAGGTGAGTTTACCCAGCGGGCATTCTTGAATAATCGCCTTGACCTGGCTCAGGCTGAAGCAGTGGCCGATTTGATTGACGCTTCTTCGGAAGCGGCGGCCCGCAGTGCGATGGCTTCTTTAAGCGGTTCTTTTTCAACCCTGGTTAATGCTTTGGCTGACCGTGTGGTGCATTTGCGCATGCTGGTAGAGGCTACGCTGGATTTTCCAGAGGAAGAAATTGAATTCCTTGAAAAGTATCAGGCACATCAAGAGCTGGAAAACATTCAGGCCGATTTGCATCACCTGACCAAACAAGCCAAACAGGGCATGATTTTGCGTGAAGGCATGCATGTGGTGCTGGCAGGCCAGCCTAATGTGGGCAAGTCTAGTTTGCTGAATGCCCTGGCGGGTGATGAAGTTGCGATTGTGACACCGATTGCCGGCACCACACGCGATAAGGTAAGCCAACAGATTCATATCCAGGGCGTACCCATTCATATTGTAGATACGGCAGGCTTGCGGGAAACCGAAGATACGGTTGAAAGCATTGGCATTGCCCGTACCTGGGCGGAAATTGAAAAGGCAAACGTGATTTTGCATTTGCAGGATGCCCGTTCGCCCAATGATGAGCTGGATATAGAGATTACCCAACGTTTGCCTGTCCGGACCCCGGTGTTGAAAGTCTTTAACAAAATTGATCTGTTGGATGAGGGTGCCTTAAAACGCCTGCAGCAGCAGGTTGAACAAACCACCGAAGAGAATGGCCATGAAGCCTTGGCTATTCTGGTTTCTGCCAAACAAGAAATGGGCCTGGATACTTTGCGGCAGAAACTGCTGGAAATTGCGGGCTGGAATCCCAGTGCCGAATCCCCTTGGCTGGCCCGTGAGCGGCATTTGCTGGCTTTGAATAATGCCAGTGAACACCTGGACATTGCGCGGGAACATGCCAGCCACGATGACCGGGTGCTGGATTTGTTTGCCGAGGAACTCAGGTTGGCGCATGATGAGTTGTGCAAGATTACCGGGCAATTCAGCAGTGATGATTTGCTGGGGGAGATTTTTTCTTCGTTTTGTATTGGGAAGTGATAAGTAAACGGTTAAATATTCCAATTATTGTAAACAAATGTGTTTGAGGCGTTATCATATTGAATTATTCGTGATCAAGTTTTTATTTTTTATATGAAACACATCGAACAACAATTCTTCAACGACCTGGAAAAGAAACTGTGGACCGCGGCTGATAAGCTACGCTCCAACTTGGATGCAGCCGTATACAAACACGTCGTGCTTGGGTTGATCTTTCTTAAATACGTTTCTGATGCCTTCGAGGAGCGTCAGCGTGAACTGCGAGAGCAATTCATTAATCCAGAGCATGATTACTACATGGACCCCAGTGACTACGGTGGTGCAGGTACACAAGAGTATGAAGAAAATCTTGCTTATGAACTGGAGGAGCGTGATTACTACACGGAAAAGAACGTATTCTGGGTTCCCCTGGAAGCTCGTTGGCAAACCTTGCGTGATTGTGCACAACTGCCACCCAAGACACCGCTGCCATGGAGTAAACCGGGTAAGAACGAACCAGAAGAAATGCGTTCGGTGGGCTGGCTGATTGACAACGCCATGGAGGCAGTAGAGCGGGAAAATAGCCGTCTGAAGAATGTACTCAATAAGGATTTTGCCCGTACGCAGATTGACTCCAGTAAATTGGGCGAACTTATTGGTTTGTTCTCTGATACTGATTTCGCCGCTAAAACTTACGAAGGCCAGCCACTCAGCTTGCAATCCAAAGATATTCTTGGCCATGTCTACGAATACTTTCTAGGCCAGTTTGCTTTGGCTGAAGGTAAAAAGGGCGGCCAATACTACACACCTAAAAGCATCGTTACTTTGATTGTGGAAATGCTTCAGCCGTTTAAAGGCCGTGTTTACGACCCTGCCATGGGCTCTGGTGGTTTTTTTGTGCAAAGTGAAGAATTCATTGAACAGCACGGTGGTAAGGTCACTAATAATAAACAGATCAGCGTCTACGGACAGGAAAGCAACCCTACCACCTGGCGTCTGGCTGCGATGAATATGGCTATTCGTGGCATTGACTTCAACTTTGGTTCTGGCCCGGCGGATACCTTGCTTAATGACCAGCATCCAGATTTACGGGCTGATTATGTTATGGCCAATCCGCCTTTCAATATGAAAGAATGGTGGAATGAGAAACTGGCCAACGATCCACGTTGGATTGCTGGCACACCGCCCCAAGGCAATGCTAACTTTGCCTGGTTGCAGCATATGCTCTGGCATCTTGCACCCACTGGCAGTATGGCGCTGTTGCTGGCGAATGGTTCCATGAGTTCCAATACCAATAACGAAGGAGAAATCCGCAAGCGATTGATTGAAGATGACTATGTGGAATGCATGGTGGCTTTGCCTGGCCAACTATTTACCAATACCCAGATTCCAGCTTGTATCTGGTTTCTGACCCGTGATAAACAAAATGGTTTTGCCTTAGACAAGAAAAAGCGTGACCGGCGTGGTGAATTTCTGTTCATTGATGCCCGTCAGATGGGGTACATGAAAGATCGTGTGTTGCGTGATTTCACGGCGGATGACATCAAGAAAATTGCCGATACTTTTCATGCCTGGCAACAGGATGAAAAATACGAAGATGTTCCCGGATTTTGCTACTCTGCCAAGTTGGAGAATGTACGTAAACATGAGTATGTACTCACACCGGGGCGTTATGTAGGAGCAGTGCAGCAGGAAGAAGATAGCGAACCCTTTGCCGAGAAGATGCTGCGGTTGACGGCGCAACTAGAGGAACAGTTTGCCGAGAGTGCGAAGCTGGAGGAAGAAATCAAAAAGAATTTAGCGGGTTTGGGTTACGGAGGCTAATAATATGAATGGAAAGCAAATCAGTCAACAGCATCACACTACCTTTGATGCGCTTCGTCATCAGGATGAAAGCGGTCATGAATACTGGCGAGCTCGCCAACTGGCGAAGGTGTTGGAGTACTCTGAATATCGTCATTTTTTGCCCGTTATCATTCGTGCCAAGGCTGCATGCCGTAATAGTGGGCAGAACGAAGCAGACCATTTCGAGGATATCCTCGATATGGTCGAAATCGGCTCTGGCGCTCACCGTCAGTTAGAAGATGTACGCCTTTCACGTTACGCCTGCTACCTGATTGTACAGAACGGTGACCCGAGCAAGCCTGTTATTGCCAATGGGCAGACTTACTTTGCCATTCAGACCCGGCGACAGGAATTGGCTGACGATGCAAACTTTGCCAAGCTTTCAGAAGATGAAAAACGTCTGGCTATTCGTAATGAACTAGCCACCCATAATAAACATCTCGCTGCAGCTGCCAAAGATGCGGGCGTGGAAACTGCGCTGGACTATGCTATTTTTCAGGATCACGGTTACAGAGGTCTGTATGGCGGCCTGGGTGCCAAAGATATTCATGCCAGCAAAGGTCTTAAAAAGAGTCAGAAAATCCTTGATCACATGGGTAGTACAGAGTTGGCTGCCAACCTGTTCCGAGCAACCCAGACTGAAGAAAAATTACGCCGTGATGGTGTACAAGGCAAACGCCAGGCCAATCAGACTCATCATGAGGTCGGTAGTAAAGTCCGTCAAACCATTCAAGACTTGGGTGGCACCATGCCTGAAAACCTGCCTGTGCCAGAGCAAAGCATTCAGCAACTTGAGTCAGCGAAGAAGAAGCGGATTAAGAAGGGAGGTGAGGAATGATGGCTGATGTATTGAATGGTATTTTCAAATGGTTGGCCACACAACTGGTGGAACAGTTTGTCAAGAGTGCGAAGTTGGAAGTAGAAATCAGTAAGAATCTGGCGGAGTTGGGTTATGGCTGCTGACCAGAAAATCACGGAGGTGGTAGATTTCAATCCACCAAGGCCTATCAAACGCGGAGCAATCGCACCATTTGTTGATATGGCTGCTCTAGCCGAGAACCAACGTGATATCGCATATGTATCTGAGCGCGAATTTGCTGGCGGAGGCTCACGCTTTAGGAACGGTGATACGTTGTTCGCCCGTATCACCCCATGTCTTGAAAATGGTAAGACAGCCAAAGTGAATGCCCTGCCTGCTGGATCCATTGCGCATGGATCAACTGAATTCATCGTCATGGCAGCTAAAGCTCCTGAATATGATGAGGACTATGTATATTACTTGGCGCGCCACCCCGATTTCAGATCTTTTGCTGAAGCGCGGATGGAAGGAACATCTGGTAGACAACGTGTATCGTGGCAAGCGCTTTCTGATTTTTCATTTGCCTTTCCTCCTTCGGATAAAAGGCAAATTATTGGATCAATTCTTCGCAAAATAGATGACAAGATCGACCTCAACCGACACCTCAATAAAACCCTCGAAGCCATGGCGCAAGCTATCTTCAAGTCCTGGTTTGTTGATTTCGACCCGGTCAAAGCCAAGATCGCTGCCATCGAGCAAGGCGAAGACCCACTACGAGCCGCCATGCGCGCCATCAGCGGAAAGACCAACGAAGAACTTGACCAGATGCCCCGCGAGCACCACGACCAACTTGCGGCCACTGCCGAGTTGTTTTCCGATGCGATGGAAGACTCGGAGTTGGGGGATATCCCGAAGGGGTGGGAAGCAGTACCGCTATCAAAAATGATTCAATTGATTGGAGGTGGTACGCCCAAGCGATCCGAGTCCAGCTATTGGGCTGGCACCATTCCCTGGTTTTCAGTTAGAGATGTTCCCGATGATAGCGATGTTTGGGTTGTTGATACCGAAGAAAAAATTACCGAGACAGGCTTGCAGAAAAGCTCGACCAAACTGTTGCTTGAGGGCACAACGATCATTTCTGCACGGGGAACAGTTGGTAAACTCGCCTTAGTTGGCAAGGAAATGGCGATGAATCAGTCTTGCTATGGGGTGATAGGCACCGAGGGTGTTGGGGATCTTTTCAACTATTTTAACCTGAAAGAGTCTGTTGAGAAACTTAAGAAAAATACACACGGCGCCGTCTTTGATACCATTACACAGGCTACGTTTGAAACCGTACTTTGTGTCAGGCCAAGACATTCAGTCATGAAGCAGTTTGATAATACGGTAGTGCCTTTATTAAAATGCATTAAATTGAACGTATTTCAGAATCGTGAGCTAGCTGGACTCCGCGACACTCTTCTACCTAAGCTTCTATCTGGCGAATTGACAGTTTCTTGTGTTCTCAATGGTGAGGACGTTCAATGACTCAGCTAGAAAGTATTCTTCCCGAAGAACAAAGCACTGACTATTTTGAGAAGATCCCAGTTTGGGAGAATGGGAAAAAATGCTTTGAAGTTATGGCCGACGAGCGTAGTGGTCGCATCCCGGTAACTCGATTAGAATCTTGGCGGGACTACACGGAACTACTGGAAAGTTCTTTCTTTAATCGTCCCGCGACACAATTGATTTTTCGTGGTCAACGACGTTCTGACTGGAGTCTGATGCCGACTTTAGGTCGTCTATCCGACAATGGTATCGTCACCGATAATTTGGCAGCAACTCAGCTTGACCGATTCAAACGGGCGATTCGAGGCCGACTTAGCGATAACAGCCTCTTAGAAGAAGATGACGAGCTTTGGTCTATTGGCCAGCATCACGGCTTGATGACGCCCTTGCTTGACTGGACCTATTCACCGTATGTCGCTCTGTTTTTCGCCTTCGCCAAGCCTGACAGCAAAGATGAAGAAGAGAACCCGTATCGTGTCGTCTACGTGCTCAACAAGAGTTTTATTCTGGAGCATCAGGACGAGACAAGCATTCGGCTTTGGGAACCACGCAAGGACAGCTATGGAAGATTGGTGAATCAGGCCGGACTGTTCACTTTCTCTCCGTATGACGCCACGATAGAAAACAAGCTGACGAATGCCTTAGCCGACGATGAGGCTTTTGAAGATGAGGAATTACGCTCCGCATCGGAGGAAGATCAGCCAGATTTATTGGCTCGATACATCTGCAAGGTTTATATCCGCAATGAGGGTCGTGATGCTTGCTTGCGCCATCTTAGGCGGATGAACGTGCACCATGCCAGCCTCTTTCCCGATCTCATTGGCGCATCTGATTATTGCAATATTACAACCGCCGAAGCGGAGGAGGAAGCCAGCCTTGCACGAGCCGCAGAACTTGAGCGCTCGGCTACTACTCAAGTTGTTCAAGTGCCTTCTGTTCCGGCTGCTGACGTTGAGGGTGCTCCCGTCATTGATTCGGAGAAAACGTCTTTCAACATTGATGCCATCTTGCGTGCGCATCCTGACGCGCAGCAAGTGGAACCAGGACGTATCGCTTTGATTGCCAGCGAGCTGTCCTGCGATATTTCTAAACACCAGGTTGTGGATTGGGACAAACGCGAAGATGTTCAAGCGCGAATGCGTAACGTTATCCGTATCACGCTACGGAAGAACGGCTATCCATCCCAACTACGTGATGAGGTGGCCGAACAAATCATGGATGCGGTGAAGCAGTAGGCAGCGGAGGGGAAATGATTATTGAACAACAACTTGAAGACCTCTGCATTGAATGGTTCGGGAGCCTCGGTTGGACGTACACACAGGGTCCGGACATTGCGCCCGATGGAGACCAACCTGCCCGCTCCGACTATCGTCAGACTGTATTGCGCGAACGCTTGTTGGTCGCGCTTACACGCATTAACCCGCACATCCCCGCCGCGGCGCTGGAGCAGGCGGCACACGAGCTTCTTACGGTCAGCGAGCCGCTGCTGATCGCACGCAACCGTCGTGTGCATCGACTGCTGCTGGCTGGCATTCCGGTCGAGTTCTCCATAGGCGACGAAAAGTGCACCGACCTGGTTAACCTGATCGACTTCGCCAACCCACGCAACAACGACTTTCTACTGGTCAGCCAGTTCACCGTGACCGGAACCAAGCAGCCACGTCGTCCGGATTTAGTGGCCTTCGTCAACGGTCTGCTGCTGGCTGTGATTGAGCTGAAGAACCCAGCCAACGAACAAACCGATATCTGGGATGCTTTCAACCAGATCCAGACCTACAAGGACGAAATCGGCGACTTGTTCAACACCAACGTGGCGGTGGTGGTCAGCGACGGATTCACGGCGCGGCTGGGGTCGCTCACGGCCAATCAGGAGCGCATGCAGCCCTGGCGGGCTATTGCCAATGAGGATGATCGGCCGCTGCTGGAATTCGAACTGGAAACCTTGGTGCGTGGCTTCTTCGAGCCTGCGCTGTTTCTCGACTACGTGCGCCACTTTGTGCTGTTTGAGCAGGAGGCTGACCAGATTATCAAGAAGATTGCAGGCTATCACCAGTTCCATGCCGCTCGTGAGGCGGTTAAGGCTACGGTGATTGCAGCCAGTAACCCGAACAAGGGTATATTGGAGGTACAAGAGCCACGGGCGACCTATGGCAAGGAAGTGCAACCCGGCAGTCGCAAGGCTGGCGTGGTGTGGCATACGCAAGGCTCGGGCAAGAGTATCACTATGGCTTGCTATGCAGGTAAACTGTTGCAGCAGCCAGAAATGAAAAACCCCACTTTGGTGGTGGTGACTGATCGCAACGATCTGGATGGGCAGTTGTATGGCACTTTTTGCGCTGCTGAAGACTTGCTCAGGCAAACACCGGTGCAGGCAGGCAGCCGAGAAGAGTTGCGTGAGATGCTGGCTTCACGTGAGGCAGGAGGCATCATCTTTACCACGGTACAGAAATTTGCGTTGCTGGACGATGAAGAACAGCACCCCTTGTTGTCGGATCGCAGCAATATTGTAGTGATTTCTGACGAGGCGCACCGCAGTCAATATGGCATGAAAGGACGGCTGGATACGAAGACTGGTAAGTACGTGTTTGGTTATGCCAAACATATGAGAGATGCGTTAAAGAACGCTACTTTCATTGGTTTCACAGGCACGCCTATTGCGTTGGAAGATAAGGATACCCGGGCGGTGTTCGGTGATTATGTCAGTATTTATGATATTCAGGATGCGGTGGATGATGGTGCCACGGTGCCGATTTTCTATGAAAGTCGCCTGGCCAGGCTGGACGTGAACCAGGCTGAAATTGATGAACTGAATGCCCTGGTAGATGAAGTTATTGAAGATGAAGAGGATATCACTGCCCGAGAGAAGACCAAGAGCGATTGGGCAGCACTGACCAAGTTGGTAGGTGCACAACCACGGCTGGCACAGGTAGCGGCTGATTTGGTAGAGCATTTTGAGACACGTACTGCTACGCTGGAAGGCAAGGCGATGATCGTTTGCATGAGTCGTGATATTTGTGCTGAGCTGTACAACGCTATTGTAGCTTTGCGACCGGATTGGCACGATACCGACCCGGAAAAAGGCGCAATCAAGGTGGTAATGACCGGCTCGGCAGCAGACAAACCTTTGTTGCAGCCGCACCTGTACAGTCAACAGGTTAAAAAGCGTCTTGAAAAGCGTTTTAAAGACCCGGCAGACCCATTGAAACTGGTGATTGTGCGTGATATGTGGCTGACTGGCTTTGATGCACCTTGTTGTCACACCATGTATATTGACAAACCCATGAAGGGGCACAACTTGATGCAGGCGATTGCCCGGGTTAACCGGGTGTTCCGTAATAAACCTGGCGGGCTTGTTGTGGATTATATTGGTATTGCCAATGAGTTAAAGGCAGCGCTCAAAATTTACACTGAATCCAAGGGTAAGGGTGATCCGACCCATAATGCGAGCGAAGCACTGGCGATATTACTGGAGAAGCTGGATATTGTACGTGGGTTGATGCATGGCTTTGATTACAGTAAATTTGAGACGGATGCAATGCAGCTATTGGTGCCGGTAGCAAACCATATCCTGGGGGTGAAAGATGGCAAACAGCGCTTCCTGGATACTATGTTGGCCGTCAGTAAGGCGTTTTCTTTATGCAGCACCTTGGATGAAGCTGCGGCACTACGCACGGAGATTGCCTTCTTTGCCGCTGTTAAGGCCGCTATTGTTAAGTTCACCACGGTAGACCGCAAGCGCTCTGACGCAGAAAAGAATAGTGCGCTCAAACAGATTCTGGATAACGCTATCGTGGCTGATGGAGTAGCGGATATTTTTGCTTTGGCAGGGTTGGATAAACCTGATATTGGCCTGTTGTCAGAAGAGTTTCTGGAAGATTTGCGACAGATGAAGAGTCGCAATCTGGCTGTGGAACTGTTGGAAAAGCTGCTGCGTGATGAGATTAAAGCCCGGGCACGTAACAACGTGGTGCAAGAGAAGAAGTATGGCGATCGCCTGCTGGAAACCCTGCGTAAGTACCACAACAGGGCGGTGGAGACGGCGCAGGTTATTGAAGAATTGATCCAGATGGCCAAGGATTTCCAGGAAGCACTTGAGCGAGAGGCTGCATTGGGTTTAAATCCGGATGAGATTGCTTTTTATGATGCGCTTGCCAATAATGAAAGTGCGGCCAGAGAACTGGGTGATGAAATTCTTAAAAAAATAGCTGTTGAAATTACGGAGAAATTACGTAATAGCACTACAGTTGACTGGCAAGTGCGTGACAGTGTACGAGCCAGGTTAAGGATTTTAGTCAGACGTACTTTGAAAAAATGGAAATATCCCCCAGTTGGTGAAGAAGCTGCTATTGAATTGGTGTTGAAGCAGGCAGAGGTTTTGTCGAATAGGTGGTCGAAATAGATACGATAAGAGTTCAGATGACTGCTGTTGTTATCGTGCTTGAATCTGCCTTGAATAACAAATCCTAGCCTAACTGTAACAGATTGGCATTTTATTCTATAAAGGATTTCCCACACCATGCGCGTCACCGCAACCGATCTAGTACAGTGGTCAGACAAACGTGAGGCACAAGGAATGCTTCCCGTCTTAGTAAGAAGGTTAATCTCGGCAACGGCCCGTATTACGGCGATTGCCATGCCCGGCGGTGACTCGGTTAGTGTTCCCGGTTGGGATGGTGTTATCGCAGTGGAACAAGGAAACCCGTGGGTTCCAACTGGCATTAGCTATTGGGAATTAGGTACATCAAAAGATCCGGCATCCAAAGCCAGCAGTGATTTTGAGAAACGCCAAGGACAGATATCAACGGAAGAGGCAACGAAAGCAACCTTTGTTTTTGTAACGCCGCGCCGCTGGCCGGGGAAAAATATATGGCAAGAAAAAGCTAGAAATCGCAAGGTGTGGGAAAATGTGCTGGTTTGGGATGCTGATGATCTGGAAGCCTGGCTGGAAGCGGCGCCTGTGACCAACTTGTGGCTGGGCATGCAGCTTGGTATTGCAGGACATGGTATAGACACCGTGGAAAATTATTGGCAGCATTGGTGCAATCAGTCCAGTCCTGCCGCCACAAGGCCTGCACTGTTTAGTGGTCGTGAGAAATCAAAGCTTGCTCTACAGAAAAGTATTCAGAAAAGAGAACCTTTGATTGCTGTTATGGCAGACAGCCAGTCTGAAGCAGTTGCCTTCACTTGCGCACTGTTGATCGAAGACGGTTATTCATTGCGCGCTGTTTGCATAACCTCGGAAGAAGGCTGGCAGTTTGTAGATGCCAACTCAGGCATTGAGCTGGTGATTATTACCGATAACCGCCTTGGCCAGCGCCGTGCTCCACGTGAAGGAATGAGCTTGATTGTCCCCATGGCATTCGGAGATCAGGCATTCAATCTTATGGGTATTGGCGGACAGGCAATTGGCCAAAACCTAGTAGAGCTTAAGCGTCCAAAACGGGATGAATTTGAAAAATCTCTGTGTGAACTTGGAATAGATCCCTCTGATGCTGCCCGATATACTCTAACGTTAGGAAGATCATGGACTGTTTTTCGCCGATGGTATGCGCAAAATCCTGCTATCAAGAAACCGGATTGGGTTGATGAAGCCGACACTACAAGCTTATTGATAATGACTCTGGTGGGTGCTTGGAACAGTACGTCTGAAGGAGATAAGGCGTGCGTAGAAAAGATTGCCAACAAGCCCTATGAGGACATTGAAAACGAGCTATTGAGGTTGGTTACGCTGGATGACGCGCCTATTGTAAGAATAGGCTCTCTCTGGAAGGCCAAGGCACCGTTGGAGTTATTGCACCTGATGGCAGCCAGACTGAATGAAGCCATTTTGGCAAGATTCTTTCAGGTTGCCTGTGCTGTTTTTGAACAACCTGACCCAGTGTTGGAGTTGGAAGAAGACAAACGCTGGATGGCCTCCGTTTATGGTAAGGTTCGCGAGCAATCCGGCGTTGTGTTGGACGCCATGGCCGAATCTATTGCTAAACTGGGATACTTTGCCGACAGTTTTGATCATGCTGTTATCGGCAAGCATGTACGGAATTTTGTTTCTCAACTGCTGGAAAACGCCAATGAGGAACGCTGGCTTTCTGTTGCATCTTTTCTTCGATCCTTTGCCGAGGCTGCTCCCGATGAGTTCCTGAATGCTGTACAAGGGAGTTTGCGAAAACCGGATAAACCAGTTACCCGTTTAATTACGGAAACACAGGCATCAGGCACTATGGGACGCTGCTGGCATGCAAATTTGTTATGGGCTTTAGAACTGCTGGCATGGTATCCTGCACGGCTTGGGCGGGTTGCGAATATCCTTGCTGAACTGTCAAATGTAGAGATAAAAGGAAATTGGGGTAACACACCGTTTAAAACTTTGATTTCTTTTTTTCGATATTGGTACCCACAAACAGCCGCGTCAGTCGAACTTCGACTCCGTGTTATCAGAAATGTAGTAGATCGCTATCCTGAAACTGCCTGGATGCTTTTGTTGTCTTTGCTACCAAAGCAGCATGATGCGGCCTCGCCCAATGCAAAGCCTCGCTGGCGTGACGATGACGCTGGTTCAGGTGAGGTTGTCACTTATGGTGAAATCCGACAATTCATATTGCCAATTGCAGGATTGCTGATAGAGAAAGCTCAGCGAGATGCCCGGTGCATTGCTGACCTGATACCCAAAATTAATGAATTGGATACCCACTTTCGGGATAAAGTTATTGAGTTGGTATATGACGCAATAACTTTACCTGATGAAGAACGAGAGATTATTCGCAATGCTATTAGGCAATTCCTGAATCGGGAAAATGCTTTTAATCAAGATGGAGAGAAGCACGATCGTTATTCTGCGGATACATTGAGACCATTGTTCGATACTCTGGCCGCTGAGGACCCGGTTATCCGGCACGGATGGATTTTTTCTAATGCATGGGTAGAACTCCCTGATGGAAGTGAGGAAGATTACAAGGAAGACGACAAGGTTCGGAAATTATTGCGCACCTCAGCCATTCTGGAAATATATCAAACTCTGGGTTGGTCTGGCGTTGACAGGTTGGCTAAACGTTGTGGAGATCCAAGGCTTGTTGGTTGGGAGCTTGTTGAGGGGCCGTTTAAGCGTAAAGATTTGGCACAGTGGCTGTGCCAATGGTATACCAATTTGTCAGGGCCGTCGTTATTTGACTCGTTGACCTATGGTGTGCTGCATGCAATACCTCAAGCAGAGCTTACAGAGTTTTTGAAAGGCAGCTTGCTGCAATTCGAACAAAATTCAATCCCTTTTGAAAAAGTGGCTGGATTTATGATTAATGCTCCGCAAAGCATGATTTTATGGCTTCTTGTAGAAGAGCAGTCGCAAAAGGTTGTCGATCATTTTTGGCTGAATGTCCGGCCATCTTATATTCAATCAGATAGTGATCATTTGCTCTTCTGCATGGAAAAATTGTTGGCTTTTGGAAGGCCGCGAACAGCCATGTGTGCTATGGGGGATTGTTCCCCCGAATTGCCCAATGAATTGCTGGTGCGTATGTTAAGAGGTATTGCAGCCGGTCAGGAAGAAAATTTGCCTTTTCCAGGCTCGTGGGATATTTCTCGTGTCTTTAAGGCACTTGCCAAGTCAGGGTGTAATCATTCGGAAATGGTAAATCTGGAGTTTGCTTACTACCCGATACTTGAACATGACGAATATGGAACTCCTCATCTGATGACAGAAATACTCGCTAAACCTGAATCCTTTATGGAGCTCATTTGCCTTGTCTATAAGCCTCGTAATACGGAAGGCGATTTGTATGCAGCGGTACAAACAGCCGCTTCCCTGATCTGCAATGGGCGTGGAATTCCAGGCACAAGTCTTAATGGCGAGATTGACAGAGAGCAATTTTTCTCATGGATCAATAAAACCCGAGACTTGGCAAGAGAGAAGGATCGCGAGGTTGTTACTGATTTAACAATAGGCAGTTGGCTTTCCGAATGGCCTTTGAGTAAAAACCTGGAATGTTGGCCAAACCCAATTATTGCCGAGTTATTGGATCAGGATGATAGCGAAGATATCAGACGAGGTTTTCATACTGGAGTGCATAAGTCCAGGGGGGTTACGACCCGTATGCCTTATGATGGTGGGGTGCAAGAACGTCAAGTCGCAGAGGAATTCAGACGTTTCTCCTGTCATTGGCTAAACTCAAGACCTAATCTTGCTGCAATGCTTGAGAGTCTTGCCAAATCATACGAGCATGAAGCTAAGCTAAATGATGAAGATGGATTATGGACGCAGGAATCATAGCTTATTGATTTCAGAAGTCGATTACTCTTAAATCCGTGCGACGGTATTATTCTGCCTATTTCACGGTGGAGTTGGTCAAGGCCAGTCAATAATCTGGTGTTTCATTAGCCGGTCTGGCGCTAAACCATGAGCTGAATACCAACCTGCCTGCGTCCTTTGTGTCGATGTTCTTACATAGCATGGACGTTCAGGCCATAACTTACTTATTGCCATGAAGATTGCCTCTTATTTCGTTCCAGATCTTGCCAAGAAAAACACGACATGAAATGTGTTGTGAAATTGGAAGAAATCAAGCTTGGTGTTCCTGATATTTTCAAGATGTCAGATATTGTCACAAAGCTTTCATTTTAGCCTTTTAGAGTGTTGCTAATTCTAATTTCACACAAAGGCGATTGTTTTGAATTTCAATAATAATTTCAGGCTACTAACATTAGTAGCAGCCTTGCAGGTCTCATTTATTTCATGCTCATACGCAGCCAGTTTTACAGTGGTCAGCGGGACAACCGAGACAAATAAACAAACTTTATCCAATCTTGACCTTGGTACTGTCGAGGCAGGAGGAACATTGACTACGTCAGGGTCCAAAGATGCGGTAGAAGTCGGTAATGGAGTATCAACCCTTGTTAATGACGGTTTTATCAGCCAGACAGGGACGGGTAATGCCATTAAGACGACATCGGCCACCCCTATTTTTATACTAGAAAACAGGGGGATTATTAGTGCCGTGGGTTGGTCAACGATTAAGCTTGATGTTAACGGCACCTATATCTTGAGTAATAGCGGTCAAATTACCCAAACGGGTACTTCAGGTTTTGGTATTGATGTTGAGGACAAAACCCCCCATGTCATTATTAATAACGCCGTAGGCGGCTTGATTGACACCCAAGGAGGTGGGGATTCAGCGGTTATTCGATTTGACCGGAAAGCCGGTAGTTTCACGTTAAACAACCAAGGTACGATTTGGCAAAGAAATGAAGGCGGTGGCACCAGCGATACGACCAGTCGTGCTGTGATTGCCGATAAAAATTACGATACTACAGGTAATACCGTTATTAACGGCTCTGAAACCAACAGTTTGGCAGTCATCCGCGCAGATTCCAATGATGCCATTCGCCTGGGAACGAACGTAACGCTATTGAATTACGGCAGTATTTACTCGACTGGCATGGTCAATACCAGCAGTGCTGGAGACGCGGACCAGTATCTATTTGGCATTTCCAGCGCGGATTTCAGCGCTTCGGACGGTGTGGCCATCCAGGATAAGCGCAGCAATGTTGCGATTCTTAATTATGGAAACATAACCGGCCCTCGCCATGGCGTTGATGGCGGTGTTCCGGTTACCGTTTCATCCCATTTAACGGATTTGGCCAGTGCCAGTTTGTTGGGCAGTCATGAGCAACTGATGGCCGCTCCTTTGCTTTCAATAACAGCAACTGGTCCAAATGGTGTGGTTTTTGATAAGCACCTTGATGGAGTCACCACCTCAGACGTTACCATCGCCAATCCCGTCATCATTAACTACGCGGGCGGTACGATTACAGGTAAGAATGGTTCGGGTATTGGTTTAGATGGTTACGGCGTTGTGATTAACCATGGAAACATTAGCGGCAACTATGTGGGTGAAGGTAATGTTTATTCGCATCAGGTTAACAGTCCAACCGTGACGATTAATGGGCAAACCATCACCACAAATACGAATAGCAATGGTGATGGTGACGGAGTCGATATTGACGGCGTTGCCTATATTTATAACGCCGGTAGCATTCGTGGTACGGGTGCAGGTGGGTATGACTCGGGTGGCCGTCCAAATGGTGCGGATGGGATTGCGGCGGGTGGCGGTGTCATTATCAATAAGGCAGGAGCGGAAATTTATGGCCAATCAACGGGTATTTTGCTTGATGACGGCGCGAACGGCACCATAACCAATAATCCTGCAACCGCGCGTGATACAGGCTCCACAACAGGTGCAACGGCTCGTATTTATAACGAAGGCAGCATTATCGGCGAGCGTAAAACAGCGATTGGTTTGGTAGGTGATTATGCCGACTTGTTAGTTAATTATGCAAGTGGTGTCATTGAAGGCGGTTCTGATGCAATGCGTGTGGACGAATTAGGTAGCACAACCCCTGCTGCTGCCGTACAAATGGGTGGCGGAGACGATATTTTAATTAACTATGGGTTAATTACCGGTCACAATGGTAAAGCCATTGATTTGGGTGCAGGTGATGACCTTCTGCGGTTGTTTGGCGGTAAAGTCAACGGTACCATTGACGGAGGTACAGGTAAAAATACCTTGGAAACAGCGGGAACACAATTTTTTGCTCGTGGTGGTCTACAAAATATTCAAAATATCCATATAACAAGTGGTGACACTACGTTTGGTGGAAATTTGGATATAGCGGGTAACTTAAGCGTGAACGGAACGCTTAAGACATCTGGTGAGCAAGCCGATCGCATTATTAATGTTGGTGGTAACTATACGCAAACTGCCAATGGGGTGCTAGAAGTGGGTGTAGCGGGTAAAGACCGTTCAGACCGGATTAATGTCTTAGGCATTGCTACGTTAGCCGATGGAGCAACGATTCAACCGGTTTCACAAGGATACATTGCAAACGGCGCCAGTTACCGTATTGTCTCCAGCCTGGGTTTGGATGCGAATCCGGAAAACCTGGCCATCCGGAACAGTTCCTCATTAATGTCATATAACCTGAACCGTTCAGGTAATGATTTGGTGCTGAATGCGATCCGGCCGGTAGCGGTTACTAACGCCTTGTCAGGTAACCAGAATATGATGCTTTCAAAGCTGGACCAATTGGCCCTGGAAGGCAACAACACCGCCGGGCCATTGTTGCAGGCGGTTTCTTATCTGAACACCACAAACCAACTGTCTGATGCCTTGCGCCAGCTCGCGCCACAAACCAATGGTGCGGCGGCCAAGGCAACGCAACTGGCGACTGGTTCTGTCATGTCATCGTTTTTTGATCGCATGGACGCGGTAAGAGAAAATGATCTGTCAACAGCGCCGCGTGGTGTGACAAGTGGTGGCAATGACAGTTATCGCTTGTGGGCCATGGGCTTGGGTGCCTGGGGCAAGCAGAAAGAACATGCTCAGAATGACGGATTCAATTTGAATAGTGGTGGTTTGGCTGCCGGTCTTGAATTTGATCAGTCTGCCAATTCTATCCTGGGGGTTTCGCTGGCTGCCAACAAAGCCAAGGCCAAAGGAATTTCTAGCGCCAGTGGTGATGAAGTGAAGCTGGATAACTATAATCTGGGTGCTTACTATAGCTACAATACCAATTCCTGGACGTTTGATGCTGCTTTGGCGGTGGGTTATAACGATTATCAAAGTGAGCGACGCGTCCGCTTCGACGGGTTTGATAGTACAGTTAGCGGTGATTATTCAGGCTGGAATATTAGTGGCCGGGCTGAACTAGGGTTGCCCTTCCAGCTCGCACCTAATTGGAATGGGCGCTGGCTTGCCGGTGTACGCGCCAGTAGCCTTAGAACCGATAGCTATACGGAAGATGGCAATAACGCGATAGCCCAGCATATTGATAAAATGACCACCACATCGGTCCAATCGGTATTGGGTGCAGAGCTTAACCATCGGTTTGAGGATCAAAGCAGTTTGCGGTTCCGTGCGCGTTATTTGCATGAGTTCCGGGATTTGCCTGACGTGAGTGCCCGTTTTGTCTCTGGTGGAAATAGTTTCAATTTGTCGGGTGATGACCTTTCGCGTAATAGCTTTGAGTTGGGTGTTGCCTATCGTGCAGAGGTACGTGACGGTATGTCATTGATGCTAGGTTATGATGCCGAGTTAAGTAAACGTTATACGGTTCATAAAATTACTGCCCGGGCTGTCTGGCAGTTTTAAGGTTCATTAGGGGTATCAGACCATGCGCCGCTGGCGTGTGGTCTGTATATGCCTGATTGGTCAAATTTTTACATATCCCAGTGATGCGCTAAGCTGCTTTGCTTCTTGTTGCACCTGATGACTTATTTTTCCATTTACGCTGGCATCAAAGCCACCGGTTGCCCCAAGGGCAGTGATAACGGCGCATAACTGGCCGGCATAGTTATAAACAGGCGCGGCTACTGCACTGATTCCCCGTAAATTAGTATCCTTCACAATCGCGCATTGACGTTTCTGTACTTCGTCACGCAATTGCTTGGTGAATGCATCAAGATCCCCACTGATTTCAGCATCGCTTGAGCGTTCCATTAGACGCATTTCTTCCCGGGCCAGTTCCCGCACCAGCCTGTCATCTTGCAAACCCAGAAATACCCGTCCGGTTGCCGAGGTCAGCAAGGGCAAGACAGAACCTACCCGCACGTTAACGGTAACAGGCAGACTGGGCTCTTCAAAGCGGACGATGACCGGTCCTTTGTTGCCCATGACGGCAATAAAGCTGGTCACTTCAAGAGTTTCCCGCAGACGGATCAGGGCCGGTTCGGCCAGGCGAATGGGATCTGACTGGCGCATGGCTGCCAGTCCTATAAACATGGCCTCAAGGCCCAAGCGATATTGTTGCGTTTCGGGGTCTTGAATCACCAATTCTTCTTCGATCAGGCTGGCAAGGTAGCGATGAACCTTGGCCGGGTTTTCATTCAGGTAGGCAGAAAGTGCCGTGAGGCTGGCGCTGCCACCGATTCTTGCCAAGCCTTTTAAAACGGCAAAGCCCGTTTCTGCCGCTTGAACCCGCTGCCGGCGATCAGGAAGGTGTGGTTTTTCTGTTTCTGTCATGGTGATATTCAGGGCATTATTGGTAAGTGAAGATTATAGGCTATATGTTTTTTTACAAAAAAAGTCCTTGATACAGGTTAACCCGAATGTAAAAGTTACGCAATGCGTATATCATTTACGCAGGAAGGATTGAACACTAAGGAGACTTTTCATGAATTTTTTAAAAAAGGCCTGTATCGCAGGTTTATTATCGGTAACTACACTGGGTTTGGCAGCTAATGCCAGTGCTTCCAATTACCCTGAAAAACAGGTTCGTTGGTTAGTGCCTTATCCGGCCGGTGGTGGCTCGGATTTCCTGGCGCGTACGATTGCCCAGCCTTTATCAGAGAAAACAGGCCAGACGGTATTGGTTGACAACAAGCCAGGTGGTAATACATCGATTGCTGCCGTGGAGACAGCCCGTTCAACGCCTGATGGCTATACCGTTTTGTCGGCCGATAACGGCACGATGGTTTTTAATTCTGCACTGTATAAAAACTTAAGCTATGACCCGGTAAAGGATCTGGAGCCGGTTACCCTGATGGGTAAGTTTCCCATGATCCTGATTGTTTCTCCAAACTCACAAATTGACTCAGTCGAGGAATTTGTCAAACAGACCAAGGAAAACCCCGGTAAGTTGAATTACGGTTCGGCAGGTGCCGGCAGTCCGCATCATTTGGCCATGGAGTTGCTGAAAGAAGAAGCAGGGATTGATATTGTTCATGTCCCATATCGGGGAGCCGCTCCTTCCTTGTCAGATGTGGCGGGTGGCCAGGTACAGGCAATGATGGTGGATTTGGCGGCAGGAGCCGGCTTCATTAAAAGCGGTAAAGTCAAGGCATTGGCCGTAGCAAATGGTTCACGCCTTGCCCAATTGCCAGAGGTGCCTACTTTTGCAGAAGCCGGTTATAAGGGTGTTGAAGCGGCTGCCCTGGTTGGCATGGTTGCAACTGCCGGAACCCCCAAAGAAACCATTGAAAGCTTAAATAAAAAAGTAGTTGAAGTTATAAATGAACCTGCAGTAAACAAAAAAATGATTGACTTTGGCATTGAACCTGTTGGTAACACGCCTGAGGAATATGCAGAGCTGTTGAAAAATGAACGTGTTCGCTGGCACAAGCTGATCAGTGATTTGAACATCACGTTGGATTAATAAGTAAAATAATTGGTATAAATTTAAAATTTATACCAATTATTTAAAGTTAAAATTAGTAAAGAGGCAAATGAAATGAATCAGTTAGCTACTACCGGTATTTCCCGCTGTCCGATTGATCACAGTGCATTCAGCAATGCAAGCAATAATGGTGCGCCTGCGTCAGCAAATGGATGTCCGGTTAGCGGGCAAGCGGCGGCATTTGACCCATTTAGCAATGATTACCTGCAAAACCCGCCCGAATATGTACGTTGGGCGCGTGAAGAAGAACCGGTTTTTTACAGTCCTAAACTGGGGTATTGGATCGTAACGCGTTATGAAGATGTTAAAGCTGTTTTCCGGGATAATAAAACCTTCAGCCCTTCGATTGCACTGGAAAAAATAACCCCAAACAGCGAACAAGCCAATGCCATCCTGGCGTCTTATGATTACGGCATGAGTCGTACGCTGGTAAACGAAGATGAACCCGCCCATATGGCACGCAGGCGTTTGCTGATTGACCCTTTTACACCCGAAGCCCTGAAGCATCACGAGCCGATGGTCAGGAAACTGGCTCGTGAATACGTAGACCGTTTTATTAATGACGGTAAGGCAGACCTGGTTGACCAAATGCTGTGGGAAGTCCCTTTGACGGTTGCCCTGCATTTTCTGGGCGTGCCGGAAGAGGATATGGACATGCTGCGCAAATACTCTATTGCGCACACGGTAAATACATGGGGTAAGCCAAGCCCTGAAGAGCAGTTGAAAGTGGCGCATGCCGTTGGCAATTTCTGGCAATTGGCCGGTAAAATTCTTGAAAAAATGCGTCAGGAACCAGATAAGCCAGGTTGGATGCGTTATGGTATCCGCCTGCAGAAAGACCATCCTGACATTATCACTGATTCTTACCTGCATTCGATGATGATGGCCGGTATTGTTGCAGCGCATGAGACCACCGCGCATGGTACGGCCAATGCATTGAAAATTTTGCTTGAGCACCCCGATGCCTGGCAGGAGATTTGCGAAGATCCATCCCTGATCCCGAATGCGGTAGAGGAGTGCCTGCGTCATAATGGCTCAATTGCCGCCTGGCGTCGGCTGGTTACTTGCGATACAAAAATTGGTGATGTTGAGATTCCTGCCGGATCAAAACTACTAATGATGTCTTCTTCTGCCAATCACGATGAACGCAAGTTTGAGGATGCCGACCACTTTGATATCAGGCGTGAGAATGCCAGTGAACAGTTGACCTTTGGCTATGGTTCGCATCAGTGCATGGGTAAAAACCTGGCCCGCATGGAGCTGCAGATCTTCCTGGAGGAATTTACACGTCGCCTTCCGCATATGAGGCTTGCTGAACAAACCTTCCATTACCTGCCGAATACCTCTTTCCGTGGGCCCGAACACTTATGGGTAGAATGGGATCCGGCACAGAATCCTGAAAGGAAAGACCCGGCGATACTCGATTTGCAGGCCCCCCTGCGTTTGGGAGAACCTTCTGCCAGTGCAATCAGTCGACCTGTTGTTGTGCAGGAAGCAAAATTGATTGCCGAAGATATTTTAAAATTGAAATTAATTTCACCGGATGGAAAACCTCTTCCTCGCTGGACACCGGGGGCCCATATTGATATTGAGTGCGGTGATACGGGCATTTCAAGACAATATTCTTTGTGCAGTGATCCGGCAGATACCAGTTGCCTGGAAATTGCCATCCTGAAAGATCCTGAAAGTCGTGGTGGTTCTGCATGGCTGCATGAAAATATCAAGCAGGGCGATCGTGTTCGCATCCGTGGTCCACGCAATCATTTCCGTATGGACCCGAGCGCAGAAAAAATCATCTTTGTTGCGGGTGGCATTGGCATTACCCCAATCAGCGCCATGGCTCGCGAGGCCAGGCAGCGCGGGGTTGATTATCAAATCCATTACAGCGGACGCTCACGACAATCCATGGCTTTATTAGACGAGTTGGTGGCGCTGCATGGTGATAAATTGCATGTTTATGCGAAAGAAGAAGGCAAGCGTAATGACTTTGCCTCCTTGTTAGCCAAGCCCGATGTGAAAACCCAGATCTATGCTTGTGGCCCTGAAAGAATGTTGGATGGGCTGGCCAAATCCTGTCAGGATTGGCCTGAAGATGCTTTGCATGTTGAGCATTTTCATTCCGTCCTGGGTGAACTGGATCCCTCCAAAGAACATGCTTTTGAGGTTGAGTTGAAAGACTCGGGTATTACGCTGAGTGTAGCGGCAGACCAGACCTTATTACAGGCTTTGCAAGGCGCCAATATTGACGTGCAAAGTGATTGTTGTGAAGGCCTGTGCGGATCTTGCGAGGTAAGGGTATTACAAGGTGATATTGATCATCGGGATGTTGTATTGACCCGTGCCGAGAAGGAACAAAATACCAAAATGATGGCTTGCTGTTCCCGTTCCGCAAAAGGAGAAAAACTGGTTCTTGAGTTGTAATAATATAAATTTTTTTTGAAACCAGCTGTTGTGATCAAATTATGCCTGTTCGCATAACCATTTATGTGAACAGGCATATTTATTTAATTTTTATTAATAATCAAAGCTTGTTTTTTTACTGAAGTGATCCCTGATCGCTTTTGTAAATTCGCTGCGTGGATGAAACTTTCTTTCCAGAATGCCAATTCTTCGAAAAATCTTGGTATATGAGAGATCCACGTATACCAGTTTTTCATCTTTCTCCCAGTCCAGGTTGGCCAGTTTGGGCACAATCGATACCCCATATCCCTGGCGGACCAGTTCAATAATGGCTTCAATCGAATTTATTTCCATTTGAATGTCGACGTTGACAGCCAGTTTTTTCAAGGTGTTCCGAATCAGGATGCCTGTCCATGTCATCTGGTCAAAATGAATGAACGGGGCATGCTTGAGAATTTCCAGTGACGGTTCGGGTGCTATTTGTTCAAGTGAAAAAAAGGGTTTGCGCGGAATGATAAGAATCATGGATTCATCATAAAGCGGTGTCCATATCAATTCGTTGTAAGCATACTCAGGCGGTTCGGTTGCAATCGCGGCATCTAGTTGACCACTGGTGATTCTGTGTGCAAAGTCACCCGATTGACCGGCAAAAACTTTTACATCCAGATCCGGATTGTTTTTCCTGATTATCCACAGTACATCTGAAAATGCCCCCATTAAACTGGAAACCAGCGCACCAATATGAACGGTGCCAGTTAGCTTGCCCTGTTTGCTATCGCCGCTTTTTAGAATTTCTTCATATTTGACCATTAACTCCTGTGTCTTTTTCAATAAATTTTCACCAAAATGATTCAGTACCAATTGATGACCGTTTTTGTGAAAAAGAGGGGTTTTGAGGGTTTCTTCCATCGTTTTGATTTGTTGGCCCACTGCAGCGGACGTCAAACCTATTTTTTTGCCGGCACCAGTATAAGAACCGCATTCAGCAACCGCAACAAAAACCCGGAAGGTTCGTAAAGTGATCATGATAATTAAAATTAAATTTTAAATTACTAAAAAAATATTGGATTTACTTTAAATTAAATTTAACTAATAATCAAACAAAATAAAGCTGCATGCACAGTACATGACAGTAAATTCAAAGAAAAAACTTTATTAAACCACCCCTGATTTTTTATAAATCAGGAATCAAGGAAGAGACAACAATGGATACGGTATTGAGTTTTTATGCTTCAGGAGGTCGTGTTTTTAAAAATTTTGCGGCGGTTCTTATTTCCTGTACGCTCGCTACTCCCGTCTTGGCAGCGGAGTGGCCCAAACAACCGGTTCGTTTAGTCGTGCCGTTTGCTGCCGGCGGGGCCACCGATATTATTTCGCGAACCCTGGGACAAGAGCTCGGCAAGCAGTGGAAACAAACGGTAATTGTGGAGAACAAAGTGGGGGCAGGAGGTGCTGTGGGTGCCTCACAGGTAGCACGTGCCAAACCGGATGGCTATACCCTTTTAATGATTTCGGGCAGCATGTTCACCGTTAACCCTTATTTATATAAAAAACTGCCTTATAGCGTCAATGACTTCCGCGCAGTCAGTGCGGTAACAGCAGGACCATTATTGATGGCAGTGAACAAAAAAATCCCGGCTAACGATTTACATTCATTCATGAATTATGTAAAGGCACACGGCGCTGTAACCAATTTTGGTTCTGCAGGAGTAGGTAGTCAGGGGCATATGGCATCAGAGGCCATCATGAATGCGACGGGTACCCAAATGACCCATATTCCTTATAGCGGAGAGTCAGCTGCCTTGACCGATTTGATGGCTGGCCAGATTGATGTGGTGACCGCCAATCTTTCGGCTGTTTTGCCTTTTTTAAAGTCGGGTGAAGTCAAGCCGATTGCGGTAACCAGCGGGAAACGTTCAAAAAGCGTATCGGACGTCGGCACAATGGCTGAACAGCTTAATAAGGATTTTGATGTCGTTGGCTGGTTTGGGATTGCGGTACCTAAAGAAACCCCTGATGCCGTTGTAAAGCAGATTGAAGAAGGGATTAAGGTTGCGCTTAATTCGGATCGCATGAAGCGGACTTTTGATGATTTGGGACTGGAGCCGGCAACCACAGGTTCTGACTACATGAATGGAAGAGTGCAGGAAGAATCTACTTTCTGGCAGAAGGTGATTGCAGAGCAGAAAATTGAACCGAGGTAATGGTTCAGGATAAATGGATTTTGTATTTGAATGGGTGAATTATGGAAAAGATGCTGACAGTAAAAATCTGGCGAGGAGAGGAGCAGGGAGAGTATGTCACTTATCAAGTCCCTTCCAGGGAAAACCAGACGGTGCTTGATGTAGTGACAGAAATTCAGCGACAGGTTGATCCTACTCTGTCATATCGCTTTTCCTGTCGGGTTGGTGTATGTGGAACCTGTGCCATGACGGTGAACGGCAAGCCAAGATGGACATGCAGAAGCCATGTGAAGAATGTTGAAAAAAATGGCGAAATAGTGCTTGAACCCTTGCGCAATATGCCACGTGTCAAAGATCTTGTTGTCGATATGACCGAGTTTTTTGATAAATGGAAAAAAGCAGGCGGGGAATTTATAGGAACCCGTACACGCCATGAAAAACCGGCGCTGGTTGATCCGAATAGCAAGGCCAGGAAGCAGGCTGATGCGGCGATTGAATGTATTAATTGTGCTGTTTGTTATGCCGCTTGTGATGTGGTTGAGTGGAATAAAGATTATTTGGGTCCGGCTGCACTCAACCGTGCCTGGAGTCTGGTTAATGATGAACGTCATGCAGACCAGAAGGGGGTTCTTAAAAAGGCAATGAGTGATAGTGGATGCAATTCTTGCCATACCCAGGGCAGTTGTATGAAGCATTGTCCAATCGGGTTAAGTCCGACAGGCAGTATTGCCGGGCTGAAAAAACGCTCATTGCTTGAGTTTTTTAGTGGGGAATAGTGATGGAAATGAGACTTTTTCTGCTGCAGCGTTTGTCAGCCATGATTATGGTGCCTTTTATTTTTGTTCATATAGGCATGATTGTTTATGCAGTTCGTGGAGGTTTAAGTGCTGAGGAAATACTGACTCGAACCCAGGGAAACTGGTTATGGATTGCGTTTTATACCTTGTTTGTGATTAGTGCAGCAATCCATGCCCCTATTGGTATTCGCAAGGTGGTCAAAGAGTGGACGACCATCACGTCTCAAGCAGCCAATTGGCTGGCATTAGCCCTGGGTCTGGTGTTCTTGGGGCTAGGGATGCGGGCAGTGATTGCAGTGGGAGGTTTGTAATGATCAAGATCAAGAATGTGCATAAACACAAAGCTTATTTTGCATTTTTAGGTCACCGGATTTCCGGTTTGCTGTTGGGCATATTTCTTCCGGTTCATTTTTATGTATTGGGGCTGGCGCTAAACAAGGTTGATAAATTCGACAGTTTTCTGAAATTTTCCGAGCTGCCAGGCGTCAAGTTTGCCGAGTGGGGACTGCTCATTTTATTAGGCACTCATCTTGGATTTGGTTTGCGGATTTTGGTGATTGAGTTTGTGCAGTGGCCAACACCCAGGTCCATACGCTTGAATTGGATTAGCTGGAGTATGACATTCAGCGTCATTATTGGTGCCGTGTTTCTTGTAGGAGTATTCGGGTCATGAAAATTGAAAATTCTAAAACAGATATCCTTATCCTTGGCAGTGGCGGTGCGGGATTATTTGCGGCCCTGCATGCCAAGCAGGCAAACCCGAATCTTGAAGTGACGGTTGCCGTCAAGGGCTTGATAGGTAAAAGTGGCTGTACCCGAATGGTGCAAGGTGGTTACAACGTTGCGCTGGCTGATGGCGACTCTGTTGAGCGGCACTTCATGGATACGATTGAAGGGGGTAAGTGGTTGCCACGTCAGGACCTGGCATGGCGACTGGTGACCGGTGCGGTAGAGCGTGTCCAGGAACTGGAAAATGAAATCGGTTGTTTTTTTGACCGTAATCCCGATGGTACTCTGCACCAGAAAGCTTTTGCCGGACAGACTTTCGACCGGACGGTGCACAAATCTGACCTGACTGGCATTGAAATTATCAACCGTCTCATGGAGAAAGTGAAAGCACTGGATGTTAACCGTCTTGAAGAGCATCGTGCGATTGAATTGATTCCTGCCCGTGACGGATCAGGCATTTCTGGCGTGTTATTTATTGACATGCGCACGGGTGGTTACCGTTTTGTACAGGCAAAAGCCGTGCTGCTTAGTACCGGTGCCGGACCCACCATGTATCAGTACCATACCCCTTCAGGTGAAAAAACCTGTGACGGCCTTGCCATGGCCTTGCGTTACGGCTTGAAGTTACGCGATATGGAGATGGTTCAATTTCATCCTACCGGCTTGCTGGGTGGTCCTGATACCCGTATGACGGGTACGGTTCTTGAAGAGGGGTTACGTGGTGCGGGTGGCTATTTAATCAATGGTGCGGGCGAACGTTTCATGAGTAATTATCATGAACGTGGTGAACGTGCCACGCGCGATGTGGTGAGCCGGGGTATTTACGCTGAAATGCGTGCCGGGCGGACCAGTCCGATGGGCGGTGTTTATATACAAATGTCACATCTTGGTGTGGAACATGTTCGCAAAACCTTCCCTGGCATGGTTCAACGTTGTGCGGATTGTGGTTTTGATTTGGCAGGCGGGCGTGTCGAGGTTGTACCAACCGCTCATTATTTAATGGGTGGGGTTGAATTTGATGTGGACTGTTCAACCGCGTCGCCAGGCTTGTTTGCGGCCGGTGAAGATTGTGGCGGTGTACATGGTGCTAACCGGCTTGGTGGCAACGGTGTGGCCAACTCAACAGTATTTGGCGGGATTGCCGGTGAGTCAATGGCCGAATACATCAAAAAAGGCGGGATGTGGAAAGAACCCGACCAGTCCGTGATTGAAGCAGGTGTTGCCCGGGCAGAATTTCCGTTTTCCAAAAAAGCCGAGATGACATTGCCGCTGCGCGAAGCGCTTGCAAAAACCATGTGGGATGACGTGGGCATTTTACGCAATAAAGCGGGCATTGAAAAAGGCCTTGAGAGCCTGGCCAGCCATTATGATGCGTTGCGTACGATTGGTGTTGCGGACGGTCAGCGCCGATTCAACCTGAGCTGGCATGACTGGCTCAATCTGGACAGCCTGACAACCATTTCAACCGTGATTGCAACCTCGGCACTGGCCAGGTGTGACAGTCGCGGTGCACATTTCCGGGAGGATTATCCTGAAACGGGTGACCTGCATACCTCAGCCTATACACGTGTGAGTGAACGCGATGGAAAAATTGAATTGGAAATGGTGCCCGTTAAATTCGATATTGTCTCTCCAGGCAACTCACTGATTCGCGAAGAGGAAGAAAATTGCGCATAAATTTACACAAAATTATTCAGGAGGCAGGATATGGCCATTGAGATAAATCGAATTGAAGAGGCAGCACTGGAAATAATGAAGCGTGCTGCCATCGATATTCCGGAAGATTACAGCGAAGGCATCAAGGCAATGCAGAAAACCGAAACAGGCAAATTGCCCCGTTTCGTGTTGCATGCCATGGTTGATAACTGGGAAGCAGCGAGCAAGGATCGCCGTCCCATGTGTGCGGATACCGGTGTGCCGCGTTATTACGTAAAAATGGGTAATAACGCCAGTGTGCAAGCCGGTTTTATCGGGATCGAACGGGCCTTGCGTAAGGCCACGGCTGATGCCACTGTTCAAATTCCATTACGGCCCAATCGGGTACACCCTTTATGGCGTACGGAACACAACAATAACGTGGGTATCAATGCACCTGAAATTGAATGGTCGTTTGAACCGGATGCCGACTGGGTGGATATCACAACAGTTCATAAAGGTGGCCTGTTCGGAACCGATTACCGAATGCTTTTTCCCGGTGATGGTATTGACGGTATCAAGCGTTTTGTACTGGATGGCCTGATTGCCTTTGGCAAGCGTGGCCTGGCGTGTCAGCCAGCAATTGTAGGCATTGGTATTGGCGGTTCCAAGGATACCTGTATGCAACTGGGCAAACAGGCAGCTTGCTTGCGCACAGTGGGTGACCGTAATCCTGATCCCAAAATCGCCGAGCTTGAAATGGAACTGAAAAAACTGGGCAATTCAATTGGCATGGGCGCAATGGGATTTGTTGGTTCATCCATGGTGGTTGATTGCCATATTGAAGTGGGCTATACGCATACGGGTGGCATGCCAGTCAGCATTCATACATTCTGTCTGTCATCACGACGGTCTACCGCGAGAATTTATGCGGATGGACGTATTGAATACCGTACCAATCCTGAATGGTTCACGCCTTATATGAGAAGGGAGACAGTTGAATGGAATCGTTGAATAATCAAGATGAAGAGTTGAAGGTTTTCAGAATCAATCTTCCTGCTACTGCGGAAGATATTGCCCGCCTGGAAATCGGGTCAGTGGTTTACATGACTGGCGTGGTGTATACCGCCAGGGAGGGTGTGTATCAAAAAGTATTGGGTAATGGAGAAGCATTGCCTGTGGATCTCGAGAGCCTGAGCAACGTTAATTTTCATTGTTCTCCGGCAGCAGCCGTCACGCCCGAAGGTGAATACAACGTTGGGGCCGTTACGGCTACGGCCAGTTTCAGGTTTTCCAAATGGATGCCCAAATGGCTTGAGTTGACACAGACCAAAATTGTCATTGGTAAAGGCGGTATGCCACATGATGACTATGCCAATATTATGGTGCCACAGGGTGCGGTCTACCTGACAACCGTCGGCTATGGTACGGGTGCCTTGCTGGGTCGTGGTATCAAACAGGTCCGCGATGTCTTCTGGTTGGATGAACTGGGCATTGCGCAGGCGATGTGGCTTTTTGAAGTGGAAGATTTTGGCCCCTTTATTGTGGAAAGCGACGTTCATGGCAATTCGCTTTTTCATCGGCATGGCGAGCAGGTTAATGCCCGGATTGATGAGCTTTATGCCGGCTTGAAACCACCCGCATTACACCGTTTTGGTGAAACCAGTGACCGTAAAAATGAAGTGATGTAGAAGAGGTAATAATGTCTATTATTGATTTTCGCTTAAGACCGCCGGCCGGTGAGTTTCTTTCTACCCTGATGTACGCGTCAGGTGAACGTCGTGACGGTTTTACCAGAACCGTGGGTTTTGAACCCTCCCCAGCGGCACAGCAGCAATCCATGGAAATGACTCTGGCAGAAATGGATGCTGCGGGCGTGCAGCACGGGGTGGTAGTGGGCCGGCTTGCTGGGATGCTGGGTAGCATTTCCAATGAAGATGTCAAATTGCTCATGGATACCTATGGCAGCCGCTTTATTGGTGCTGCTTCGATAGATCCAAGTAACCGGGTTGCGGCATGTCGTAGTATTGATGAGTCGATGGCTGCCGGTTTTAAACTGATCAACATAGAACCGGGTGCTTATCCGGTTCCCATGTATGCGGATGATCGTCGTCTTTATCCTATTTATGCCCATTGTGAAGACCGGCAAATTCCCATTATTTTGATGGTGGGAGGTACTGCCGGCCCTGATCTTAGTTACTCTGACCCGATTCGTACCGATCGTATGCTTGCCGATTTTCCTAATTTGAAAGTCGTGCTTGCGCATGGTGGTTGGCCATGGGTCACGCAAATTTTGCATATTGCCTTCAGGCGCACCAATGTTTATCTGTCACCGGATATGTATTTTTCACGGATGGCGGGTTGGGAAGAGTATGTTAAAGCCGCAGACGGTTTTCTGGCAGATAGAATGTTGTATGCCAGTTCATTTCCATTCTGTCCTATTAAAGGTTATAAAGAGTGGTTTGAAACCTTGCCAATACAAGCAGTTAATCGCAAGAAAATCATGGGTGATAATGCGAGAAAATTGCTGGGATTAGCAACGATTTAAAATGGAGCAGGTGTTGTATGGTTTGATTTAATAGCATGCACTAGACTGGCGCATACTGTTGATTACATTGAAAAATAAATACGGTTAAAAAATGACTAAATCAAAGGAGAAGTGAGATGTTAGTTAAAGGAGATAGTTTATGAAAAGCCATTCCAAATTTTGTATAGCCGCATTGACAATTAGTATGGGTTTAGGACTTATGGCAATGACGGCGCCGGTTAGTGCACAAACCAATTATCCCGAACGTGCGGTAAGTTTGGTCGTGGGTTTTAGCCCTGGCGGTACGACCGATGTATTGGCACGTATTATGGCCAAAGAGTTGACAGAAGAATTGAAGCAGCCGTTTGTGGTTGAAAACAAACCGGGGGCAGGCAGCACGATTGCCACAGATCAGGTTGCCCGGGCAAAACCCGATGGCTACACCCTGTTAATGATAGCGGCCAATTCCACGATCAACCAGACACTCTATAAAAATATTAAATTTGATATAGAAAAAGATTTTGCCCCGGTTGCGTTGATTGCCAAAGTACCGAATATTTTGGTTGCCAACAAAAAGGTTCCATACAACTCGGTCAAGGAATTGGTTGATTTTGCGAAGGCTGATCCCAAAGGTGTGGTTTATGGTTCCGCCGGTCTTGGTACTTCCATTCACCTGGCAGGTGAACTGTTCAAACAGCAGGCGGGTATTGATATTTTACATATTCCTTATAAAGGAAGTGCGCCGGCCATGTCGGCCGCACTAGCGGGGGAAGTCAGTGTGGTTTTTGAAAATATGCCTGCGGCTGCACCACATATAAAATCAGGTGCCTTGAAAGCATTTGCGGTTACCTCTGCGAAGCGATCATCTGTATTTCCTGATGTTCCTACCTTGCAGGAATTGGGGTACCCTGACTATGTCGTTGACACCTGGTTTGGTATTGTGGCTCCTGCCGGGACACCCCAAAAAATTGTTGATAAGCTAAATAACACAATGGCAAAAATATTGGCGAAACCAACAGTGATTGCGCAATTGGATGGATTGGGTGCAGTTAAAGAAATAAATGAACCGGAACAATTTTCCAAATTGATTTCTACAGAAGTAAAAAATTGGGGGAATGTAATTCGCAAGGGCAACATTAGCTTGAATTAATTTTGCATGTCTAAGCGTTCATGTGCTGTTGACGGTTAAATAAAGACTACTTAATATATACCCGACTATTTAACTAAAGTATTGATGGGTATCAAGGGAAATAAAACCGGGTTGTGCAAGAATCATTCAAATTCCAGCAAGGACGATGATTTATGAATGATGTTGTACTCCTCTCCGAAGATGTCCGTAAAGCATCTGTTTCCAATGAGCCCATCGCAGCTTATGACCAATTAAGGCAAGCTTGTCCAGTCATTCATGACAGGCATTTACACTGGACCTTGCTCAGGCACAAGGATGTATTGGCATTGCTGAATGATCATCAGACATTCAGCAATGCCGTTTCTCGCCATTTGTCCGTGCCTAATGGCATGGATCAACCAGAACATACGGTTTACAGGGCACTTATCGAGCCATATTTCAATCAGGAAAGGCTCTCTGCTTTTGAACCGGTTTGTCGTCAAATTGCGGTCAATCTAGTCAAACAGGCACCTAAAAACAGGGAGTTTGAGTTTATTGAAGATTTCGCAAGGGTTTATGCAGTACAAGTGCAATGCGCCTATCTTGGCTGGCCGGAATCGTTGCAAGCGTCATTGGTTCAATGGGTACGTAAAAATCATCAGGCAACCCAGGCACAGGATCATCAGGCCATGTCCGAGATTGCCCTTGAATTTGACGGCTACATCCGTTCTCTGCTGGCGGCAAGACGCCAGGCCGGTGATCAGGCTCCCGATGATTTAACCACTGCCTTGATGCGTGAAACCATCAATGGTGAGCTGATTCCAGATGAGGTACTGGTAAGTATCTTGCGTAATTGGACCGTTGGTGAATTGGGAACCATTGCCGCCTGTATTGGCATATTGGTGAAATATCTGGCCGGGCATCTCAAATTACAACACCAGCTACGTTATAAGCCTAAGCTTTTACCTGCGGCCATCGATGAAATCCTGCGCATTCATCCACCGCTAATCGCCAGTCGCCGCGTGTCTACCAAAGCAGTTACCATTGCAGGACAAAAAATCGAAGCCGGTGAACGTCTTACCCTATTATGGGCATCAGCCAACCGCGATGAAACTGTTTTTGGGAACCCTGATGTGTTTCAGCCTGACCGTGACCCGTCGCTGAACCTGTTATATGGTGCGGGTATTCATGCCTGTCCCGGTGCCCCTCTGGCAAGGTTGGAACTGCGTCTGGTGATGGAAGAATTGCTACGGGATACCAGCAGGTTTTCATTAGGTGAAAATATCAGCCCAGTGCATGCAAAATATCCTGCAGGCGGGTTTGACGTTTTACCTGTCAAACTTTTTGTTGAAACCTGTTGCGGTTCCTGCAGCTAATCATAGATTTTATTTACCTGAACGCTCCCTTAAGTTTAAAAAGATTTTAAATTTATACGTGTTGCTCTAAAGTAGTTGAATCCTGGATACACCTGCAAAAAAAGGGTTCCAGGAAAATTCAAAATAACGGAAGGAGACACACGTGGTCAAGTCTGATGCAATCTTAAATTTACAGCCGGAAACGAATACAAAAAAACTCTGGGAAGCCGATTCAATAGCAATTATTGGTGCTTCCAATGACCCTTTGCGGATTGGCGGAAGGCCAATTTCCTATATGCTGCAACGGAACTATAAGGGGCGGATTTATCCAGTCAATCCCAAACAGGAAATAATTCAAGGCCTCAAGGCCTATCCTAGCGTAGAAGCGTTGCCTGAAACGCCGGATATTGCGATTATTGCGGTTGCAAGTGGCATGGTCAACCAGATGCTGGCTGATTTAGGAAAGCGGGGCACCCGGCTGGCCGTTATTTTATCTGCCGGGTTTTCAGAGGTAGGCAATGAAGGCAAATTAATGCAGGAGGAATTAATCGCGACTGCAAAAAAATATGGCATTCGTGTATTAGGCCCTAATACATTAGGATTTTATGATGATCGCCAGGGCTTGTTTTCCACTTTTTCCTCAGCGTTTGAACTGTATTGGCCGCAGCCTGGTTCTATCGCCATTGCCAGTCAGTCGGGGGCTTTTGCCTTGCACATTTTTTGCTCGGCACGTAATCGTGGTATTGGTATTCCACTTTGCGTCACCACTGGCAACGAAGCGGATATCAACGTTGCAGAGGTCATGCTTGATATGGTCAGGGATCCTGAAATTCAGGTAATCGGTGTCTACCTGGAAGGTTTGTCTGACCCTGAAAAGTTCATTCAAGCATTGAAACTGGCCAAGCAGTATCGCAAGCCGGTGGTGGTTATGAAAACCGGGCGTAGTGCGATTGGTCAGGTCGCAGCACAATCACATACTGCTTCTATTGCAGGTGACGATGTGGTATTTGATGCGGTTTTGAAAGAATATGCGGCGGTACGTGCCTATAGTCCTGATGAATTTCTGGATATTGCTTATATGGCTACGAAAAAAGTGTACCCCGAGCGTGATGCACTTGGCGTAATTACGATTAGTGGCGGTGCAGGCATATTGATTAGTGACGTAGCCGAAGACATGGATTTATCCATGCCGGAGCTGGAGTATAGGGCACAAAAAAAGCTGAAAGAAGCGCTTTCTTTTGCTGCAGTTAAAAACCCGGTTGATTGCACTGCCCAAGTTATCAATCAGCCTGAATTGGCTGACCAGTTCCTGAGTACCATGCTGGAAACGGGCCAATACACATCTATTCTTGGTTTCTTTGCACATGCGGCAGGAACCGCTTCGATTGAAGCCAAATTACGTCCTGAATTGAGTAAGGCCGTCAGCAAATATCCTGATGCTTTATTAGTTTTATCGTTGATTGCGGAAAAAGAAACGATTGCCCGCTATGAGGCAGACGGTTTCACCGTATTTGAAGATCCAGTGCGCGCCGTGAGGGCGATTAAGGCAATGAGTACCTTGGGTACTGCCTTCAGTAAACCTGATGCATTGATTCCATTTGAAAAGAAAACCCTGGAGTCCCTGAAGACGACACCGGATGAGGCAGAGGCAAAACGTTTGCTTGAAGAAGCAGGCTTGCAAGGTGTGCCGGAAGCAGTGGCAACAGATGCTGCAGAGGCTGGCAGGTTGGCGGAACGCTTTGGTTTCCCGGTTGTCATGAAAATCCTGTCGCCCGATATCAAGCATAAATCTGAAATTGGCGGCGTTATTCTTAATGTGTCCAGCATTGCCGAAGTGCATGAAAACTATGCATTGCTTCTGGAAAGAGCGGCTGAAAAAGCACCTTCCGCAAAAATTACCGGAGTACTTATTGCCAAGCAGGTCAATGATGCCGTTGAATGCATCATGGGGGTAAAAAATGATCCGATTTTTGGTCCTGTGGCCATGTTCGGGCTGGGTGGCATTCATGTGGAAGTCTTGAAAGATGTCGTCCTGCATCGTTGTCCTTTCAACGCGGCCACTGCCAAGGAACTTATTCTAAGTATTCGCAGTGCGGCAATTTTACAAGGCGTACGTGGCAAGCCTGCAGTTGATATTGACGGGCTTGCCGGGCAGTTGTCCCGGCTGTCCATTTTTGCGGCACAGGCACAGGACCAGATCAAATCGGTGGAAGTCAATCCGGTTTTGGCGGTTCCGGGTGAAAAGGGCTGTTACATTGCCGATGCCTTGATCGAAGTTTAACTAAGGCAGGCAAAAAAAAGCCTGCTTGGTAAAAGAAGCAGGCTTAAGGGAGGAGTTTCCCCGTAAAGGGGAGGAGGAGACTTCAAAAGAATATTCCCCGCTGCTAATGCGAGGAAAAGGTGTGTGGTGACAGGTCTTTAACAGCGAGACTTGTACCACACTGGATTGCAGCTTTAGTGAAGTGTTCTACTGCGCGTTAGAGAACCCTTCATAGCTGCAATGTAGGTATGATAATACCAGCCTGTATTTTTGTATAATTTATTTATTATTAATAGTTTATAGTTGATTTCTATTATTTTTTTCTTCCCTATACCCGAAACTTAATCTACGTTGCCATCCCAGGCATGTGAATTGCATTCAGCTTCGCAAGGCTCGGAGCATTTCATAAGCAGGTAATCGAACACAAAAAAACCGCATCTTCGGATGCGGTTTCTTATTTCTGTTTTCCGGCTTACCTGAACAAAGATAAACCGGAAAAGGGCAACACCTGAATTACTTGTGCGTCAGGATGGCTTCATTAGCCGCTTTGTTCATATTGCGGGTAATGTACCATTGCTGGGCAATAGACAGAATGTTGTTAACACACCAGTACAATACCAAACCGGCAGGGAACATGAACATCATGGCACCAAATACCAGCGGCATGAGCATCATGATCTTGGCCTGGGTTGGGTCAGGTGGGGTTGGGTTCAGCTTGATCTGCAGGAACATGGTTGCCATCATGATGGCAGGCAAAATGAAGTATGGGTCACGGACTGACAAGTCGGTAATCCAGCCAATCCAGCCTGCACCTCGCATTTCCACACTGGACAGCAATACGCGGTACAGGGTCAGGAATACCGGAATTTGAATCAGGATTGGGAAACAGCCGCCCAATGGATTGATCTTCTCGGTACGGTACATTTCCATCATCGCTGCGTTCAGCTTCTGGCGGTCATCACCGAATTTCTCCTTCAGGGCCTGCATACGCGGGGCCACGTTTTTCATTTTGGCCATGGAACGATAGCTTGAGGCCGACAATGGGTAAAGGATTAATTTGATAATGACGGTTAGCAGAACGATTGTCCAGCCCCAGTTGCCCACCAAGGAATATAACCAGGTCATGAACGTGAACATGGGTTTGGCAAGAATGGTTAGCCAGCCATAGTCAACGACCAGATCCAGTGATGGCGAAATGGCTGCCAGTGCTTCTTGGTCTTGTGGACCAACCCATAAGGTAGATTGGGAGGTAACGGTCGTGTTGGGTGCAATGGTGCCCAATGGTTCAACGGAACTGATGGCATACAGGGTATTGGAAACCTTGCGCATATCGATAAAACGTTCTTTGCCCTCGGGTGGAACCCAGGCGGTTACAAAGAAGTGTTGAATCACACTGATCCAGCCATCATCTGCCGATTTGATGTAATCGGCATTTTTCTTGTCGATTTCGGAAAAGGATACTTTCTGGAAACGTTCTTCGTCTGAATAGACTGCCATACCTGTAAAGGTAGGATAGAAGCTGGAACTGCCAGCAGGATCCTGGCCATCACGGGCAATTTGCAGGTACAGTGACGGTGATTGTGGCTCGGCACTGATATTGCTAACTTCGTCCTTGACATCAATCCGGTAAGAATCACGATGGAAGGTATAAGTACGTGTGACCTTGATGCCATCAGACTCAGACTCGAAAACCACTGGCAAGGTATCGCCAGTCATGGTGGTTTCGGTAGAAACCATCCTGAAAGCGGTATTCTGGTCGGGGTAGCGCTTGTTGCTTCCTTGTGGTGCAACCAAACCGCTTTGTACAATATACTCGGCCGTTGCAGTGTTATCCAGCAATACGATTGGCTGGTCACTGTTTTCAGAGGCAGGATACTTCAGCAATTCTGCATACACAATCTGGGCACCAATGGAATCAAAATTCATTTTGAAAACATCAGTGGTAATCGTGATTTTTTCTGAAGCAACGGCAGGTGCTGTTGTTGATGGAGTGGCTGTAGCACCGGCAGGCGAGGCAGCATTCGGGATGCCAGGGGTGCCGGAGGCCGGATTGGGATTGGTTTCTGATTGGGGTGCCTGGCCAAACAGGGATGGCTGGCCATTGTAGGTTTGCCAGTTATTCCAGATGGCGAACACCGAAAATACAAAAATCATCCAAAGGATGGTGCGTCTAATATCCATTTAACCTGATCATTATTAAGCGGTTAGTAAAGCTCGTCAGTTTAACCCAGCTAGGGGTATAACACCTGAATTTAAAACAAATCTTTGGGAAAAAGACTCTTCTCAGGCGAGGAGCGGCCAGAAACAGGAGGAACAGGATCATGACCACCTTGGCACCACGGATTACAGCGACAGATCCGGTTTGTACCCAAATACAGCCCTTTGGCTGCACCATGGGTTTCAATGGCTTCTATCATGTATTCGGAGCAGGTGGGTGTGAAACGGCAGGAACGTCCGATCCAGGGACTTAAGAAATAGCGGTAGAACCGGATAGGTGCTATGAGTATTTTCTTGATCATGCCGATTTTGCCTTTGCAAAATGATGGTCGATTTCTTTCCGCACGCTTATCTTGAGTTCAGTAAGGGTACAGGGCGTAACCTTGCCGTGCAGGCGAATGACGTAATCGCAGGCAGGTAACTCATGACGGTAATGCCTGAAAGACTCACGTGCAACCCGTTTAATGGCATTGCGAGTAGTGGCTTTGGCAGCAAACCGTTTGGCGATAACAAGCCCCAATCGGGCGATCGGTTCGGGAAGAGGGGAGACTGGTTTGGCTTTGCTAAGCGTAAACAAAGCCCCTCGAGATACACGTTTGCCTTTCAGGGCATTGGTGAACTCTAAGGGGCGGTGCAGTCGCGCCGCTTTGGGATAGGTGGCGCTTGGCATGCTTATGAATCGGGACGAGCAGATGATAAAGCCTTGTGTTTACGAGGTAAACACATTTTCTGTTCAACCTGATTATTAAATTGTAATCAGCTGGGATTAAACAGCTAAACGCTTACGGCCTTTTGCACGACGTGCGTTGATAACTGCGCGGCCGCCACGTGTTTTCATGCGAACGCGAAAGCCGTGTGTGCGTTTACGGCGTGTGACTGATGGTTGGTATGTACGTTTCATGGAAATTCCAAATATAAAGAGCTAAGAGCTTGTTCAGGACCTTTTTTTAGTATTTTTATCAAAGATACCCAAAAATGATCCAAACGACGTAAAGAATTTTGTAAAGCCTTTTATTTCATCAAATAATTAGTGATTAGTCAATGGTTTAGGCTGAATTCCCGTAATTAAAACATAAAATCTGTTCTTTTTTTGAAAAGAAAGCACTTTGTGGAAAATTTCCCATTAATTATTCAAGTTGTGGATAACTTTTTACTTGTCAGGGTAAAATAGAACGTTTTTATCGTAGATCGTATATGAAAGAGTTTTGGCAATCCTGTGTCCAGGCATTGGCACAGGAACTTCCTCCCGAGCAAATGAAAGCGTGGGTGCTACCGCTGGCTCCTCTTGGTTTTGATGAAGAACTGGGAGAGCTGCGCATTTCTGCGCCCACGCCAATCAAGCAGAACTGGGCCAAAACCAATTACACGCAGCGTATTCAGGAATTGGCATCCCAGTGGTTCAACCGTCCCGATGTCAAGGTCATGTTCCAGTTGGTGCGCCCCAACCAAATGCCGCCAGCCATGCAAGGAACCGTGACCTCATCGGCGCCTGCGCCAGCACCGGCCACACCGGTTCAGGCAGCGCCGGTTGCAAGCAGTACACCTTCGTTCGGGGCAAGCCCTGAAGTCATCATCGAGTCCGCCGCGCCCAATGCGCCAGCCGCAACCATGCTTGGCAATACCGAATCTGAAGATTTCATTTACAAGCGTTCGCATATCAACCCCAACCTGACTTTCGAAAGCCTGGTGGTAGGACGCTCTAACCAGCTGGCCAATGCCGCTTCGGCACAAATTGTCGACAAACCTGGGGTTTCGGCCTACAACCCGTTCTTTATTTACGGCAGTACCGGCCTGGGTAAGACCCACCTGATGCATGCCATCGGCAATGCACTAATCAAGGCCGGCAAAGTCAACCGGGTTCGGTACATCCATGCCGACCAGTATTACTCTGACCTGGTCAAGTCATTCCGTACCAGTACTTTTGATGAATTCAAGCGTTACTACCATTCGCTAGACCTGCTGCTGATTGACGACATCCAGTTTTTCCGCAAGAAAGACCGTACCCAGGAAGAGTTCTTCTACCTGTACGAAACCATGGTGGCGCAAAACAAGCAAATCATCATCACGTCCGATACCTATCCGCGTGAGTTGCAGGATATCAGCAACCGCCTGACCTCCCGTTTTGACTCTGGCCTAACCGTGCATATCGAACCCCCCGAGCTGGAAATGCGGGTTGCCATTTTGCTTCGTAAAGCCGAAGAAAAACCCGGTATTATCCTCAAAGAGGAAGCTGCGTTTTTTATTGCCAAGCATTTGCGCAGTAACGTGCGTGAGCTTGAAGGCGCGCTGAGTAAAGTATCTGCTTACGCCGGCTTTCACGGGCTTAAAACCTTTACGGTTGAAGTATGCAAAGAGGCCCTGAAAGACCTGCTTTCCGTGTCCAATGGACAGATCACGGTAGAAAACATCCAGAAAACCGTTGCCGATTTTTATAAAATCAAGGTTCAGGAAATGTATTCCAAACGGCGTCCCGCCAATATCGCGATGCCACGGCAAATTGCCATGTACCTGGCCAAAGAGCTGACTCAAAAAAGCTTGCCCGAAATTGGCGACCTGTTTGGTGGACGGGATCATACAACCGTCCTGCATGCAGTACGTAAAATTACCGAAGCACGCGTGAAAAACGCAGAATTAAATCACCAATTACACGTGTTAGAACAAACCTTAAAAGGATAATCATGCAATTGCTACAAGCTACCCGAGATGCTGTACTCAAGCCGCTGTCAACAGTGGCCGGTATTGTTGAACGCAGGCATACCATGCCCATTCTGGCAAATATCCTGTTGCGCAAAGAAGGTAACCGTGTTGCATTCATTGCAACCGACCTTGAGGTCCAGATCACCACGCATGCCGACTTTGGCGTAGGTGATGATGTGGAATCTACGACGGTTGCCGCACGTAAATTGCTGGATATCTTGCGGGCCTTGCCCAATACCGGAGAAGTCAAGCTGGGCCTGAACGACGGAAAAATGTCAGTCAATGCCGGTAAAAGCCGCTTTGCCCTGCAAACTCTTGACGGAGCCGAATACCCCACGGTTGCCCAGCCTGAAAGCTGGAACCTGAGCCTGTCCATGCCACAAAGAACGCTGCGCAAGCTATTTAATATGGTGCACTTTGCCATGGCCCAGCAAGACATCCGTTATTATCTGAATGGCATGTTGATGGTGTTTGAGGAAGGCATGGTTCGCACCGTTGCTACCGATGGCCACCGTTTGGCACATGCGGCTGAAACAGTTGAAAGTATTGGTGAGCGCCACGAGGTGATTGTTCCACGTAAAACCGTTCTTGAAATGCAGCGCCTGCTCGATGAAAGTGATGAACCGGTCAAGATTGACCTGGCTGCTGGCCAGATCCGGTTTACTTTTGGTGATGTTGAACTCATTTCCAAGCTGGTGGAAGGCAAGTTCCCCGATTTCAAACGGGTCATTCCAACCGACTATACACGCAGTTTCAATATCAATCGTGAAGCCTTGCAAAGCAGCCTGCAGCGTGCTGCCATCCTGACCACTGACAAGCTCAAAGGGGTCAAGCTTCATCTTGAAAACAACCTGCTGCAAATTTCCTCCTCCAACGCCGAGCAGGAAGAAGCGCGGGAAGAAATTGAAGTGAATTATGAATTTGAGCCTATTGATGTCGGTTTCAACGTAAGCTATTTGCTGGATGTCCTGGCTATGGCAAAAACCGAAGAAATCACCTGGTCCGTCAAGCCGGATGTCAATGCATCCGCACTTATCAGCCTGCCTGAAGAAACAGAGTTCAAATACGTTGTCATGCCCATGCGTATTTAGTCAGGCAAATACTGATATCCCGGCCACCTAATGGCCGGATATTCTCCTGTTCTTAGCAGTCGATCAAGATTTTTTAAAGCGTTATTCCATTATGTCTGAAAATACTCCGAACACCCCGAATCAAGGTTACGGTGCCGATTCCATTAAAATGCTCAAGGGCCTTGAGGCTGTCCGTAAACGTCCCGGCATGTATATTGGAGATACATCCGATGGTACAGGCCTTCACCACATGGTGTTCGAAGTTGTCGACAATGCCATTGACGAAGCCCTGGCCGGCTATTGTGATGATATTGTTGTAACCATTCATACCGACAATTCCATCTCCGTTACCGATAATGGCCGTGGTATTCCCACTGACATCCACAAGGATGACGAATTCCACCGCAGTGCCGCTGAAATTGTCATGACCGAGCTGCATGCCGGCGGTAAATTTGACCAGAACTCGTATAAGGTTTCCGGTGGTTTGCATGGTGTCGGGGTTTCTTGCGTGAACGCCCTGTCAGAATGGTTGCGACTGACCATTCGCCGCAATGGCCAGGTTCACCAGATTGAATTCAAGCGTGGTGAACGCATCGAGCCCCTGAAAGTGGTTGGCACTACCGATAAAACCGGTACCAAGGTGCAATATCTGGCAGACAGCACCATTTTTGACAACGTCGAATACCACTACGATATCCTGTCCAAACGCCTGCGTGAATTGTCTTTCCTGAATAACGGCGTCAAGAT
Source organism: Advenella sp. RU8 (assembly GCF_048381675.1). Taxonomy (NCBI): domain Bacteria; kingdom Pseudomonadati; phylum Pseudomonadota; class Betaproteobacteria; order Burkholderiales; family Alcaligenaceae; genus Advenella; species Advenella sp. RU8. The sequence goes on from NZ_JBLWIS010000004.1 coordinate 144,182, forward strand.
CCGCCTGGTTGACGAACGACAAGGCAAGGAAGAGAATTTTGCCTTTTCAGGTGGCGTTAAAGGCTTTGTGGAATACATCAACCGTACCAAAACGGTACTGCATTCCAATGTATTTAACGTCTCTACCGAATCCGATGCTGGTGGCTCGCCAATTACCGTAGATGTTGCCATGCAATGGAACGACAGCTATGGCGAAAGCGTGCTTTGCTTTACCAATAACATCCCTCAGCGCGACGGTGGTACCCACCTGACCGGTTTACGTGCTGCCATGACCCGCAGCCTGAACAAATACATTGCCGATAACGAAATGGCCAAAAAGGCCAAGGTTGACACAACCGGCGATGACATGCGTGAAGGCCTGACTTGCGTATTGTCTGTCAAGGTACCCGAGCCCAAGTTCAGCAGCCAGACCAAAGACAAGCTGGTTTCCAGCGAAGTCCGCCCGGCTGTTGAAGAAGCGGTGTCACGCACGCTTGAAACCTGGCTCTTGGAAAACCCCAATGACGCCAAAGCCATTTGTGCCAAGATTGTAGAGGCGGCCCGTGCCCGCGAGGCGGCCCGCAAGGCTCGCGAAATGACGCGTCGTAAAAGTGTCCTGGAAGGTGCTGGCTTGCCAGGCAAGCTGGCAGACTGCCAGGAAAAAGACCCTGCCAAATCAGAACTTTACATTGTGGAGGGAGACTCTGCGGGTGGTTCGGCCAAACAGGGCCGTGACCGTAAATTCCAGGCCATTCTTCCCTTGCGCGGTAAAGTGCTGAACGTGGAAAAGGCCCGTTTTGACAAATTGATCGCCAGTGAGGCGATTACCACCCTGATTACCGCACTTGGCACCAGCATTGGCCCCGATTTCAATATCGACAAACTGCGTTATCACCGCATCATCATCATGACCGACGCGGACGTTGACGGCGCACACATCCGTACCTTGCTGTTGACATTGCTGTATCGGCAAATGCCCCAACTGGTTGAGGGCGGGTTTATTTATATCGCCCAACCACCTTTGTACAAGGTAAAATTTGGCCGTGAAGAACGCTACCTGAAAGATGCGGTTGAAGAAGCCGAATTCATGCAACAGGTTGCCCTGAAAGATGCCGGCCTGATTCCACATCAAGGCGCGCAAGCCATTACCGGCGAAGATCTTGAAACACAGGTTCAGCTTTATGTCTCGGCCGATCAGGTGATTGACCGCCTGTCACGCATCATGGATGCCGCAGCCCTGTCAGCGATTGCCGAAGGGGTACAGATTAACCTGGATAATGCGGAAAATGCCAAGAAATCGGCTCAGGACCTGCAAGAGGCCCTGTTTGACCCGGCCATGCCACATGCAGTGACCGTAGAGGCAGAATATGATGAGGAACTGGACAAACACCGTTTGGTGCTCAAGCGCATTCACCACGGCAACGTTCGTGTTTGTGTGTTTAACCAGGAGTTCATGAACAGCAAGGATTATGCCGTCCTGTCGCGTTCAGCAGAAACCCTTTCTGGCCTGGTTGGCGAAGGCGCCCTGGTTTATCGTGGTGAAGGTGAACGACGCAAAGAGCAATACGTGAACGATTTCCGCGAAGCCGTTCAATGGTTGCGCAGCGAAGCTGAACGGGTGGTTACGAAACAGCGCTATAAAGGTCTGGGTGAAATGAACCCTGATCAGCTGTGGGAAACCACCATGGATCCTTCTGCACGCCGTCTGCTACGCGTCAAGATTGAAGATGCGATTGCTGCTGACAATGTGTTTACAACGCTGATGGGCGACCAAGTGGAACCACGCAGGGAGTTTATTGAAAGCAATGCGCTGATGGCGTCGAATCTGGATATTTAAAGTCTGTTGTAGCTAAATACGTAACATGCAAATTTGAGGCCCATAAGTGGAAGAACTTATGGGCCTCAGTATTTTAACAGTCAGGATAAATCCTGATATTATTAGATGCCCTTTAGATAAAAATAGTTTATTTAAAATTAAATTATTAAAAATGATAAGCTCATGATATTAAAGTAGTGGATTGGAAATATCAATCACCCTAGAATAATTTCAAATTCGACTTTATTCGTTTATTTTTGATTTTTATTACAAATCAATATTTACTTATAATTTGATGTTTGATATTTAAATTAATAAATGGGTGATTAAGAGATGGGTGATATCGGGATTTTTAGTCAAGGCTCTCTGGGTTATTTGCATATATCGCCAGATGATTTGTTTAGTACGCTTCAAGGAAAAACGGAAGTTGCCATTCTTGATGTTCGGAATATCGCTTCCTTTTCGAAGCGTCATTTATTGTATGCTACATCCTTACCATTGACGCGCATTGAATTATTGATCAGTCGCAAGGTACCCAACAAGAACAGTCCGATTGTATTGGTCGACGATGATGGGAGTCTACTTGATGAGGCAGCACAGATATTAAACCGTTTGGGCTATCTCCAAATCTCTGTTTTGAAAGGCGGCACCAATGCCTGGCAAAGCGCTGGATATGAAGTCTTTAGCGGTGAGAACGTTCCCAGCAAGGCATTAGGCGAAGTGGTTGAGATTCAGGCACATACGCCGCACATCAATGCTCAGACGCTTCATCTCAAATTACAAGCAGGTGAGAACTTGGTTGTAGTGGACGGTCGTACCCCAGAGGAGTTTTACAACTTCAGCATACCCGGTGCGTATAGCGTACCCAACGCAGAGCTACCTTATCGAATCCGTGAGATTGCGCCTGACCCGTCAACATTGGTGGTTGTGAACTGTGCCGGCCGTACTCGTAGCATTATTGGTGCTCAGACACTGATTAATGCAGGTATTCCGAATCCAGTCGTGTCTTTGCAGGATGGCACCATGGCATGGTTGCTTGCCGGCCATGAGTTAAAGCATGGTCGCCACATTTCACTGCCAGAACCCAGTGAGCAGCATCTGGAACAAGCGCGTCGTGATGCCGAAGTGTTGCTGCAAAAATCACGAGTTTCGGTCATCGACTCGGCTCGTCTGGAACAATTTCGCAACGATACGTCACGTAGCATTTATTTGTTTGACATTCGTACGCAAGAAGAATACGAAACGGGCCACTTGCCAGGATGGCGTTGGGCACCGGGTGGGCAATTGATTCAGGCAACGGATGAATACATCGCGACACTACGTGCCCGTGTGGTCATTGCGGATTTGGATGGCGTACGTGCAGCCACCGTGGCCACGTGGTTGGTTCAATTGGGACAGTATGAGGTGTATGTATATCGCCCCGAAAACACGTTAACTTTGGAAACCGGGCCAGAAACAATCAGGATTTTAAAAGACCCAATCAGCGCAGCGTCACGCTGGATTGCACGTGATGCATTGTCAGAAAAGCTGATGCATGAACAGGCAGTAGTTATTGATGTTGAAAGTTCGCGTGCCTATGTGAAACGTCATATTCAAGGTGCGTTTTTTGCCGTGGCGGAAACACTGGAGTCACATGTACAGAAATTGATACAAAATGGTCAATCGCTAGTCATCACTTCGGCCGATGGAATACTGGCCGATGCTGTGGCACGTCGTCTGACTCGATTAGGCTATCCTGCGCTGGCTTTGCTGGGAGGCAATAAAGCATGGTTTGCAGCAGGCTTGCCAGCGGCCTCAGGCATAGACAAAGCCTTGGGGGGCGAGCAGGCCTTGGCACTGAATGCCTATGACTACAGTGACACAGCAATTCGCAATCAGAAGTTTAAGGAATACCTCGATTGGGAAGTGGGGCTGGTGGACCAATTGGCCCAAAAAGGTGCGCAACACACATTCAAGGTTTTAGGTGCTTCACCTGCGCAAGACTTGTAGAACCCTTAATCCTCTGACTCAACCCAGATTGAGTCTTAAAGCAAATATTGAAAAGAGAGTTAGAAAATGCATAAAAGACGGTTTTTAAGCGTTGTGAGCGCTTTGGTTGTATCGTTGTTGATGATTCCCGCAGCCCAGGCCTCAGAAGCTGACAGCTTCCCCAATAAAAATCTGCGAATCATTGTATCGGCTTCAGTGGGTGGCAGCTCCGACAAGCTGGCACGTACGATTGCGCAGAAGCTGGATGAAAAATGGGGCGTGAGAACAATTGTTGAGAATCATCCAGGCGGAGGTGGCAGTATTGCCAACAACATCGTAGCCAAAGCCAAACCGGATGGCTACACTTTGCTATTGGCGGGTGATGGTTTATCGATTGAGGCGGCACAGACGTCTCGCAAGTTGCCTTACGATCCCTTGAAAGACTTCACCGGCGTGATCAAAGCGGTTGTAAACCCACTTCTGATCATGGTACGTCCAGATTTGCCCGTCAATAACTTCAAAGAGTATCTGGAATTCCTCAAGGCCAATCAAGGCAAGACCTCGCTGGCTTTGTCAGGTGCCAAAAACAGCCATCAGCACTTGGCGATTGAGTTGTTGTCACAACTCACGGACGTGCCAATTACAGTAATTCCATCGTTGGGTGGTGGCCCGGCCATGTTAGATGTCATGGGTGGACATATCGATGCGCAAATCATCACCTTGGCCGCGGCAACAGAAAATGTACGTGCAGGCAAGCTTAAGGGCTTAGGTGTCACAACGCCATTCCGTTCACAAGCATTACCAGATGTACCCACCTTGCAGGAGTCCGGGATTGATGGCTATGCTTTCCAAAGTTGGCAAGGACTGGTTGCTCCCGCTGGAACACCGGATGCGGTTGTGCAGAAGATTTACAGTACCGTCGCGGAAATTCTGAATGATCCCATCAACAAGCAAGCGCTTGAAGATCTTGGCTTCATTGTGACGGCGTCTGCGCCTGATGAGCTGAACAAGACAATTCAGGAAGATAGAGTCTTCTACGGTGAAGTGGCCAATAAAGCCAACATCAAGCTATAAGGAGTCGAACGTGGCATCAATTCGCATTCAGCATCAACCCAATTTTCTGCTAGGTCTGCTATATATCTTTGCAGGAGGAGGATTTGCACTGGTCTCGTCACGTTATGACATGGGGCAGCTTTCTTATATGGGACCAGGTTACTTCCCATTTATGCTCGGACTTTTGCTAGCTGGCATCGGTGCATTGATTGTCGCCCGTTCACTGGGTACAAAAGCGGCATCAATCGTGCGTTTAACGGGCTGGAATTTTCGATCGATCTTCTGGATGGTCGGTTCGGTAATGGTGTTTGGATGGGTACTACAACCCTTGGGACTGATTATTGCCTTGGTCTTGCTCGTCGTATTGGCGAGTCTGGCCAGCCATGAATTCACCTGGCGAACGACTTTGGTGAACGCCTTTGTAATGGTGGTATTGAACGTGGGGGGATTTGTTTATGGTTTGTCAATCCCCTTCCCGGTTTTCCCTGAAATCCTATCAACCTCACTGTAAAGCATCATGGATCTGTTTGACAATCTCGCACTTGGTTTCTCAACCGCGTTGACCTGGCAGAACATAGGCTATGCCTTGGTGGGTTGTTTGATCGGAACATTCATCGGACTTTTGCCGGGTCTGGGTCCTCTTTCTACCGTTGCGATGTTATTGCCGATTACCTATAGTATGACCGCCAGTGGGGCTTTGATTCTGTTGGCAAGCATTTATTACGGTGCACAATATGGCGGTTCAACCACCGCTATTTTACTCAAACTTCCTGGTGAATCGTCATCTGCCGTTACCATGATTGATGGTTATGAAATGGCCAAGCGTGGTCGTGCGGGGGTGGCCTTGGCTACGGCAGCAATTGGCTCTTTTGTCTCGGGCAGCTTTGGTGTGATGTTATTGGCAACCGTTGCCGAACCATTGACACAGGTGGCATTCCTGTTTGGTCCTGCTGAGTATTTCTCACTGATGGTTTTAGGCCTGGTTGGTTCCATCGCATTATCCTCGGATGCAATTGATAAGTCACTCGGCCTGATGGTGTTTGGCGTGTTGTTAAGCTTGATTGGCACTGATATAAATTCAGGTGAGTATCGGTTTACGGGAGATTTTGTTGAATTAACGGATGGTATTGAATTGACCGCTTTGGCGATGGGTGTATTCGGTGTGGCGGAAATTGCCGTTAATTTGGAGCACTATAATCGCGAGCGTGATAGCAATCCGGTGCTGGCCAAGATTACACAATTGTTGCCTAGAAAAGCAGACCTTAAACGTATGCTACCTTCAATTGTACGTGGTACTGCCGTTGGGTCGGTGCTAGGTGCTTTGCCAGGTGCAGGTGTTACAATGGCTTCGTTTGCGGGCTATGCAGTCGAGAAAAAATTTTCCAAACACAAGGATGAATTGGGGCAGGGTGCCATCGAAGGAGTAGCCGGCCCAGAGTCGGCCAATAATGCCGCTGCCCAAACCAACTTTATTTCATTATTGACGTTAGGCATTCCCGGCAGTGCCGTCATGGCCTTGTTGTTGGGTGCCATGATTATTCAGAATATTCAACCGGGTCCACAGGTAATTATCAAGCATCCTGATGTTTTTTGGGGATTAATTGTATCCATGTGGATTGGCAATTTAATGTTGGTCGTGCTCAATCTGCCGTTGATCGGAATATGGGTCAATATGCTCAAAGTGCCCTATCGAATTTTGTTCCCCGTAATTTTAGTGTTTTGTTCGGTAGGAGCATTTACGGCCCGGGCTTCGGTGTTTGATATTTATCTGTTGGGGGTGTTTGGCATCCTCGGCTATATCCTGATCAAGTTGCAAGTTTCACCGGTACCGTTGTTGATGGGAATGGTACTGGGGCCGATTCTGGAGGGAAGCTTTCGGCGTGCATTGATGATTTCTCAAGGCGATCTTTTAATCATTTACGAGCGGCCGTTGTCGCTAGGCTTACTCATAGCGGCATCATTATTAATTGTCGTATCGGCGGTGCCATTGATGAAAAAACGGCGAGAGAAAATTTTTACGGAATTGTAATACACTACCGTTTTTGACATGTGGCCATGCCACCCTGCATCTGATACACGGTGGCATGGCCGTTTATGGATAGTCAGTAGCTGTCATTGATAAATCCAATTATCTCACTTTCTTTTTATTTTAGGTTTTAAATATTTTTCGTTATGAGATATTGTCGCAGCTCTGTCTTGAGAACCTTGCCATAGCTGTTTTTGGGCAAGGCCTCAATCACATGATAATGTTTGGGCCGTTTAAAGCGGGCCAGATTATCCAAACACAGCCGGTCCAGCTCTTCTGGTTCAACAGTGTAGCCTTTGCGTGTCACGACAAAAGCCACAGGCACTTCCCCCCATTCGGCATCCAATTGGCCCACGATCGCAACCTCTGATACATTCGCATGTGTCAGCAAAACCTCTTCCACTTCACGGGGATAAATATTGGAACCACCGGAAATGATAAGGTCTTTGGAGCGGTCATGCAGGGTAAGAAAACCGTTTGCATCCAGAAAACCGGTATCACCGGTCAGTAACCAGCCATCGCGCAATGTTTTCCGTATGGCTTCTTCATTACGCCAGTACCCCTGCATGACCGGTGCGCCCCTTACAGCCACTTCACCAATTTCCCCCGCCTCCAATGGCTGGCCGTTACCATTTATGACACGGACTTCAACCATAGATTGCGGCAAACCTACCGAAGCAATACGTGCTTTCCAATTGGCATGTGCCGCATCTGCCAAATGCTGGCGGGCCAGTGCCGTGATAGCCATGGGACACTCACCCTGTCCGTAAATCTGTACAAATCGAGGACCAAAAATCTGTAAAGCTTGCTGGATATCTTCAACATACATAGGACCACCACCATAAACAATGGTTTTGAAACCTGAAACATCAGCCCCGCTGTCCATCACATAATCCAGCAGACGCTTGACCATGGTGGGTGCAGCAAAGAATGTCAGCCGTCCCACTGACGCAGCCAGTTCTGCCAGCTCTGCCGGTTCAAAGCCACCGGATAACGGTATCAAATGGCGGGCACCGCTAAGCATATGGACATAGTTGTACAAACCGGCACCATGAGACATGGGTGCGGCATAAACCATAACGTCGGCAGGATCTGAGGTATCCACATCAGCCAGATAGGAAACGGTCATGGCCTGCAGGTTGCCATGGCTTTGCATAACACCTTTGGGGCGACCGGTTGTGCCCGAGGTATAAAACAGGGAGGCAAGCGCATCAGGCCCACAATCATATATAGGTGCACTGGCATGTTGCAGGGCCTGTCCATATTCAGGGCTACCCGGAATAAGTATATGTGCCGGCGGGTTTGCCAGATTGTCAGTGCAGGCGGACAATGCTTGTGACACGATTAATACCTGCGCTTCACAATCAGCCAGTACATAGTCCAGCTCTTTGTTGTGAAGCTTGTAATTGACAGGCACGGATACCGCACCGATCCACAGAATGGCATGCAGGATTTCAAGATACTCAACGCAGTTGGCGGCATAAATGGCAACCCTGTCTCCGGGTTTCACACCAAACGCATGCTTCAAATAACCGGCCAGGGCAGTGGTTCTTTGCAACAGTTCACCATAACTCAATTGCAACTGTGTGCCTGAGTAAACCGCTGGTGCATCAGGGTTGGCATTGGCCGTACGTTGAAGATACAGGACAATATTCATCGTACCTGCTCCAGAATAAGTTTTTCAAAGCCAAGATTGTCTAGATGACCAAATGGGAGATAGGCCCAGCCCACGATAGATACGGTCATGTTATGTCTCCTTATGCTTTTTTATCTTTATTAGGTTATGGTTATAATGCCCGATACTTCCTCATCCTGACAGTTGCTTGATTACACAAGGGTTTACCCGATAAGGGATGTTTAATAATGGAGACAAAACCCCTTTCATCTCCCACCACCCAAGATGACCTGTTGTTGGCTTTTGATATGGCACCTGTTGGTTTACTCATATCCCGCAATCGCTATGTACAGTCATGCAACCGGGTATTTTCCAATATGTTCGGCTATTTATCCGAAGCACTGAAGGGCAAATCGCTACTCTCTTTGTATCCCTCTGTCACCGAATTCGAGCATATCGGTGACCGTGCCCTGATGGTTATGCGAAATGAAGGACGTTATTCCGATGATCGCATCATGAAACGCAATAACGGACAGTTATTCTGGTGTCATGTAAGCGGACGGCCATTAACAGGAACGAGCCGTTTTCTGCTGCAATATGGGTGTTTGAGGATATTTCAGAAAAAAGGCAAATCACGACTGAATTGACAACCCGAGAACGTGAAATAGCCCAGTTTCTTGTGGCAGGAAAAAGCAGCAAGGAAATCGGCAAACAGCTTGGTATTGGTTACCGTACCGTTGATGCCCATCGGGCAAGACTCATGCGCAAATTTAAAGTGACGTCTTCGAATGAACTTATTGCAAAACTGATCGGTTAAACAAAAAACTGCGGCCAGACCAATAAGAACCGATAACTGATAATTCTTAAATTCAGATTTTAGATGGAGAATAATAGTGACAACCCAAAGTCTTTCAGCAAATATAGATTTTCCACTGGATGATATACGCGTACTGGACCTTTCCCGTGTTTTTGCAGGACCGCTTTGCGGTCAGGTGCTGGCCGATTTTGGCGCGGAAGTGGTCAAGGTGGAACATCCGGCCCGTGGCGATGATACACGTGATTGGGGGATGCGTATTGGTAAAACCGAAACGACCTATTACAACAGTATGAACCGCAACAAGCGTTCAATTACCATAGACCTGCAAAGCCAGGAAGGGATACAGCTTATTTACAAGCTGCTGCCTTCGTTTGATGTTGTCATTCATAACTTTAAAACAGGTGGCGCTGAAAAACTGGGACTTGGCTATGAACAGCTTAAAGCCATTAAACCCGACCTGATCTATTGCGCCATTGCCGGTTACGATACCCGCGGTCCAGAGGCGAAAAGGCCTGGCTACGATCTTGTGATCCAGGGAGAGAGCGGTTTAATGGCCCTGAACGGAGAAGCTACCCAGCCTCCACTCAAGTTCGGGGTGGCGGTTGTGGACATGATGACTGGCATGTACGCGGCCCAGGCCGTCTTAGCCGCCCTGTATAAGCGTAGCAAAACCGGCTTGGGCCGGCTCATTGAACTTGCTTTATATGATTGCGGCATCATGATTACCGGTTATTACGGATTGGATGCCCTGTTGATGGAGAAAGATCCGCCACGCTATGGTAATGAGCACCCCTCCATCATGCCTTATGGCATGTTTGAAGCGGCTGACGGTCCTTTAATCATTGCAGTCGGTAATAATGCACAATTTTTCAAGTTCTGTAACCAGGTTATTGAATGTCCGGAACTGGCTGAAGACCCGCGCTTTATTTCCAATGTGGAACGCGCCAGACACAGAAACATCCTGCAGCCGATTTTGGTTGAAGCCATCAGGCGATATCCGCGTAAGCAGTTACTGGACCGCATGACCGACTGCGGTATTCCATGTGGCGAAGTGGCCGATTTATATGAAGCACTAACCAGTGAACGATCCAGACAGGGTGGTCTGATTGAGAAAATGCCTCATCCGGATGCCGGCAGCACCCATGTTTTTGCTCCCCCTTACCGTTTGGACGGACAACGCCTTCCCGTACGTCATGCACCACCACAATTGGGTGAAGGAACACGTGAAGTCCTTACCCGGCTGCTTGCGCTAAGCGATGAGGAACTGGCTGACTTGCACAGTAAGGGAGTACTGACACTGCCACAATAAACGATGTGCAGAAAAGGGGCATATAAGAACCCGCACGCCAGGGAAACTTAAGGCGTGCGACAAGCGCTGGAATGAATTTATTTTTTGATTAATTTGTAATTCAGCTTGGTAGACATGGGCTGGCCGGTTTGCCTGTCTCTTGCTTCAACATAGCCTTCCCCGACAAAATAAACGCTGTTGTCGGCCTTTTCATCCAGACGGATCAGTGAAGGGTTGCTTTTGTCGAATTCAAACTTGCCACCGGTTTCAAAAACCCTGTTTCCAGGACGGTTGGTCACGTATTCTTGCTTTAGCTTATAGGTTTTGTTGGGAAGCAATTCCAGTTGTACCTGGATGGCTTCACAGTCAGCGCAAGGGAAAGTGCCTTCATAAGTACCTTGCCAGTCTAGTGCAATGTCGGCTGTATGCATGTCTGGTACTTTATTTGCTTTATCCTGATTGCTGGCGCAGCCAACGATAATAAAAGAAGCAAGCAAAATCGCCAATCCGGTTTTTTTCATTTCAAATCTGCCTTTTAATTCAACAATAATAATGAGATAAGTCTTCAGTTTATGCCAATATGAATGATACGTGTGACAGGATAATCATGCAGAAAAGTACTGCAAATTTATTATTTTTTTATTTTCTATGCTTTTATTTTGCAAAAACATGATCCAAAGCATGGTGGTGTTATCAAAAATAAGAAATAATAATTATTATTGTCTAGACAATTCAGGGCAGGGTAAGCCCATAAAAACGTTGATTATCAGACTAAACTGGAATTTGTCATATTGGTACAACTGCAGCCCTGTCAAAATGCTACAGGTCAAGCATCATTACTTTGCCGGTTATTTGCTTGTCGATGAGTTTTATATAGATCAAATTAATTGAAAATCCCCAATTAATTTACCAAAGCTATCATTAGCATAAAATAATTAAAATTTGTATTTAATAAATTTATGCTATAGTCAAACCATCAAGTCTTTCCTTAAACAGGAAATTTACCCATACGAATGGAGAAATGCAATGAGTCAAGATATTAAAAAGTGCCCCGTCACCCACCTGACCACCGATTTTGGTGCGCCCGTACCCGATAACCAAAACAGCTTAACTGCCGGCCCACGCGGCCCTTTGCTTGCCCAGGATGTATGGTTACATGAAAAACTAGGCAATTTTGTTCGCGAAGTGATTCCTGAGCGACGCATGCATGCCAAAGGCTCCGGTGCATTCGGTACCTTTACCGTTACCAATGACATTACCAAGTATACCCGTGCAAAAATGTTCTCTGAGGTAGGTAAAAAAACTGAAATGTTTGCCCGTTTCACCACCGTTGCCGGTGAACGTGGTGCGGCCGATGCAGAACGTGATATTCGTGGCTTTGCCCTAAAATTCTATACCGAAGAAGGTAACTGGGATATGGTGGGTAACAACACCCCCGTGTTCTTCTTCCGTGATCCACGTAACTTCCCCGACCTGAACAAGGCTGTTAAACGTGATCCGCGCACCAATCTGCGCAATGCCACCTATAACTGGGATTTCTGGACACTATTACCCGAATCAATGCATCAGGTCACTATTGTGATGTCTGATCGCGGCATTCCAAAATCCTATCGTCACATGCACGGTTTTGGCAGCCATACCTACAGCTTCATCAATGCACAAAATGAACGTTTCTGGGTCAAATTCCACTTCCGCACCCAACAGGGCATTCAAAACCTGAGCGATGCCGAAGCCGAAGCCGTGATTGGTAAAGACCGCGAAAGCCACCAACGCGACCTGTTCAATTCAATTGAAAACGGCGATTTTCCGAAATGGACCATGTGTGTCCAGATCATGCCAGAAACCGATGCTGAAAAAGTATCCTATCATCCCTTTGACCTGACGAAAGTCTGGCCACATGCGGATTATCCACTAATTGAAGTAGGGGAATTTGAACTAAACCGCAACCCTGACAACTTCTTCATGGATGTTGAGCAGTCTGCTTTTGCACCAAGCAATCTGGTACCCGGCATTAGTGTTTCACCCGATAAGATGTTGCAAGCCCGCTTGTTCAACTACGCTGACGCGCAACGTTACCGTTTGGGTACCAACTACCAGCAAATTCCGGTCAACCAGGCTCGTTGCCCGGTATTCTCCAACCACCGTGACGGTATTGGCCGTATTGATGGCAACTATGGTGGCTTGCCACACTACGAACCCAACAGCTTCCATCAATGGCAAGCCCAGCCCGACTATAAAGAACCACCATTGAAAATCAATGGTAATGCGGATTACTGGGATTACCGTCAGGATGATGCCGATTACTTCAGCCAGCCACGTGCCCTGTTCAATTTAATGAGCGACGAACAGAAACAGGCCCTGTTCAACAACACGGCAGCGGCTATGGGTGATGCGCTTAATTTTATCAAGTACCGTCATATCCGTAACTGCTATGCATGTGATCCTGCTTATGGTGAAGGTGTTGCCAAAGCACTGGGCATGACCGTTGCTGACGCACAGGCTGCCCGTGAAACAGATCCGGCCAAAGGCCAGCCAGGCTTTCTGTAATTCTTAACGGCATCTTTACAAGGCAATAAAGTTATTTGCCTGACACAGCCCCGAAAACCGGTTTGTTATTTCCGGTTTTCGGGGTTTTTCTTTAAATGCCGGAAAATGCCCGACAACACCTGTCTACACAAAGCATTTTCAGGCTTAAAACTCAATAAAAGCCATAAAAAAATGGCCATTACATTGGCCTTTGATTCCACTCATTACAACCACAAAATTCCAGTTCCAAATTTAAAACCACAACAACTGGTTTTGAGTCGGCTATCATTAACAAAAGGTTACGCCGCATAATCAAGAGATTTATCAGCACCTGTTTACAGTACAGAAAAACAAAGGTCATTCATGAAAAAAATCAAAATTTTATTTTTCGCCATTTTGCTGATAATCACCTTGCTGTGGCTTACCGCCGATACCTTTTTGTCGCAAGACTTCCTTTTTTTTGCAGTCAGGTCTTCTTTAATCAGCTATACCGGGCTGATTGGGATCGGTGTAATGAGCATTGCGATGATTCTGGCTTTACGACCTGTTTTTATGGAACCCGTAACAGGTGGCCTGGATAAAACCTATCGCCTGCATAAATGGCTGGGTATTACAGGGCTCGTCATATCCATTATGCACTGGCTGCTAGTGAAAGCACCCAAATGGATGATTGGCTGGGGCATGCTGGAACGGCCTGCACGTGGTCCACGACCCGAACAAACGAATTCCATTTTCATCTTTTTCCAAGAACAGCGTGGCTTGGCTGAAAGTATTGGAGAATGGGCATTTTATGCCGTTGTCATTTTGCTTTCACTGGCACTGATTAAAAAATTTCCTTACAAGCATTTTTTTAAAACACACCGATTGCTACCCATTGTTTACCTTTTTCTTGTATTCCACTCCGTGGTGCTAACGCCGTTTTATTACTGGAATCAAGCAATTGCACCTGTGATGGCAATTTTAATGCTCGGAGGAACCGTAGCTGCCATCATCTCCCTGTCCAGGAAAGTAGGGTATCACCGCAAGGCAATCGGAGAAATCACTCAACTGGAATACTTTACAGATAACCGGGTACTCAGTATTGATATCAAATTATTAAGTCATTGGCGAGGCCACCAAACCGGTCAATTTGCTTTTGTCACGTTTGATAAAGATGAAGGGGCGCATCCATTTACCATTTCTTCTTCATGGAACAATGACGGTCATATCAACTTTATGGTAAAAGGTCTGGGTGACTACACCAATGCCATGCCAAGAACCCTAAAAAAAGGTGATCTGGCCAGTATCGAGGGTCCCTATGGACGCTTCATGTTCAATGGCGACAAACCCAGACAGATATGGATAGGTGGTGGCATTGGCATTACCCCATTTATTGCCCGCCTGCAAAAATTAAGCACTGAAAAGCATAACCAGATAATCCACTTGTTTTATAGCACCAGCGCACCACAAGAGGACTTTATTGAAAGGCTAAGAAAACTCGCGGAAAAGGCAAAAGTGACCTTGCATGTCATTGTCTCGGGTAAAGATCCACGTCTAAATGCCGACCGGATTTGCAACATCGTGCCAGACTGGCAAACAGCCGATATCTGGTTCTGTGGCCCGGCAGGTTTTGGAAAATCACTAAAAAAAGACATGATACAAAAAGGCCTGTCTGAAGACTATTTCCATCAGGAACTGTTTAACATGAGATAAAGCCATTTTTTAAACAGCTTTCAAGGAGAAAGCCGTTATGACACTACCTGATACTATGCCACCAGGGCTGGAATGCTACAGCCAATCACCCGTTTTCACGCCAGATACCTTGCCGGAAAAATTAAAAGCCAGTCATTCCGTCAAAGCGGGTACCTACGGATTGTTACGGGTGATTAGCGGAACGTTGCGTTTTACCTATGAAACAGAACCGTCCACAGACGTTGTCCTGAACGCTGGTGAACAAATCGTGATTGCACCCGATACACGCCATCATGTGGAATTTGAACAGACAGGCAGTTTCCAGATAGACTTTTACCGGTCAAAGGATCATGTCAAAAGACCCGATAACACATAACCCACCAAGGCCATTTTTTTAAACCAGAAGCCACTAAATCATCAAAAAAAACGGGTACGATGCCAGGCAAAAATCACACCGTCTTACATGCCATAACCAGCACTGTCTGTGGCATGCAAGACTTCTTCATCACGGAATCGTGGGATATTCGGGCATATGCTCGGGCCATTGCGTCAGCACTTCGTAGCCGCCTTCAGTAACCACCACCATATGCTCCCATTGGGCAGACAGGGAATGGTCTTTGGTAATAACCGTCCAGCCATCGGCGAGCTGCTTGGTATGTCTTTTACCGGCATTAATCATGGGTTCAATGGTAAACATCATGCCAGGCTCTAGCTTCATGCCCTGTCCAGGGCTGCCATAATGAAGTACCTGGGGCTCATCGTGGTAAACCTTGCCAATCCCGTGCCCACAATACTCGCGTACCACACTGAAACCTTCACGATGTGCAACGGTTTGAATGGCATGGCCAATGTCACCCAAGGTAGCACCCGGACGGACCTGCATGATGCCGGCACGCATGGCTTCATAGGTTGTGTAAACCAGGCGACGTGCCAATGTACTGGGGGGACCTACAAAATACATGCGGCTGGTATCGCCATGCCAGCCATCCTTGATAACGGCAACGTCAATGTTAACAATATCGCCGTTCTTGAGTACTTTTCCGGATGACGGAATACCATGACAAATAACATGATTGACCGATGCGCAGATGGTTTTGGTAAATCCGCAATATCCTACGTTGGCAGGAATGGCCTGCTGTACATCAACAATATAATCGTGACAAATACGGTCAAGTTCTTCAGTGGTAATACCTGCCTGAACATAGGGTGCAATCATGTGCAGGACATCAGCCGCCAACCGAGCGGCTTCACGAGCTTTGGCAATATCTTCCTGTGTATGGATGGTAACTTTTTTTCTGCTCATTATCGGATACTCTTAATAGTCGAAATTTATTGTCAAGAGTATAACATTTCAATTTTTTCTATATTGTTATCGATCCATGCCAAGCTTTCTGCTAGCATTGCCTTCAACATATTTATGGAGTGAAATCATGATGCTGAACAAGTCAGTCATATTCAGTCTGGGTATATTCTGCTCGGCCACTGTTTTTGCGCAAACACCCGCACCGGTTTCCGAACCAGATGAATTGACCATCCTGCATATCAATGATCATCACTCCAATCTAGAGGCCTATTCCGCTAACCTGTTATTGAACACAGGCAAACAGACACAACGTGAACCGGTTTCGGTCAGCTTGGGCGGCTTTGCAAGAATAAGCGCTGCCTTTGAATCCCTGGCCAAAAACAATGACAATGTCCTGAAGCTGCACGCCGGTGATGCCACAACGGGTACCCTGTACCATAGCCTGTCGGTAGGGCAGGCCGATGCCGACCTGATGAATACCATCTGTTTTGATGCCATGACCGTTGGCAACCATGAACTGGATTTAGGGGACCTGGCCCTGTTCAATTTTATGGAAATGCTCTGGTATTCCCCCGCTTGCAAAACACCGCTGCTTTCCAGCAATCTAAGGCCTGGTCCCAAATCTGCTCTTGCCAACAACGTGATCAAACCTTCGATTGTGCTAGAACGTGGTGGCCATAAAATTGGTATCGTGGGTGTAACCAGTGCTTATAAAACTCAACATGCTTCCCGTCCTGATCCCGGTACCATTTTGGGTAATGAACTTGAATCAGTGCAAAATGAAATAAACCGGCTGACCCAACAAGGCGTTAACCGAATTATCGTGCTTGCCCATTTGGGTTATCCTGCCGAACAAAAACTGGCACAACAGTTGTCGGGGGTAGATATTATTGTGGGCGGAGATTCCCACACCCTGCTGGGCAGCAAGACATTAAACGATTATGGCTTGAAGCCCATGGGACCTTACCCCACCCGTCTTGTTAATGCAGATAATCAACCGGTTTGCCTGGTACAGGCCTGGCAATACAGTTCGGTTGTTGGTGAACTAAAGGTGCGGTTTGATGCCAACGACAACGTCGTTGATTGCCAGGGACAACCACATCTACTTATTGGTACCGACTTCAACCGCAAAGGAACGCCTGTAACACCTGAAGAACATCAAGCCATTCTGGCCGATCTGGCCACCCAAACAGAAATCATGGCGATTGAGCCCTCTGCCCGGGCATTGTCGATGCTAGCGCCGCACCAGGAAAAACTCAAGGCATTTGCCAATCAGCAGGTAGGTACTGCTCCGCTTGATATTTGCAGCCGCCGCTTTCCTGGCGTGGCAGGAGCCGGTAGCTCAAAACTGGCTGGATGTGATATTAACCAGCATCCAAATACGCATGGTGGAGATATCCAGCAACTGGTTGCCCATGCATTTTTGATGCAAGGAAAAAATTTTGGTGGTGCCGATATTGCCATCCAGAATGGGGGGGGTGTACGCACCGATATTGCAGCAGGCCCGGTAACGGTTGGAGATATCTACTCCGTCCTGCCATTCAGGAACATGCTGGTCAGGCTAACCGTGAAAGGGCAGGACCTCAAAAAAGTACTTGAGGATTCCATTGATTCCGTACTTAAGGGTAATACAGGTTCATACCCTTATGCAGCAGGATTGCGTTGGGATCTTGACCTGGCTGCACCAAAGCAGGAAAAATTAAGCAATTTGCAAACGAAGCAGGAAGACGGAACCTGGGGCCCCCTGGATCCGGAAAGGACATACAAAGTGATAATCATCGATTTTCTGGCGGATGGCAAGGATGGCTACCAGCATTTTGCCAATGCGCCAGATATTGCTCGTGAAGACACTTTTCTGCCCTATGCAGAAAGCTTCCTGAAATATGTGCAGTCCAACCCGACGCTTGAACGCTTGCCAGTTACTGAATACAGTACGCAAACCATAAAGGGAATAGCATCCTTGAATAAACTGCTTGGTTTATTAAAAAAATAATCGCAGAAATATCAGCCGCATTTGATTTCAAACAATGTATTGTTTCAGACCTATTACAAAGTTTGATATTGCTCAAAACAAACAGTTACCTTTTGCATCAACCTAGAGCCTAATGTAATTTTTATCTGTTTGTGGAGAAATCTAATGCAGTTCACACCAAAAGTAGTAACCGGCTGTTTAGTGGCCATGGGTATTTTTGCCGCTACGCCGGTCATGGCCCACGAGGCAGGCGACTGGCTTGTCAAAGTAGGTGTCACCAGTGTCATGCCAAAGTCAAATAACGGTACCGTTGGCCAAGGACTGGTTCCAAAAGGCATAGGCCTGGATGTTAACAGCAACATGCAACCCAGCTTCAGCCTTACTTACATGGCAACCAAAAATGTCGGCATAGAATTACTGGCCGCCACACCCTTCAGCCATAAAATTTATGGCGATGCACCCGACCTGGGGGGCGACCTCGGAAAAATTGGCAAAACAAAGCATCTGCCACCTACCCTTAGCGTCCAATGGCACTTCCTGCCTGATTCAGACGTCCAACCTTACGTTGGTGTAGGTTTAAACTATACAAAGTTTTTCGATACCAAACCACAGGGTGCACTTAAAGACCTTGGCTTCAAAAAACTTAAGCTTGAAGATTCATGGGGACTTGCCGCACAGGTTGGCGTTGATATCCGCTTAAGCGAACGTTGGTTCATGAATGCCGATTTACGCTATATTGATATCGACTCCAAAGTCAAACTAGATGGACAACGTATTGGCACCGCCAAAATTGACCCTTGGGTCGCGACCGTAGGTGTTGGCTACCGTTTTTAACCAGGCTATTACCCTTGATCTAATATGAACTACCCCCAAAAAGTTGAATACATATCCAATTTTTTGGGGGCAGTTCAATCAACAATAATACGTTTTGCCCGCAAATAAGGGTTGACAACTACCCGACACAAATAATGTCCCAGGCTAGTGTGTTGCCAATCAAATTACTGCTTGACGGCTTCCAGTGCGATATCCAGCGTAACTTCATCACCCACACCCGGTGCATATTTACCGGCATTGAACTCGGTACGCTTGATGACCGCGGTCGCATTGGCACCAATGGCGTCTTTATTCAACATGGGATGAGGCATGTTTACAAAAGAAGTAACGGTTAAGGTGACGGGTTTGGTAATGCCTTTGATGGTCAGGTCACCGTCAATGCTTACCGGCTTGTCACCCTCAAAGACCACTTTGGTGGATTTGAAGGTGGCGGTAGGAAATTTGCCTGTATCCAGAAAATCTTCACCCTGAATGTGTCCGTCAAACATTTCAAAACCGGTATCAATGGATTTCATGTCTACCGTAATATCAACCGCAGCGGTTTTGGCTTCCTTGTCCAGCTGTACAGTACCTGAGGTTTTGTTAAAACGCAGGATCTGTTTGGACATCCCCATATGGTCATAGGAAAAGCGTGGAAATGTATGGCTTGGGTCAATGTTATAAGTCTCGGTGGCCGCAAAAGCAGGAGAAGCGATAAGCGTTGCGAAAGCAGCTGCAATAAGTTGTTTTTTCATGGTCAATCCTTTAATTTCATTAATATAATAATTTAATATTCAAATATATAGCCTGGTATTAAAAAACAGGCTTACTGTCCTGCAACAACATTGAATTTAATCCTGATGTCATTGGCAACAATGCCAAAATCACCCCACATTCCTTCACCTACCTTAAAGTCAGCACGTTTGAAAGTAAATTCACCGTCAAAAATACCCTTGCCATCTTTTTCTGTAAAAGTGAATGGGATGGAGACCTCGCGGGCATTTCCCTTGATATCCATCTTGCCATCAACCTGATAGCGGTTATCACCCAAAGCCTGCACCTTTACAGACTCAAATTTGGCAACGGGATAAGCGGATGTATCCAGCCATTCGGTTTTTTTCAATTCCTCATTGGCTTCACCATAACCCGCATCAATGTCTGCAATGGGTATTTCAATCACCACCCGGGCCTGTTCAGGAACGGCAGGATCAAAACTGAATTGTGACGCGTTCAATTGCTTGAAATGCCCGTCCATATTGACGTTCATCTGGCTATAGGTAAACGACAACTTGCTGGCTGATGGCTCAATGGTTTTATACTCTACCGCACTGGCAGTACCTGTCATGGCAAGCAAAAATGCAGTAGCGGCAAAAAAATAACGTAAGTGCTGTTTCAACATGAATATCTCCTGATAACTTCGTTTATCTTTGTTTGTCCAGAACCGGTATCATGCGTGCCAAAATATTGTCCCTGTCCAGAATATGGTGCTTGAGTGCCGCAGCAATATGTAAAACCACAAAACCTAACAACACGTAATTCAAAGCCCAATGCACTGTAGTCAGTGTTTCACCCAGGGCCGGATTCTTACTGACCAAATCTGGCAAAGGCCATATGCCAAACCAGACAACCTGGAATCCCTGTGCCGAACTCATCAGCCAGCCACTAAGGGGAATAGCCAGCATCAAGCCATAAAGCACCCAATGTGCAACGTTGGCCATAAACCGCATGAAACCCGACATTGAATCTGGCAATGAGGGTGCTGCATGTGTCAAGCGCCAGGTAATCCGGGCGAAAACCAGCAATAGCATGACTATACCTGCCCACTTATGCCAAGCATAAAGCTGCAGCTTTGACGGAGACAAGGGAATATCCTGCATATAAAATCCCATTGCAAAAGTACCGCTTAAGCCCAATGCCATTAGCCAGTGAAGAGTAATAGCGATAGGGGTATATCGTTGACTCATGAGGCCGCCTTCAGTAATAAAAAACTAATGTATAAATAATTATTAATTGCTATTTAACATTCTATTCAAGATTACCTGAAAGCAGAAGATCATAATTTGGATATAATTGTCCCGACAATGGAACAATAATGGATAAAAGCCATGATTTTGAATGCGAATGACCTGATTTTATTTGCCCATATTATGGAATATGGCAGTTTTTCTGCGGCTTCAGATCATACAGGCCTGCCAAAATCCACCTTATCACGACGGATCAGTGACCTGGAAACCCTGCTGGGAGAAAAACTGATTACCCGCAGTACCCGCAAACTGGCGATTACAGATTTTGGTGAAGCAGTACTGCAACATGCCAAGCGTCTATTGGAAGAAACCGAAGCGGCTTCGGCATTTGCCCTGAACCGGCAAACCACGCCACAAGGCAAATTGCGAGTGTCATTGCCGACCGAATTCAAGGAATTTGCCATGGTTTCATTCCTGGAAAAATTTACCCGTCAATATCCACAGGTTTCCCTAGAACTGGATTTGTCAGCAAGACGGGTAGACCTGATTGTGGAACGCTTTGATATTGCCATTCGCATTGCACCTTCTTTGCCCGATGACAGTACCTTGGTGGCACGTAAAATAGCCGTATTGAAAAATGGCCTGTATGCCAACCCCCTTTACCTGAAAAAAAACGGTACACCGTCCTCCCCCGAGGATTTGATCAAACACCAAGGGATGGTATTGATAAACAGCCGTGGGGATTTCCTGTGCTGGAAACTGCACAACGGTCAAGAAGAATGGGAAGGATTGCCGCTGCACCGGATTTCTTCCAACTCAGTCGGCTTGCACCAGGACCTGGCCGCCCAAGGAATGGGCATTGTAGGACTGTCTGAGTTGTTTGCCCGCCCCTTTGAAAAAGACGGTCGCCTGGTCCGCATTCTGCCCGAATGGTCAATGCCTACCGATACGGTTTGGTGTGTAACCCCCGGAAGACGGCTTTTACCCACTCGGACACAAGCGTTTATTGATTTGTTCAAGCAGGAAATGCAAGACGCTTAAACAAGGTTATTTGAAAGCGTTAACTGGCAATTTCAAATAAACAAGCCCGTTGTCTTCAGGTTCAGGCATATTACCGGCCCTGATATTAACTTGCAGGGACGGTAATATGAGGCGTGGCATGCCAAGGGTCTTGTCACGGGCCTGGCGCATTGCAACGAATTCTTCCTGGCTAATACCTTTCTTGACATGAATATTATGTTTTATTTGGTCTGCCACCGTCGTTTCATAGGCAAACTCACGGTTATTGGGGGCGTAATCGTGACATACAAAGATACGATGATCACCAGGCAGGCTTAATAATTTTTGGATGGAACGATAAAGCTCGGCGGCATCACCCCCCGGAAAGTCGGCACGGGCCGTACCGCCATCAGGCATGAAAATGGTATCGCCCACAAAAATCGCATCACCAATGACATGACTCATGCAGGCCGGTGTATGGCCTGGTGTATACAAGGCCGTCGCTGTCAAATGGCCAATATGATAGGTTTCATTTTCTTTGAACAGGTGGTCGAACTGGCTGCCGTCACGGGCAAGGGCAGAACCGTCGTTAAACAGCTTGCCAAAAGTTTGCTGAACCGTCGTGATTTTGTCACCAATGGCAATCTTTCCACCTAGTGCCTGCTTGATGTAGGGAGCGGCAGAAAGATGATCGGCATGCGCATGGGTTTCAATAATCCATTCGGTTTGTAAACCCTGCTGTTTAACCGCAGCAATAATGGCATCCGCCCCTTCGTGACTGGTTGTCCCTGATGGCGAATCAAAATTCAAAACCGGATCTACAATGGCGCAGGCCTTGGAAAGCGGATCTTGCACAATATAAGAATAGGTATTGGTTTGCTCATCAAAAAAAGCGGTCACAAGCGGTTTGATTAATTGATCAGCTTGTGGAATGTTTACATCATTCATGGGCGGGCACTCCTGTTTTAGGAAATAGTAGTACGCTTATTATATCAATAAATCATGAAATTTAAATATATTGATATTTATTGATTGTTGCTATGGCAATGTCTATAATTACAGTATTCCTTAATTATACGGATCAATCATGCAAGAAATGGCTGCCAGTGCCGAAAAAGCCGCCCGCTTTTTAAAACTTATCGCACACCCTCACCGTTTGCTGATTTTATGCACGCTTCTCGAGGGCGAGCGTAATGTGACCGAATTAACCAAAATCGTTGGTATCAGCCAAACTTCCATGTCCAATCATCTGGCCAAGCTGCGCAGTGAAAACGTGGTTGATTTTACGCGCGATCAGCGTACGCTTACTTACCGGCTAAGTACGGCTAAGGCCGAACCCATTATTGCCGCGCTCTATAAAATCTACTGTGTTGGCAGTGTAGACGAAACCGTTACACTGCTCTAATAAATCACCGCATGCAAAAAAGGACTGAATCCAGTACAACACTGGACCCAGTCCTTCATTTTTCAGTTATACACCGACCCACTTAATATGAGTCAGCTCATGGCGGCAACCTTAAGCAATACTTTCAACAATACCGCCTTCAACACGCAGTGCGGCACCCGTTGTGGCACTAGCTTGTTCAGAAGCAATATAAACTGACATACTGGCTACTTCTTCAGGACTGGCAAAACGGCCAAGTAAAGTGGAAGGACGATTTTCTTTCAGAAAAACGGCTTCCATTTCCAAAGCGGATATACCCCGCTCATCAGCCATTTTTTGCATCATGTTTATAGCACCTGTTGTGCGGGTAGGGCCAGGCAAAATAGTATTCACCGTTACTCCCGTACCAGCCAATACTTTAGCCAAGCCGCGAGAAACTCCTTGCAAAGCTGCTTTGCTTACACCATAGTGAACCATTTCAGCAGGAATATTCAGGGCAGATTCGCTGGAAATAAACTGAATCCGGCCCCAGCCTTTTTCTTTCATGCCCTTTGCATAATGACGGGACAGACGAACACCACTGAGCACGTTGACTTGGTAAATTTCTTCCCAATCGGCATCAGTAATATCAAAAAATGCCTTGCCACCATAAATGCCCAAAGCATTAACCAAAATATCTGCTTGGGGATAGGCGGTGATTAAAGTTTGGCAACCTTCTACCGTACCAATGTTAGCAAGCACACCCACTACTTGCGGGGCCTTGGCAACAGCCTGAATTTTTTTTACTGCAGCATCAATTCGGTCTTGGGTTCGGCCGGTAATAATCACACGTGCCCCTGCTTGAGCAAGACCCGTGGCAATGGCCAAACCAATGCCATCGGTAGACCCAGTTACAATCGCGGTTTTACCGGTCAGATCGATATTCATTATTAACCTTTTCTCTTTTCATATTTGATGGATATTACATTCTAGGGACACCTACCCTAAAACAGAACCCTACAAAATGCATTGCTCAATTCCATTAATGGAACAATCAGTTTGAGTGCCTGCGGTATTTGCTAGAAAAACCAATAAAATTGCTCAAAAAATGAACAATATAACCAAATAAGTTAAAAAAACGGCCTGTGGATAACTACTGGGAAAATGGGTTGTGGATAATTTTTGTATGAAAAGTTCATAAGCGACCGTTGAAAATTTGCCGGCAAACTTGTTCAATCTTATCCAAATTTAAAAAGAACATAAGTAAACAGCAAAAATTTTCTCTAATTTGTTGAAAAAAAAGAAGATTATAAGGAAAACAGACTTATCCACAGAGTATCTGTCTATTAATCATTTTTATATAAAGAAGTTTAATAACATAAAAGAAAAGCCCAAAAACAGCATAAACACCTGTTTTTGGGCACTATAAAAATTTAACGTATGAAAATATAAATAAGTAAAGAAATCGGGCAATAAAAAAAGCTGCATTGATCAATTTGGCATTTAAATCCAATGATAGATGCAGCGATTCAAAAAATATTGCAATTAAAGCGGGTTTTTATGACTATAAAAAGCTGTTTTTACAGTTTTGAAGGTTCAACACCCGCAGCTTTAGCGGCTTTACCCCAACTTTCAATTTCTTTTTCAATAAATGCCTGGCTTTCTTCCGGGCTGGCAATAAAAACTTCATTGCCAATGGTGGCCAATTTATCTTCCAGTTCGGGATCCTGCAAAATTTTGTTCATGGTTTTATTTAAGGTCTGGATCGCCTCATCGGGTGTACCGGTTGGGGCAATCAATGCAATCCATGCAGTCGCATCAAAATTGGGGACACCAAGTTTATCCAGTGGCTGCACGCCTTCAAAAGCCTGTGCGCCGCTTTTGTTGGCAACGGCAAAAACTTTAAGGCGACCATCCTGAACCAAAGGCTTGATTGCAGGAGCCGCTTCAAACATCACGCTGGTATCACCGCCTACCAGGCCAGCAACTGCAGCGGTAGCACCTCTGTAGGGAACATGCAGCAAGTTAAGGTCATTTGCCTGCTTGAACATTTCCATGGTTAAGTGATTGGTTAAGCCAATGCCACCAGAACCATAGTTGATTTTGCCCGGATTCTTTTTAATATAGTCAATTAGTTCTGGAACGGTATTGGCAGGAAAATCGCTACGGGTGACCAGAAACAAAGGCACCATGGATACCATGCCTATGGCGGTGAAATCTTTAGCCGGATCATAAGGCAAGTTGGTATAAAGCGATGGATTGATGCCCAGTGGACCCGAGGCGGCAATTAACAAATTGTAACCATCGGGTTTATCGCGTTTGGCGGCTTCCACACCAATAATGCCACCTGCACCGCCTTTGTTTTCAACTACAAAAGGCTGGCCCAGTTCTTTTGAAAACTGTTCTGCCAGCAAGCGGGCAATCACATCAGTGGTCTGACCGCTTGGGTAGGGTACGGTAATACGAACGCTTTTTTCAGGATAGGCGGCAAATGCGGCACCTGCACTAAGTGTGCAACCAAGTAAAACTGAAGCTATAAATTTCTTCATATATTGTCTCCATAAGGAAGAATGAATAAGTTCTTTATTGAATAACAGCGTTTAATTAAACTTTTGGTTTACTCATTTTCTTTCTGCCATGTGGTAATCAGGCGGAAATTGTTTTCAATATAGAAGTTGTCTGAGGCCGCCAGCAGGCGGTTTGTTTTATCAAAATAAACACGTGTAATTCGTAAAGCCAAGCCATCAGGTTTGAGTTGCAATGCCTGTATGCCTTGTTCAGGCATATGACATGCTCCTACTTCCTGGTGCACCTTCACGATTTCCTGGTTGAATTCTGTTTTCAAAAGCTCAAAAACACTGGGATGGTTACCTTTAAGGCGGTTTTTAAGGTTTTTGAAGGCAGGATTCAGGTAAATGTGCGAATAGGAAATCAGCAGATCGTTGCTGACCAGTTTGCGATAGGCATGCAAACGAACCAGTTTTTCGTTCACGGGGACAAGCAGCTGTTGCGCTATGTCGTGATCGGCCTGAATGGTTTCATGGGCAAATGGCTCAATCCGGGTTTGTGCGGTATAGAGCATTAAATCATTCATGGAACCAAAGGTTGACACATAGACTGACTGGTTTTGGATGGGGGTTGCCGAATTGACAACCGTTCCGGTGCTGGGAGACCGGGTAATCATGCCTTTTTCGGCCAGACGGCGGGTTGCTTCACGAACCGTATGACGACTGACACCATAAATGGTGCCCAATTGTTCTTCGGTAGGCAAATAGCTGCCTACCGGATATTTGCCTGATTCAATATCCGTGAGCAAGGTTTGATGCAGCCAGGCGTAGCGGGGCATCCGCTTGTTGCCGGATGCCCTGGGGATGGATTTTTTCAGGGTGACTGATTTTTCTTGCATGGCCGGATTCTTGAATATCTAGATGAAGGATCATAATTCATATTTAATATGCGTACAATTATAAATTATAAAAGTAATTGATTTAATTGAATTTAATCAATAAATATTTATAATGTACGTACAAATAAAAGTAAGTATATTAACGCCTGTGAACATAAGTTTATATAGGGACAAACATGGCTTTTGAATTATCCGCATACGAAACAATAACAACCGAACTGCGTAATGAGCATGTGCTGGTGGTTACTCTTAACCGGCCATCTGCCGGCAACTCGCTGAATACCCAAATGGGCCATGATTTGCTGGATTTATGGAACCGCCTGACCGCTGATGCCGGGCAGGTGCGTTGTGTTATTTTGACCGGTGCACAAGAAAAAATATTTTGTGCCGGGGGCGATCTTAAAGAACGTAATGGCATGAGCCGGGAACAGTGGCAAAAGCAGCATGAACTGTTTGAACGCATGTATTGGACACTGGTAGATTTGCCAGTTCCCGTCATTGCAGCGGTAAACGGCCATGCTTATGGCGGAGGCTTTGAAATGGCTTTAAGCTGCGATTTCATTTATGTCGGCAATCATGTCCGGTTTGCCTTGCCTGAAGTAGGGCTGGGTATCATGCCAGGTGCTGGCGGAACACAAAACCTGCCACGCGCCATTGGTGAACGCCGTGCCAAGGAAATTCTCATGACCGGTAAACCTTTTACGGCGGCACAAGCGCTTGAGTGGGGCTTGGTCAATAAGGTTTGTGAGCCGGCCTCGGTGCTTGATGAGGCACTTGAAACGGCAATGGTCATTGCCGGCAATGCTCCGCTTTCAGTTAAGCAAATCAAGAAATCCGTGCGTTATGGTAGTCAAATGGAATTGCGCACTGCCTACCGTTTTGAGGTAGAGGCCTATAACCATTTGGTTGAAACTGAAGACCGCTACGAAGGTGTGCTGGCTTTCAATGAAAAACGCAAGCCGGTTTTCAAGGGCAAATAAGAATGAGACAAATGAATAGCTTGACCCAGGATATTGTTCATTTCATCAGCCAATTTGATCACTACAAGATTGATCCAGCGGCATATCGGCTGGCCAAAATTGGCATTATGGATAGTATCGCCTGCATGTTTGCCGGCAGTGAAGAGCCGGTGGTTCAAATTCTGGCTACCCACTTTTGTCAGCGGACAGGTAATGGACAAACAGAGGTAGCCGTACCTTTTCTGGGACAAAAAAGCTTGCCACTGGAACAGGCCGCCTGCCTGTGGGCAACTGCGGCTCATGCACTTGACTACGATGATGTGGCCATGTCAGCCCATCCCAGTACGGTCCTGATGCCGGTGGTGATGACGGGGGCGTTTAATTTTTCGGCTTCAGGACAGGCCGTGTTAAACGCTTATATTTTGGGTTATGAGGTTTGGGCCGAACTGTTTACCCGTGAAAAAGATCCTTACCATATCAAGGGCTGGCATCCAACCGCTATTTTTGGAACGGTTGCCGGTGCTGCCGCTTATGCTTATTTAAGCCGTTTGCCCCAAGAGAAAATCGCCAATGCGCTGGGTCTTGCTGCCAGCATGGCTAGTGGCCTGGTGGCCAATTTTGGTACCATGACCAAACCGTTGCATGCCGGACGGGCAGCCAGCATGGCCATAGAGGCTGTGGAACTGGCCCGTGCAGGCATTACGGCTTGCCCTGATATTTTCGAGCATAAAGCGGGTTTTCTGAAAGCCGTTTCACCGGCTGGCAATGTGGATACCGGTAGTCCAGCCGAATTGGGCAAAACCTGGCGTTTGGCGCAACAGGGGCTGAATATCAAGCAATATCCGGTTTGTTATTCCGGCCATCGGGTTATAGACGGTACCCTTGAAATTATCAATAAAGAAAATTTCAATCTTGAAGAAATTGCAAGCATTACTGCAACGATTGGCCGACCACAAGCGTCCATGTTAAGGAACCCGTGCCCGGAAACGGGGCTTGAGGCAAAATTCAGCCTTGAGTTTGACATTGCCTGCGCACTGCTGGTTCGCAAAGTGGGGCTGGCAGAATTAAGTGATGATTTTGTACGCAGGCCTGATTTGCTGGCTATCTACCCTAAAATTAAAATTGATATCACCGATGTGCTTGATCCGGCCGATACCGCCTTTGCCCTTAATGACCGGGTCGTGATTGTCTTGAAGGATGGTCGTGTTTTTGATTCGGGGGATATCCGTTATCCGGTTGGACATGCCAATTTGCCGCTGGATACTAATAAGCTGCAGGCCAAATTCATGGATTGCCTGCAGATTTGGGAAAACAACATGGACATTTCCGGCAAGGCACAGCCACTTTATGACGCGTTGTCAGCGCTGGAAAAACAGGAAAATATCCGTGTCGCCATTGATGGGATTCTTGCCTGAACCCATTACGCGACAGATTCGTTCTTCATGGCAGGGAAAACTGTCAATAGTGGAAAAATCATGAATACGCTTGCTTCAGAACCCCGCGGTCCGCTTAAAGGTATCCGCATTATTGACTTGACATCGGTGGTGATGGGGCCGTTTACCACCCAGATTCTGGCGGATCTGGGGGCTGATGTCATCAAGATCGAGTCACCTGCCGGCGACACGACCCGTAATATGGGTTATCGGCAGAATAAAGGCATGGGGGCCAATTTTCTGCACCTGAACCGCAACAAGCGGTCGGTCATGCTTGACCTTAAAACCGTGGAAGGCCGTGCAGCCTGTTTGGCCCTGGCAAAAACCGCCGATGTCTTTTTGTACAATGTGCGTCCGCAGGCCATGGACAGGCTGGGCTTGTCTTATGAGGCGGTAAAAGCGGTTAATCCTGCGATTGTATATGTGGGGGCTTATGGCTTTGGCAATGAAGGTCCTTATGCCGGTCGCCCGGCCTATGATGACCTTATCCAGGGTATGACGGGCATTCCGTCCCTGTACAGCCAGCAAACTGGCATGCCACCACGCTATGTGCCCCTGACCATGGCCGATCGTATCGTGGGCATGCATGTGGGAATTGCCTGTCTGGCGGGTGTATTGGAAAGCCGACAATCAGGGCAAGGCCAATCGATTGAAGTTCCCATGTTCGAAACCATGGCACAGTTTGTCCTGAATGATCATCTTGGCGGGGCCACGTTTGAGCCGGCCAAAGGTGAAATGGGTTATTCTCGTCTGCTGGTGGAGCCACGCAAGCCTTATCAGGCTGCTGACGGCTACGTTTGCGTGATTGTGCATACTGATGGACACTGGCAGCGTTTCCTGACACTGGTGGGGCGGCAGGACCTTCTGGCAGCCGGTTCTGTTTTCGAGTCGGTGGAGTCCCGGGCACGGCATGTGAACCAGGTGTATGGTTTCCTCGCAGATATGATTTTGGGCCACACCGTTGCCTATTGGGTTGAAACCCTGGCGGCGGTGGATATCCCGGTGGCACACTTGAATGATGTTGAAGATCTGCTGGCGGATCCTCATTTGCACGCAACGGGGCAGATTGTAAAAATTGTGCATCCCACCGAAGGCAATTTACGTACCGTAGCGCCAGTGGGCAATTATTCGCGTACGCCGCCAGGCATTTACCGGCATGCGCCCAATCTGGGAGAAAATACCGAAGAAGTCTTGCGTGAAGTGGGTTTTTTACCCGAATCTAGCCCGCCTTGCGAAAAGTGAAATTCAGGCGCACGCTGCCCAGCAGGGGGTGTGGTTTGTCTTTTAGCGGCAATATGCCGTGATAACGCAGCCGGTCGGGGCCACCCCAAACCAAAACGTCACCGTGCAAGAGCGGAATGCGTTCGGTCTTGTCGGTACGTTGCAGGCCGCCAAACAGAAAAACGGCCGGCATGCCCAAGGAAACGGAAACGATGGGTGCGCTAAAGTCGCGTTCATCTTTGTCTTGATGCAAAGTAAGCCTTGAGCCAGGCAGGTAGCGGTTGATCAGGCAGGCATCAGGCTCGAAACCGGCAAAACCGGCAGTGGCTGCAGCCTCACTAGCCAGTTTCATGAAGACGCCAGGGATGCCAGGCCAGGCTTTTCCGCTAAGCGGATCTGTTGGCGAATAACGATAGCCCGATTCATCACTGGTCCAGCCAAAGCGCCCGCAATTGGTAAGAGCCACCGACATGGTGAAACCACCTGGTGTGGTCATGTGGCGAAATGGCGAGGTTTGTTGCAATGTTTGTATGGCATTCAGCAATTCCGGAGCGGATGCCAGTGCGTACCCCCTTAGCACCCAGGCGGCGGGGCCGATCTGTTCATGTTCACCGGTGGTTTCGTTGGCAAAAAGGTCGTACATCATGGCGGCTGTTGCATTCAGGTGGATGACTTTAATTTTACCGTAATCACTTATTGCACTGATGTTAAGGTGGCTGTCTGTCCGGAATGCTTAAAATGATTGTCCGATTGCGGTTAAAATTATCGTCTTTGAACGGAGAACGATTGAATGAGTCAGAAAATCAGAGTGGGTATTGCCGGTTATGGCAATTTGGGCCGTGGTACGGAACTTGCCATTGCAAAAACACCCGATATGGAATTGGTGGGTGTGTTTACACGCCGTGATCCGGCCGGTGTTTCATTGGTTAATAAAAACGTGCCTGTTTACAAGCTGGACGATATTGCCCAATTCCAGGACAAGATAGATGTACTGGTATTGTGCGGTGGTTCAAAAAGCGATTTGCCTGAGCAGGGGCCTGCCCTTTCTGCCTTGTTCAATACCGTTGACAGCTTTGATACCCATGCCAAAATTCCCGAGTATTTTGAAGCCGTCAATAATTCCGCTGAACTGGCTGGCAAGACCTCACTGATTGCCATTGGCTGGGATCCGGGCCTGTTTTCAATTAACCGCCTTTTGGGCGAAGCCATTTTGCCAGAAGGCGCCACTTACACTTTCTGGGGCAAGGGCTTGAGCCAGGGGCACTCTGATGCGATCCGTCGCTTGCCGGGCGTTAAAGCCGGGGTGCAATATACCATTCCGGTGGATGAAGCAATGGAAAAGGTACGTAGTGGTACCATGCCGGTTTTAAGTACCCGTGAAAAACACAAGCGCGATTGTTATGTGGTATTGGCAGAAGGTGCCAGTGCCAGCGAAGTTGAACAGTCTATCGTAACCATGCCCGATTATTTTGCGGATTACGATACGACGGTTACCTTTATTACCGAAGAAGAACTTAAGCGTGATCACGCGGCCATGCCGCATGGCGGGTTCGTGATTCGCAGTGGCAAAACCGGTACTGGCACCAATCAGGTAATGGAGTACTCATTGGCGCTGGACAGCAATCCTGAATTTACCTCTAGTGTATTGGTTGCCTATGCCCGTGCTGCTTATAAGTTGAACCAGATGGGACAAACCGGTGCAAAAACCGCGTTTGACGTGCCTCCAGGCTTGCTGTCGCCCAAGAGTGCTGCCGATTTGCGTAAAGAGCTGCTGTAAATTCCTTGTATCTACGCAGGAGCGTGGATACTAATGCAGAGGATCTTGATTAATCAGATTCAGCAAAAATTAATCAGATCCAGCGAAAACCGCCACCGTATTCATTTTTACGGTGGCGGTTTTTTTATTGTTAAGAAGGTTTTTCATAAAATTCCGGGGTTTTTACAAGAGGTTTTTTGGCTATGGGTGCAGGTCAAAATGGCAGGGTGATCAGGTTGCGAACCGTTCTGGCTGCTTCCAGTACGTCGCCAGCCGTCATGCCAATAGGGCCAGTGCCTTGGGTTACCAGGAAATCGGCAGCGGCACCATGCAGCCATACTGCCCCGGCAATGGCCTGTTCGGTGACAATGCCCTGTGCCAGGCAGGCACCAATCATGCCGGCCAGTACGTCTCCGGTGCCTGCAGTGGATAGGCCCGGGTTGCCGCTATGGTTTACCGTGGTTTCACCATTGGGGGTACAGATAACCGTTTGATGGCCTTTTAGGACGGTCCAGGCGGCATATTTGGCGGAAATCTGCTGGGCTGACAGCTTGCGGTCTTTTTGAATATCGGCGGTGGTGCATCCCAACAGCCGTGCCGCTTCACTGGGGTGTGGCGTTAATACCAGTGGTGCCTTGGCATGGGAAAGGGCAAACGCGTGTTCAGACAGCAAGGTCAAGGCATCGGCGTCCAGCACAATAGTTGTATTGGGATAACGGTTGAAGAGGGTAGCAAGGCAATTTTGTGCCAGGGGTGTCAGTCCCATGCCGCAACCGGCTACCCAGGTGCTGATATCTTCCTTACCCAGCAGCTTGCCCGCCGTGTTCAGCATCAGCTCGGGTTGTACCGGGTCAACTTCTAGTGGTTGGTTATCTTGGGTAAAGCCAATATGCACCCGGCCAGTGCCTTGTTTAAGGGCGGCCCGGGCGGCCAGCAGGGCGGCCCCCACCATGTTCTTGCCACCCGCCAGAATGCCCAGGGTGCCAAAGTTGCCTTTGTGGCTGTCTTGTGGCCTGGGCTGGCACAATGCAGGGAAATGTTGTTGGGCAAAGGTGGCAAGTTCAGTCATTATTGGCAGTCTCAGATGTCTTGGGCATTATGGGTAGTGGCGGGCTCACTGCTGGAAAAAACCACATAGCTCCAGTGAATTTCATTGCGGCCCAGCGTGTCGCCTTTGTGAACGCTGTGATGCAGCAGGTGCAGGCCATGTGCCTTGCCCAGTTCAATAACTTCCTCGTCGGCAATATCAAACATATGGCGGTCGGCCGGTACCGGGCCATGGCGCAGGGACAGGGACATGACGCCACCGGGCAGCAGCAGGTTTGTGCAGGTGTGCATGGCGGTTTCCCTTTCCTCGGGGGTCAGGTGCATCCATACCGCAGTGAGCAGTAGCAGGTCATATTTTTTGTGGCTGGCGGTAACCTTGTGCAAATGGGGCAGGTTGTCGTCAATCCAGTTGATCTGTTCATTGGCGTGCAGTTGCTGGCCGTGTTCACGCATGCCCGTGGTGGGTTCAACGGCATCCACAAAATGGCCTGCCTGTGCCAGGGCCGCTGCGTCACGGCCGGTACCTGCACCGATATCCAGAATGCTGGCCAGTTTCTGGTGGATGGGGTAAAACCGCATCACTGGCTTGTGGACCTTTTCAAAAGTGACGCTTTCGTAGTCTTTGACAAATTTTTCTGGCCTTTCGGCGTAACCGCGTGTACCGGGAACAGATGACATGGTGTTTATGTAATATAAAGAATGTTAAAAAGTTGGGATAATCATAGCGCAATCATGGACGGTGGGAAACCAGGACATTCAGCCCATGGTTTGGCATGTAAGTTAATACTTAGGGAAAAGCATGAAGAATGCAGACACGATTGTTTCCATCAGGGAACTGGATAAAACGTATAAAAACGGTTTTAGCGCGCTTAAAGGAGTCAATCTTGATATCCGGCGCGGAGAAATCCTGGCTTTGCTGGGCCCCAATGGCGCCGGTAAAACCACCATGATCGGTATTGTGACCGGGTTGCTTAATGCCACCGCTGGCACGGTAACCGTTGATGGCCTGGACATTGTACGGGATGCCAGGAAAATACGCCCCAAGATTGGCCTGGTGCCCCAGGAGCTGTATACCGATGCTTTTGAAACCGTATGGGCCACAGTCAGTTTCAGTCGCGGGCTGTTTGGCAAGCCGGCTAATCCGGCCTATATCGAAAAAGTGCTGCGGGATTTGTCTTTATGGGACAAGCGCAATAATAAAATCCTGAGCCTTTCTGGGGGCATGAAACGGAGGGTCCTGATTGCCAAGGCCCTGTCACACGAGCCTACGATTTTGTTTCTGGATGAACCTACCGCCGGGGTTGATGTGGAACTGCGCCATGATATGTGGCGCATGGTGCGTGGTTTGCGGGAAAACGGGGTTACCATTATTTTAACGACTCATTATATTGAAGAAGCCGAGGATATGGCCGACCGGATTGCCGTGATTAACCATGGTGAAATTGTACTGGTGGAAGAAAAAGATAACCTGATGCGCCAACTGGGCAAGAAGGAGTTGCATGTGCTGTTGAAAACGCCTTTGATGTTTATTCCGCCAGAGCTGGCGGTATTCCAGCTAAACCTGGCTGATGAGGGAAAAACATTGATTTATACCTATGATACCCAGCAGGAGCAGGGGGAATCCGGCGGTATTGCGGCTTTCCTGAAGCGGCTGGATCAATTGCAGCTTGAATTTTCCGATTTGGAGTCAAGGGAAAGTTCACTGGAGGAAATTTTCGTCAATCTGGTCAAGGAGCCGTCATGAATTGGCATGCCATCAAAGCGATTTACCTGTTTGAAATGGCCAGGGCTTTCCGGACCCTGACGCAAAGCATTGCTTCACCGGTATTGTCTACTTCCCTGTATTTTGTGGTGTTTGGCGCAGCCATCGGTTCGCGCATGGGGCAGGTGGATGGTGTCAGTTACGGTGCCTTTATTATCCCTGGCCTGGTCATGCTTTCCTTGCTGAGTGAAAGTATTTCGAATGCTTCGTTTGGCATTTACATGCCACGCTGGTCGGGAACCATTTACGAAATCTTGTCGGCACCGGTTTCTTTTGCGGAAGTGGTCATGGGGTATGTGGGGGCGGCTACGACCAAGTCGCTGATGGTCGGTGCCTTGATTTTGCTAACGGCAAGGCTGTTTGTGGATTATGAAATACAGCATCCCTTGTGGATGCTGCTGTTTTTGCTGCTGACGGCAGTTACTTTCAGCATGTTCGGTTTTATTATTGGCTTGTGGGCAGAAGGTTTTGAGAAACTGCAGATCATTCCGCTGATGGTTATTACCCCATTGACCTTCCTGGGCGGGGCCTTTTATTCCATCAGTATGCTACCCGCGTTTTGGCAGAAAATTGCCTTGCTGAATCCGGTGGTGTATTTGATCAGTGGTTTTCGCTGGAGCTTTTATGGCGTGTCTGATGTCAACCACTATATCAGCCTGGGCATGATTCTGGTGTTCCTGCTGGTTTGCCTGGGATTTATTGCCTGGCTGTTTAAGACCGGTTACAAGCTCAAGCAGTAAGTTGTATTGCCAGCCATTTATTAAAACCCCTTAAGAGCTTGATTTTTCAATGACTTAAGGGGTTTTTTGGTTTTGCATGATTTTGCTTGTTCCCACGCACAGGAGCATGGGAACAAGTAACGAGTAAGGGCAAGTTATCTGTTTGATAAATTATCAGGTGTTTTTACCGTTATCATCAATGTGATTGCTTTCATTGGCATTGCCAGGTGTCTTGCCTGGCTTTTCCGCATCACTGGCCGTATTGCTATTGCCGGCACTTTCCGGGTTTTCAGTGCCATTGTTAGCGTTATTGCCGTTCTCTGTATTGGGGTTATCAGTCGTCACCAGTTCGACTACTTTGGCCCGTGACATTATGCCAATGAACTCGTCATTTTCATTGGTCACGGCAACCGGCTGGGTTGACTGCAACATATGGGTAAGCACTTCATCCAGGCCGGTACTGGCCGGAATACTGATAATATCCTTGACCAGACTGGAAATATCGCGCAGCCCGCTTTTGACTGCCTGCTCGGCGTCATTCAAATGCAGGATGCCAGCAATCAGATTGCCATCCAGTACCGGTGCAAACTGGTAATCGTACTGCTTCATTCTTTCCAGGGCCAGCGTAGGACGGGTACGCATGGTCAGGGCCAAACGGGTTTTATTAACGGCATGTCCGGCATTCAGGATCTTGCTGCGGTTGACATCTTGCAGGAAAGCCTCGACATATTCATTGTTCGGTGAGAGCAGGATATCTTCTGGCGTACCTTCCTGAATCAGTTCGCCGTCTTTTAAAATAGCAATCCGGTTACCCAGGCGTAATGCTTCATCAAGGTCGTGGGTAATGAAGACAATGGTTTTGTTCAGGCGGGACTGCAGTTCCAGCAGCTGGTTTTGCATTTCACGTCGAATCAGCGGGTCAAGGGCGGAAAAGGCTTCGTCCATCAGCAATATGTCGGCATCGGTGGCCAGTGCACGGGCCAAACCAACCCGTTGCTGCATGCCACCAGAGAGCTGGCTTGGGTATTGGTTTTCAAAACCGGCCAGCCCGACCTGCTCAAGCCAGTAGCGGGCTGTTTCTTCCGCCTTGGCTTTATCAATGCCCTGTATATCCAATCCGTAAGCGGCATTTTCCAACGTGGTTTTATGAGGGAGCAGGCCAAAACGCTGAAACACCATGCTCATGGTTTTTTGGCGGAATTTTTCCAGCTCTTTTTTGCCCAATTGCATGACATCGGTGCCATCGACCAGGATTTGCCCGGCGGTTGGTTCAATCAGCCGGTTGAAATGCCGGATCAGGGTGGATTTTCCCGAGCCGGAAAGCCCCATAATGACGTATATGCTGCCTTCCTCAATGTTCAGAGAGATGTCTTTAAGACCCAAGGTATGCTGGCTTTTGGCCAGCAGGTCTTCTTTGCTCATGCCTTGTTTGACGGCATCCAGCCATTTTTCGGGCTGTTTGCCGAAAATTTTGTAAATGTTCCTGACTTCTATTTTGCTCATTGCTCGCCCCTGATTTGTTTGCGTTTTCCGTAAGATTGGGTGATGCGGTCAAACAGAACGGCAAGAATGACGATCCCTATGCCAGCTAGCAAGCCACGGCCTACTTCAAGGCGGTTAATCCCGAGCAAGACTTCATAGCCCAGTCCACGGGCACCAATCATCGAGGCGATGACCACCATGGACAGTGCCATCATGGTAGTCTGGTTAATGCCTGCCATGATATTGGGCAGGGCCAGGGGTATTTGCACGCCAAACAACTGCTGTCTGCCAGAGGCACCAAAGGCTTTTGAGGCTTCGAGCACTTCGGGATCAACTAGGCGAATGCCTAGGTCGGTAAGGCGGATAACGGGTGGCACGGCATAAATGACGGTGGCTATAATGGCGGGAATTTTGCCCAGGCCAAAAAGCATGACAACCGGGATCAGGTAGACGAAGCTGGGCATGGTTTGCATGATGTCCAGTAGCGGTAACATGACTGCGCGGAAGCGGTCGCATTTGGCCATGAAAATCCCGCAGGGAATGCCAATAATGATGGAGAGCCCGGTAGCCATGATCATGAGCGAAAGTGTTTGCATGCCGGCATCCCATAGACCCAGTGCACCCAGCAGAAAAAGCAGGGCACCCATGCCCAGGCTGAAACCGATGCGGCGGCTCATGCCATAGGCAATGAGCATGGTGACAATAATCACGCTCCACCAGGGTGCGCCCCGTAATACTTGTTCAAGCCAGACCAGTGCGGCGAGGAATGGCTCCGACATGCGGTTGAGTGTGTCGGCATAGTTCATGACCAGGAGATCGACAAATTCGTCAATACTGTCACGAACCCCGCGAGAGGAAATGATTTCTGGAAACATACAATATCCGTTTTTTAGATGAAGACGCAACCATTGCCAGCCCGTTTCCCGTAAGAGGGAAACAGACCTGGCATGATTGTTTTTTTATTGTGAGGCGGTAATTACAGGGAAGACTGGACGCGTTTTGCCACGTCTTCGGGCACCCATTGTGCCCATATGTCGCCATGGTTTTTAAGGAACCACATTGCAATGTCGCGTGCATCATCACCGGTTTCTTCCATGCGTGCCAGGGTGGCATCAAGAATGGGCAAGGGGATATTCACTTTGGAGAAAAACTCGGCCAGTTTGGGCGCCTCATTGGCGAAAGCCACGTTAATGCCGGTGAATACTTCATCCTGTGGGTAGCTGGATGGTTGTGGGTTTTCACAATCAATGGCAGTGAGGCATTGGAATTTTTCTTGGTCGTAGGCAGGCATTTCGAGTTTGACCAGTTCAAGGGCGCCTACCAAGGGAGTTGGATACCAGTAGTAAAAAACAATATCCTGTTTGCGTTTGTAGGCAGAGGCAAGGGCTGCTTTTTGCGCTGCACCAGTACCGGGAGAGTACATATTGAAGCTGTCTTCAAGGCCATATGCTTTATGCATGTTGTTGGTAACGATTTCACAGCCCCAGCCTGCAGGGCAACCGTAAATACGCCCTTTGGAAGGATCTTCGGGGTCTTTGAATTTGTCTTTGTATTTGACCAGGTCGGCAGCGGTTTTCAGGTCAGGGTATTTTTCGGCTGTGTATTTGGGAATGAACCAGGCTTCACCCCCGGTGAAAACATTGCCGATAGCCTTGACTTTGCCTGTGGCCACGGCTTTTGCCCAGGGGGCGTATGTGGCATTGGGCCATATTTCGGGTTTGATATCCAGGTTGCCTCGTTCAAGGGCGGCAATGGCTGGTAGGGTTTCAGTAGGTAGGATGTCGGTTTTACAGCCATAGCCTTTTTGCAGGATATAACTTTCGATGTCAGCCAGGATAAGATTGGATTCCCAATTCATGCCACCAATATTGATGGGGCGGTTAATTTCACATTGAGGGGTGTCAGCTGCTTGGGCCGATTGGGTCAGGCCCAGGGTAGCCATGGAAAAAATGGCTGCTGAGATGAGTTGATTAGGTTTACGCATGGCGCTAAGCCTCCTTAAGTGTCGCAGGTTACTAAGTAATAACTGTGCTTGCCAAAGAGGGTGTGCGGAAAACGGCGTTGCCGTCGATACATACCAACATTAATTGAAGGGTGAAATAAATTTACCCATTGACAGGTTATATCATGTTTTATTACATGAAGAACACAATTTGAATCTGTAAATTTGTATTAAGGCCGTTAGTATAACTAAAATAATCATATTTATCAAATGTTTCCATATTTTCTATTTGCTTTACATATAAATAAAAAAAATTATTTTATATTTAAATCTTTTTTGTTTGTCGGTTTTTTTTGAATAAATATACGATCAA
This sequence comes from Advenella sp. RU8, assembly GCF_048381675.1. Lineage (NCBI taxonomy): Bacteria > Pseudomonadati > Pseudomonadota > Betaproteobacteria > Burkholderiales > Alcaligenaceae > Advenella > Advenella sp. RU8. The sequence goes on from NZ_JBLWIS010000004.1 coordinate 183,455, forward strand.
TTTCTCAAACGAGAAAATTTTTTTTGGTTTTATGAAATTTGCCGGTTCTTTTCAGGTAGCTTACATAAACCGGTCCATTGATGGCTGTACAGGGAGGTGGGTGGCCGGATTGTGTCTGGCCATCTGTATCAGGATTGGTGTTAACAAAATGCCAAATTAAGCTATGATTAGGGTCAGGAGGACGGGAAGAGCCCTGTTCATGGTCTTCTCAACCAATATACGCCCAAAAAATTCTTATGGAAGCAGACAATAAAATTCTTTTCTTTGGCGATACCCATGGCGGGTTTGATCATTGCGCTGCTATTGTCAGGCAAATCAGGCCGCAGGCCATTGTGTTTCTGGGAGATATACAGACACCGTATCCGTTTCATGAGCAATTGGCGGATATTATCAATCTGACCGAAGTCTGGTGGATTCATGGTAATCACGATACCGATGTCGAAGAGCAATACGATAACCTGTTTCTTTCCGAACTGAAACACCGGAATTTAAGCGGCCGGGTTTGTGAGGTGGCGGGTGTGCGGATTGCCGGCCTGGGGGGTGTTTTTCGCGGGAAAATCTGGGATCCGGCCCAAGCGGCCTGGAATTTTTATTCACCTGATGAGTTTATTGCCGGGGGCGGCTTTCGGGCAAGATGGCGAAATGGCGTCAATTTACGGCACCGCAGCACCATTTTTCCGTCTGAATACGAGGCCTTGAAAAAGGAAAAAGCGGATGTGCTGGTGACCCATGAAGCACCCTCATGCAATCGTTTCGGCTTTCAGGTGCTGGATGAGCTGGCCAGTCACTTGGGCGTACATAGCCTTTTTCATGGCCATCATCATGATAATTATGATTACAGCGCTCATTACCCTCGTATGGGGTTCCGGACCTATTCAGTTGGCTATCGGGGGGTGACGGCACTGGATGGCCGCATAATATTGCCTGGCAAAATGGATGGGCTGCATGAAAACCGTGTAGCCAGACTGTATTGACTTTACCGTCATGGGAAGGTTTAAGATACGCGTATAGGTTCAACTTTGTTCAAGCAAAAGGAAGTGATTATGGAAAAAGAACTGGAATTTAATGTGGATGGCATGACTTGTGGCAACTGTGTTGCGCATGTCAAGAAAGCCATAGCGCAAATAAGCGGTGTAGAGTCTGTCGAGGTCAGCCTTGAGGAAAAAAAGGTGAAAGTCAGCACCAACGGGCAGGTGACTGCGGCGCAAATCACGGAAGCCATTGAAGAGGAAGGCTATGACGTGGTTTAAGAACCAATAACCCGTCATGGCAATATGCCAACGTCCCGTCACTGGAAAGTTATCCAGGGGCGGGGCGTTGGTCTGTCATAGGCCGTTTTATGTGGCCTTTATTGATAGGTAAGCGGGGCCGTTAATCCCAATAACGGCGATCATCCCTGTAACGGCGATCATCTCTGTAACGGCGGTTGTCATTGTAATTGCTCCGGTAGTACCTGTCATCACGATCGCTGCTACGGCGATAGGATCGGTCATCATCGCGGTAAAGCTGGTTGCCTATCAGGCCACCAAGGGCCGCACCACCCACGGTGACCAAAGGGTCTCCTTCGGAGACGGCAGCACCTGCCAATCCACCCAATGCAGCACCACCAATGGTGGCGGTCGTTTGTTGGTTACGATTGTTGCCATAACGGTCATAGCCCGCACATCCGGTAATGGCCAGGCTAAACATGCCAATCAGGATAATGCGGCTTTGGATTTTGAGGTTCATCATCAACTCCTTGCGATGTAAAACTATGTCAGGTTGATCATCTCAAATGCAAGGACAACAGGTTGTTATTGTGAGCAAAATATGTTTCCAGAGTTGGCTATTATGCCTTTTGGAAACCAATTGAAAAAACAAGCGGAACCAGGAAGTTGCCGATGAGGGGTTTATTCCGTTTCCATGGGAAATTGCATGAACAGTGTCTTGCCCATAGAGGGGTTAAGCGCGTTGTCGAGGAAACCTTCATCCGTATATAGCTTGCGTGCGACGGTATTACCTTCGAGGACTTCAAGGGTAATCTTGCAACAGCCCAGGTTTTTGGCCAGTTGCCTGACCCGGCCAAGCATGAGTTTGCCAATGCCCTGGCCACGGTAGGCCCTTAATACGGCAAAATCATGGATATTTAGCAAAGGTTTGCAGGCAAAGGTGGAAAAGCCTTCAATGCATAAGGCGATCCCGGCAGGTTGCTGCTGGCGGAAAGCCAGAATCGTGTAGATGTTGCTACGTTTTTTCAAAGAGGCAATCAGGTTTTTCTGTACATGGGCTGATAATTCCTGTCCACCGCCGGTGGGATCGGAAGCGTAATCATTCAAGACAGTTAATATTGCCGCAGCGTGAACCGGGTTTTCCAAATCGGCAATAATGAGGTCGATCATGATGGTTCCTTACTTTTATTTAATCTGGGTGTATTTCAAATCGATATAGCCAACAGGGTGACGCAGTATGCCACTGATATTTTCTTTTTGCAGATAGATTTGATTATAGAAAAAAAGTGGAAAAATGGGCATATCGTCAAACAGGATTTTTTCAGCCTGCAACAGCAGGTCCCAGCGTTTTTGGGCATCCGGTTCGGTATTGGCCTGGTTAACCAGACTGTCGTATTCGGGGTTAGTCCAACCGGTCCGGTTCATGGACGAGTTGCTCAGGAAGCTTTCCAGCGAGTTGTAAGGATCGGCATAATCATTCACGAAAGAGCTGCGCGAGAATTGCAGTTCAAGCCCGCGCTGCTTGGCATAAAAAACCTTGCTTTCGATACTTTGCAGCTGGATCTCCACGCCCAGGATTTCCCGGTACATGTTTTGCATGGCTTCGGCAATTTTCCGGTCGCTGGGATTGTTAATATAGCTAAGCGTCACAGGGGGCAGGGTGCTGTATTTTTCATCGGCCATGCCTTTGGCAAGGTGTTGTTTGGCCGCTTCGGGGTTGGTGGCCAGCAGATTGCCGTTTTCCTCACGGAAATCTTTGCCATTGGGGCCGGTAAAGCCCGGTGCTACAAAACCGTAAGAAGCCTGGCGTCCCTGTTTGGTGACATATTTCACAATGTCATCCTGGTTGATGGCCAAGGCAAATGCCTTGCGGATATCCGCATTCTGGAAAGGAGGCATTTTGGTATTGAACCTGAAAAAATAACCACCCGCCTGCGGCACGTTCCTGAAGTCTTTGTTGTCCTTGACTTTGTCATACAGGGCAGAGGGCAGGGGCGAGGGGGTCATGTCAAGTTCGCCGGTGCGATACATCTGGTATGAGGTATTCGGGTCATTGACCATGGCAAAGTCTACGGCATCAATCTTTACGCTGCCGGCATCCCAATAATGCGGGTTTTTTTCAAAACGCATGCTTTGTGCATGTTCCCAATCTTTTAACAGGAAAGGCCCGTTACCCACATAGGTTTTGGCTTCGGCATGCCATTTAGGGTTGGCCTTGGCCACTTTCTGGTTGAGCGGTGCAAAATTGGGATTGGTAATGACATTAAGGAATGAAACATTGGGCGCCTCCAGGGTGACTTCGAGTGTCCGGTCATTCAGGGCCTTGATGCCCAGTTCCTGGTTTTTGCCCTCGTTGAAGGCTTTGGCACCGGCAATCGGGTAAGCCAGGAAAGCGGCTGGCGATGCCGTTTCCGGGGCCAGCATGTGTGTCCAGCCATATACGAAGTCATGGGCCGTTAAGGGGTCGCCATTGGACCACTTGGCATTGTCACGCAGGGTGAAGGTATACGTTTTTCCATCAGGGGAAATTTGCCAGCTTTCAGCGGTGGCGGGGGCAGCAAGATGCTGCTCATCCAGGCGGACCAAACCTTCCACCAGGTTGTTGAGGGGTTCCCAGGAAATCAGGTTGAAACCGGCGGCCGGATGCAGTGAGGTGGGTTCTTCGGTATTGTTCAGGCGCAGCACTTTTTCAGCCAAAGCGGGGCCAGACAGGGTGGTCGCCAAAACGGTTACAAGACAGGCAGCCAACAGTTTTTGTTTCATGAAGAATATCCTTCGGTAAGCAGTTGCGTGATTGCCTGTTTTATAGGCAGGCGGATAAATTACTACGGGTGCGCAAGTCTTGCAACCAGCACAGGCTTTGCTGAGTGTGACTGATTGTAGACAGTTTGGGGGGCACTTTGTTGCAAATAACCAGGGCTTTGGGACATCGTTGGTAAAAACCGCAGGCCGGGGGTGGTGAAAAAAGATCGGGTGGCTGGCCCGGAATCGGACGCAGGCTTTCGCGCTCCATGTCCAGTCTGGGGATGGATTGCAACAGGCCTTGGGTGTAGGGGTGCTGGGGATTATAGAAAATATCCCGCTGGGAACCCGATTCCACGCATTGACCTGCATACATGACAGCCACCTGGTTGGCGATTTTTGCCACGACGCCCAGGTCATGGGTAATCAGGATGATGGAAATGCCGGTGGCTGCCTGGATATGGCTGAATAATTCCAGGATTTGTGCCTGTATGGTGACGTCCAGTGCGGTGGTGGGTTCATCGGCAATCAGCAGTTCCGGTTCGCACATCAAGGCAATCGCAATGACCACGCGTTGGCGCATGCCGCCTGACAACTGGTGCGGATACTGGCCTAGCCGTTCCTGTGGATTGGCGATGCCAACCAGGGAAAGCATTTGGACGGCTTTTTGCTTCGCGGCTTCAGCAGACAGGTGTTGATGTTTGATGACGCCTTCGGTCAATTGCTCGCCGATCGTCAGGGTGGGGTTCAGGGCTGTCATCGGGTCCTGGAAAATCATCGCAATCCGGTTGCCCTGCAACTGGCGCATGGCTTTTTCATCCAGATCCAGCAGGTTTTGTCCCTTGAACAGAATTTCACCCTGGCTGATTTTGGCGGTTTGCCGGGGTAACAGGCCCATGATGGTATGGCAGGTTACCGATTTGCCGCAGCCCGACTCACCCACAATGGCCAGGGTTTCACCGGGACGCACGGCAAGCGACAGGTCACGTACGGCATGTACATGTCCGCCATGGGTACGAAACTGGATGGAAAGATGTCGAATTTCAAGCAAGGGAGGTGTATTCATCGCTATTTCTTCAGTTTTGGATCCAGGGCATCTTGCAGGCCATCGCCTAGTACATTGAAGGCAAACATGGTCAGGGAAATGAAGAGGGCCGGGAAAAACAATTGCCACCAGTCACCCGATAAAATAACCGGCAAGGCATCATTGGTCATCACCCCCCAGCTGGCATGGGGGGCTTGTATGCCTAGTCCCAGGAAGCTCAGGAACGCCTCGGCAAAAATCGCGCTGGGTACGGTGAGTGTCATTTGTACGATAATGGGGCCCATGGTGTTGGGTAGCAGGTTTTTGCGGATGATACGAGCAGTACTGGCGCCGAAGGTGCGTGAGGCGGTGACAAACTCAAGGTTTTTAAGTTGCAGCACCTGTCCGCGAACAATGCGTGCCATGCTGATCCAGCCGGTGATGGTAAGGGCAATTATAATGGTTAGCAGGCTGGGCTTCATGACCACCATCAACAATATGACCATGAGCAAATAAGGCAGGCCATACAGGATTTCAACCACGCGCATCATCACGGTATCGGTTTTGCCGCCTTTCAGGCCGCTGTACCCACCGTAAGCCACGCCAATGGCAAAGTCGATCAGGGCCGCCATGAATCCGACAAACAGCGAGATCCGGGCACCTTGCCAGGTCCGCGTAAATACATCGCGGCCCAAGTCATCGGTACCAAACCAGTGCAAGGCCGAAGGGGGCAGGTTCTGGCTTCGCAGGTCCTGGGCGGTGGCCGAATACGGGGACAGCAGGGGGGCAAAAATCGCCATGCCGACCAGGGCCAGCAAAAATACCAGCCCTAGCATGGCCAGCTTATTGCGCATCAGGCGTTGCCAGGCATCCTGCCAGTAGGAAACATAGGGGCGTTCAATCATGGCGTGGATATCATCAGCCTGCCTGATGGCTGGCTGCAGCCATTCGATAGGAAAGTCTTCTGGTTCGTGCTGGTTCATGATTGCTCCTTCTGGCCAAGGCGGATGCGCGGGTCTAGCAGGCAATAGGCCATGTCTACCAGAAACAGCATGAAAACCAGAATCGTACTGTAAAAGACGGTGGTGCCCATAATCACAGGGTAGTCGCGAGTGCTGATGGAGTCGATGAAGTAGCGACCCATGCCCGGAATGGCAAAAATCTTTTCAATCACGAAAGTGCCGGTCAGGATGGATGCCATCAGGGTGCCCAGTAGGGTCACTACCGGCATCAGGGCATTACGCAAGGCATGCCGGATAATGACGCGCATGGGAGACAGGCCTTTGGCACGGGCCATTTTGATGTAGTCTTGGGTAAGTGTTTCAAGCATGCTGGAACGAATCAGCCGGGCAATAATGGCCATGGGGGCGGTGGCCAGCGCGGCCACCGGCAGCACCATATGCATGGGTGTACGCCAGGTGGCGGCCGGAAACCAGCCCAGGTTGACGGCAAATTCCTGTATCAGCAGGGTTGACAGGACGAAGTTGGGGATGGAAATGCCCAGTACGGCGATGCCCATGCACAGATGGTCAATCAGGCCATTATGATGCAGTGCGGCCATGACGCCTAACACCAGGCCTGAAACCAGGGCCATGCCAATCGCCCACATCCCCAGCTCGAATGACACCGGAAAGCCGCGGCCAATGAGTTCATTGACGGTGGTGTCCGGGTTGGAAATGGATGGCCCGAAGTTGAAGGTGGCGATCGATTTCAGGTAATTGAAGTACTGAATGTACAGGGGCTGGTCCAGTTGATGGAAAGTCCGCAGGTTCTCTTGCACGGCGGCGCTGGTTTGTCGGTCCTGCTCGAAGGGCGAGCCCGGGATCAGGTGCATCAGGATAAAGGTGAGCGAGGCGATCGTGAAGATCGTGCCGATCATGAGCAGGAATCGTTTGAGGACGTAGCTTTTCATATTAGCGATTTTCTTCTGGAATAAGGTGGCAGGCGGCAAAGTGACCAGGCGTGTGCTCTTTCCAGGCAGGGGCCTGTTGCCGGCAAATGTCCTGTGCCTGCGGGCAGCGGGTATGAAACACGCAGCCGGAAGGGGGATTGATTGCACTGGGCAATTCGCCCTTTAGCAAAATACGCTGCCGTTTTTTTTCCAGATCGGGGTCGGGCACCGGAATCGCCGATAGCAATGCCTGTGTATAAGGGTGCAAGGGGTTGGCATACAGTTCGTCGCTGCTGGCTAGTTCGGCCAGCTGGCCCAGGTACATGACGCCTACCCGGTCTGACAAATATTTCACCATGGCCAGATCATGGGCAATGAACAGGTAGGTGAGCCCTTTTTCCTGTTGCAAACGTTGCAAAAGCAGCACGATCTGGGCCTGGATGGAAACATCCAGCGCTGAAATTGGCTCATCGGCAATGATGATTTCCGGTTCAAGGGCCAGCGCACGGGCTATGCCGACCCGCTGGCGCTGCCCGCCCGAGAACTCGTGCGGGTAACGGTGCGCATGGGCTGGACTTAGTCCTACTTCTTCGAGCAGCCTGTAAACGTGCTGGCGCAGGGCATGTTTGTCTTGATGAACCTGATGAATTTCCAGTGGTTCGGCAATGATTTCAAAAATGGTGGCGCGCGGATTGAGCGAGGCGTAAGGATCCTGGAAAATCATCTGGATCTGGCGTTGCCTGGTTTTATGTTCTTGCGGGCTGGCCTGGTGGATGTCTTTGCCATTGATGTGGACTTGGCCCGCGGTTGGCTGGTACAGGCCCATGATGGTGCGCCCGACTGTGGATTTGCCGCAGCCGGATTCACCAACCAGGCCGAAGGTTTCTCCTTGATGGATCTCAAACGAAACACCATTCAGGGCCTTGACGCTTTGACGTTTGTCGAGGGGAAAATGTTTTTTCAGCGCCCGTACTGAAACCAGCGGCAGGTTATTGTTCTTATGGATGGCCATGACAATGGAATGAAAAAAGTCTTGTTGGGACGATTTTAACAGTAATGTCGGCTTAAACCACGGTCTGGCGCGGGTGTAAGGGTTAGGCCGGATCGTTTTTTTGCATGGCCAGGCGCATGACCGGGCGGGTCAGCAAGGCATAGAGGCCCGCAAGTGCAGCGCAGGCAAAGCAAAGCCAGGGTAAATGGGCACTTACATAGAGCCATTTGAACGCCTCGACGCTGAGGGCGGACATGAACATCATGATCAGGCTCATGGCACCGGCAACCACACCTTTGGGTGCCTGAGAGGAGAGCAGGGTCAGCCGGTAAAGGACGGCAAAACTGAGCCCTTGGGCAAAAGACAGCAGGCTCATTCCCAGAATCAGGCCGGTTAAGGTAAAGGCTGGCACCAGGCCGGCCAGCAACAGGCTAAGTCCGCCCAGGAAAACCAGCGGTAGCGCATGGTAGACGGTTTGGCCAAGCGGGACTTTGCCTGAGATGCGGGCCAGGGCCAGATTGCCCAGGATCAGGCAGGCAAAAATGGGAATCTGTGATTTGGCATAGCCCAGGTTATCCAGCCCCAGATCCTTCACCAGAAAAACCGGAGACAGCCCAATCCAGACCAGCATGGGCAGGCCGATAATCGGGCTGAAAAGCGCCAGTTGCATGAATTTTTGATTCCGCAAGATGGTTTTATAGTGTGCCAGTACCGTACTGATCGATTCCTTTGGGGCGTCAAGGTCGACCGTTTCCGGCATGTGGCGGAACAGGCCGATCAGGCTCAGGCAGGTAATGCCGGCAATCAGGATGAATCCCCAATGCCACGACACGTAGCTGATCAGGGCGGCACCGGCCAGGGGGCCCAACAGGGGAGCGATAAGCGCAATATTGGCCATCAGTGCCATGACTTTAATGGCCGTGCTTTCCCGAAAGGCTTCCTGGATACTGACGTAACCTACCGCGCCGATAAAACAGTGTGACACGCCCTGCAGCAGGCGCATGAGCATGAAGCTTTCAATATTGACACTGAACAGGATCAGGATATTGGTGATGGCGTAATACAGGGTTCCGGCCAGCATGACCCGGCGTCGGCCGTACCGGTCTGACAGCGGGCCGATCAGCCACATGAGGATTGCACCACCCAGAATATATAGCGACATTGAAGAGGCGACCCAGCTGTCATCCACCTTGAATTCATGGGTAATGGTCAGCATGGCCGGTTGGACCAGGTCGTTGCCGATGTAAACCGCAAATTCAAAAAGAACCAGTGCCACTGGAAACCAGATCAGGTCACGTTTATGCGTTTTTGTGGGGGCGGGCGTCATGAGGAGTGTCGCGAAGAGAGCAAAGAAGGGATGGGGTCGACTGCAAGCTGGGTATTGTAGCAATCTATTGATGACAGGGTTAATGAAAAACAAACTGTATTTTTTTTGTTTTTGTCTATACACCATTCATATGAGTATGGTACGTTAAAAAAATTGTGCCGGAAAATGGCTAAAAAATAATGAGATTGGATTTTTAAATTTTTGTTTAAAGGAGGTAGGTTGTGCGTATAGGTATACCCAAAGAAAGCATGCAGGGGGAAACCAGGGTGGCGGCAACGCCAGCAACGGTTGAACAGTTGCGAAAGCTGGGATTTGACGTGCTGGTCGAACATTCGGCTGGCCAGCTGGCCAGTTTTGATGATCCGGCTTTTATCAAGGCAGGAGCACAAACAGGCACACGACAAGAAGTATGGCAATCAGACTTGGTTTACAAGGTCAACGCGCCTACTGATGAAGAAATTGCCTTGCTCAAGGAAGGCAGCACGCTGGTCAGTTTTATCTGGCCGGCGCAAAATCCTGAATTGGTCCAAAAGCTGGCGGGCAACAAGATCAATGTGCTGGCCATGGATATGGTGCCGCGCATTTCACGCGCCCAGTCCCTGGATGCCCTGTCTTCCATGGCCAATATTGGCGGTTATCGTGCCGTGATTGAAGCGGCGCACCAGTTTGGCCGTTTCTTTACCGGCCAGATCACGGCCGCTGGCAAGGTACCACCTGCCAAGGTTCTGGTAATTGGTGCCGGGGTGGCAGGTTTGGCAGCCATTGGCACAGCCGGTTCGCTGGGGGCCATTGTGCGTGCTTTTGATACCCGCCTTGAAGTGGCCGAGCAAATCGAATCAATGGGTGGCCAGTTCCTGAAGCTGGATTTTAGCGGTGAGAACGGATCATCTTCTGATGGCTACGCCAAAACCATGTCAGAAGAGTTCATCCGTGCTGAAATGGCCCTGTTTGCCGAGCAGGCCAGGGAAGTGGATATCATCATTACTACCGCACTGATTCCAGGCAAACCCGCGCCCAAGCTGATTACCCGTGAAATGGTGGACAGCATGAAACCGGGTTCGGTGATTGTGGATATGGCCGCTGCTGCGGGGGGTAACTGCGAATATACCCGTGCGGGCGAAGTCTTTGTGACCGACAATGGTGTCAAGGTAGTTGGTTATACCGATTTGCCCGGTCGCCTGCCTGCCCAGTCTTCACAGCTGTACGCCACCAATCTGGTTAATTTAAGCAAATTGCTGTGCAAGGAAAAAGACGGCCAGATTGATATTAACCAGGAAGATGTGGTGTTGCGCAACATGAGCGTGATTACCCAAGGAGAAGTTACTTTTCCGCCCCCGGCCATCAGTGTGTCGGCCGCGCCCACCGCTACGGCTGCCAAGCCGGTTGCTGCGGTTAAAAAGGCCGAGCCGAAATCTACCCGCTTCAAGCTGGGGGTCCTGGCCGTGCTGGTAGTGCTGTTTGGCCTGGCAGGGGCCTATTCGCCCCCTGAGTTCCTGTCTCACTTTACGGTCTTTGTTTTGGCTTGCGTGGTGGGTTACTACGTGGTCTGGAACGTAAGCCACTCCCTTCATACACCTCTCATGTCGGTTACCAATGCGATCTCCGGCATAATTGTCGTGGGTGCCTTGCTGCAAATCGGGCATGGCAACGGCTTGGTCAGTGTGCTGGCATTCATTGCCATTCTCATTGCCAGCATCAATATTGCCGGTGGTTTCCTGGTTACGCAGCGCATGCTGAAAATGTTCAGAAAAGACAAAGGGGAGTAAGATGTCTCAAGGTTTGGTCATGGCGGCTTATATTATTGCCGCATTATTGTTTATTGCCAGTCTGGCAGGTTTGTCAAAACAGGAAACCGCCCGCAATGGCAATACTTTTGGGATTGCCGGGATGGCCATTGCACTGCTGGCCACTATTTTCAGCCAGAACGTGGAAGGCCTGGTGTGGATTATCATTGCCATGGTCATTGGTGGCGCCATCGGGATGCGCCTGGCCCAAAAAGTTGAAATGACGCAAATGCCCGAGCTGATCGCCATGCTGCATTGCTTTGTGGGCCTGGCAGCGGTTTTTGTGGGTTACAACAGCTACATCACGGCAGACAGCCACGGTACGGTATCAACCGCCATGCAGAATATCCACTTGGGTGAAGTGTTCCTGGGGGTGTTTATTGGTGCGGTTACGTTTACCGGCTCCATTGTGGCATTTGGCAAACTGCGGGGTTCCATCAGTTCCAAGGCACTCATGCTGCCACACCGTCACAAGCTGAATGCCCTGGCCTTGCTGGTGTCATTCCTGCTGATGTGGTACTTCATTGCCGCAGGCGGCTCAACGTTTGCCCTTATCCTCATGACCCTGATTGCCCTGGCGTTTGGCTGGCATCTGGTGGCCTCGATTGGGGGTGCCGATATGCCCGTAGTGGTATCCATGCTCAATTCCTATTCGGGTTGGGCCGCTGCCGCTGCTGGTTTCATGCTCTCCAATGACCTGCTTATTGTGACCGGGGCGCTGGTGGGTTCGTCGGGGGCGATTCTTTCCTACATCATGTGCAAGGCCATGAACCGCTCTTTCATTTCGGTCATTGCCGGCGGTTTTGGCAATGATGCGGTGGCCAGCAGTGGCGAGGAGGAAATGGGTGAGTATCGTGAAATGGTGCCCGAAGAAGTGGCCGAAGTACTGAAAAATGCCAGTTCGGTCATCATCACTCCGGGTTATGGCATGGCTGTGGCCCAGGCCCAGTATCCAGTTGCTGAAATTACCCAGCAGTTGCGCAATAAAGGCATTAATGTGCGTTTCGGTATTCATCCGGTGGCAGGTCGCTTGCCCGGACACATGAACGTGCTGTTGGCTGAAGCCAAGGTTCCTTATGATATCGTGCTTGAAATGGACGAAATCAACGAGGACTTTGCCGATACCGATGTGGTGCTGGTAATTGGCGCCAATGATACCGTCAACCCGGCTGCCAGTGAAGATCCGTCCAGCCCGATTGCGGGCATGCCGGTTCTTGAGGTCTGGAAAGCGCAGCAGGTCATCGTGTTCAAGCGTTCCATGAGCACGGGTTATGCCGGGGTGCAAAATCCCTTGTTCTTCAAGGAAAACAGCTTTATGTGCTTTGGTGATGCGAAAGGCACGGTAGAGTCTATTTTGCGTGCCTTGTAATAGCCTTGATCCTGCAGGCAATTGCAGGATCAAGGACCAGGCTTGCCAGCCCCCGTTATGGTGACTTTATGGTGATGGTGGCAGCAAGCCTTAATAATTACCAGTGCTAAAGCGCTCCCCTTGCCAATATTATCAGGGCTATAATCATTTTTTTTACGGTTTGCCCTGTTTTTCATGTCCCAGTCTTTTCCCTTGCCCGTGCGTGACGGCATTGTCCCCAGCCGCCTGTATTTGCCACGCGAGCAGCAATGGCCCGATTTGCTTAGTTTTTTGCTGGTGAAATTTCCGCACATGCCACCTGCTGTTTTGCAGGAACGCCTGGCGCGCGGGGATATGGTGGATGCCACAGGGGTGCCCATGCGGCTGGACAGTCCGTTCATTGCCGACAGCTGGCTATGGTATTACCGTGAAGTGCCTGCCGAAGTGAATGTGCCTTTTGACGTAGAGGTGCTGTACCAGGATGAATATCTGGTGGTGGCCGATAAGCCGCATTTTCTGGCCAGCATACCGGGTGGGCGTTACTTGCAGGAAACCGCCCTGATTCGCCTGCGTAAACAGTTGAATAATTTCGAGCTCAGTCCGATTCACCGCCTTGACCGGGATACTGCCGGCTTGCTGCTTTTCTGTGCCAGCAAGCATCACCGGGGTGCCTACCAGACTTTGTTCCAGACCCGTGAAGTACACAAAACCTATGAGGCGGTCGCTCCCTACAAGGCCAGCCTTGTATTTCCTTTGATACGCGAGAGCCATATCCGTAAAAGTGCGCAGTATTTCACCATGGAAGAATCCGACGGCTTGCCTAACAGCCGTACCCGGATCAGCCTGTTGACCCATAAAGGGCAGCTGGGCCATTATTTGCTAGAGCCGTTAACCGGCAAAAAACACCAATTGCGGGTACATATGAATGGCCTGGGAATCTCTATTTGCAACGATGAATTTTATCCTGCCTTGTTACCTGCCCGTGAAGAGGACCGCTTTGACAAACCCCTGCAACTGCTGGCCCGTTCGATTGGTTTTACCGATCCGGTGACAGGACAGGAACGTTTTTTTGAAAGCCGGCGTGAGCTTGAAATGTGCGGGCTAGCGCGTAGTCGTGTCGATAATGCCTAGGTGATTGGCGACATTGCGTTCCAGAAAAAACTGGCGCGAGGGCAGTTCGTTGACACGGGTGCGATTGACCACCATGGTGCTACTGCCGCCGCCATCCAGGTTCAGGGCATTGTTTACTCCCATTTTTTTAAACAGGCGGGCCAGCTGGTTCAGGGTATATCCCTGAAAGTCGGTTTTGCGGCCTTCTACTACCACCAGATATAAATAGCGATTGTTGTCACTTAGGCCGACTGCTGTGCGCGGGTGTTGGCCACGTGCGTTTGAATGGCAGATTCTCTGGCTGCCGCGCGGGCAGATATAACTGCCGTTTTTAAGCGTTTGCCAACCCGAGATGACGGTATGCCACGCAGGGTTATGGGCAGTTTTGCGATTGGGGGCCTCTATAAAACAGTGATTGTTGGTGGTGCAGGCCAGGAAGGCATGGTGAGTCGTGTCGTAGCTGTTGGGCCAGCGGATACCGTTGCTGACATTCAAGCCTTGTGGCTTGTTGTTCTCGTCAAAAAAAGCACCGTTGATGGCAACGGTAGTTTTGTTGGGAAAGGCAAAATTTGACGTGGTTTGATTGGACTGCTTGATGGGGGTACCGATGATTTTGATGCTAGGGCAGTGAAGGTCGACCCTGGCAATATGAACCCGGTTCTGGTCTGCCGTTTCGTACTGTATGCATGGGCTGACCTGCTCTTTGGCATGCACGTTGGTGGACAGGAGGATCCCCAGCGCTAGCACGAAACGGGACAGTAACAAGTGATGCATAGTCAGGAATATCGGTAACGGTCTATCTTGATGGCGCTCCATAAGGCTAGCCAGCATGTTGCCAGCAGGGCCAACCAGTACATGATGGTGCCAATCCAGAACCGGAGATTGGATTGATGGTCACCCAGTACGCCAAGCACTTCGCCGGTATAGGGGTTCAGGAAGATGCTTTGGTTGTAAAGCCCGTTTACCTTGAATTTGAAATGGGCGCTGCGATTGGGGGACTGGTTAATTTTTGCACTGACCAGAATGGCATTGGCGGGAAGGTATTTGCGGGCTTCTTCGTAGAGAATTTGAGAGGGAATCGGATCCTGGCTTTGTATTTCGACATAAAACCGCTCGTGGTAGGCCCAAGTATCGATATGTGTATTGTAGAAATTTGAAATGGCGTTACAGGCCAGAATGGTGAAAACCGGGATGAGGAGTAGGGCTATATAAAAAAGCCAGCCACGGCGTATGCTATTAGTGGTGTTTTTTTCTTGCCCTGAATGGGGGGTGTTCGGGGTTTGCATTTCAGTTTCTGAATTGACCTTTTCCATCGTCGTCTTGCGTAACGTGGTATGTCTGGTTTGGAGTTCCATGCGGAAATTGCGCCGGGTTAATCCTTATACCTTTCAGCCTTGTGTAATTATGATGATCCTTAGCGATTGAGTTTACTACCATTCAAAAACATAAGGCAAGCAAGGGCGCGTATTTTAACGGTTAAGCCGTTAAAATACGCTATGTTCCCTGAAAACTATATTGACCGTGGGATTATTGGCCGTATTGTGCCTTGGCTACCTGGCGCCAGTGATGTAAAAGAGGCTCGGTATAACCGTTAGGTTGGGTCAGCCCCTTGAAGATCAGGTCGCTGGCGGCCCTGAATGCAGGAGAGTGATCAAAGTTGCCGACCATCGGCCGGTAGGCCGGATCGCCTTCATTTTGCTGGTCAACCACGGCGGCCATGCGCTCAAGGGTGTTACGGACCTGCTCTTCGCTCACAATGCCATGGCGCAGCCAGTTGGCAATGTGCTGGCTGGAAATTCGCAGGGTGGCACGGTCTTCCATCAGGCCGATATCGTGGATATCAGGTACTTTGGAGCAACCAATTCCCTGGTCAACCCAACGTACCACATAACCCAGGATACCCTGGGCATTGTTGTCGAGCTCTTCCTGTTTCTCGGCGTCGCTCCAGTTGGTGTTTTCCGCTACCGGAATGGTCAGGATGTTGTCCAGGTAGTCGGAAGTATCGCCTTCCAGGCTTTTCTGGACTTCTTTCACGTTGACTTGATGATAATGCAGGGCATGCAGGGTGGCGGCCGTGGGTGAGGGTACCCAGGCGGTATTGGCACCGGCTTTCAGGTGACCGATTTTCTGTTCGATCATGGCCGCCATTAAATCGGGCATGGCCCACATGCCTTTGCCGATTTGTGCCTTGCCAACCAGGCCGCAGGCCAGGCCGGTTTGCACGTTGTTGCGCTCGTAGGCGTCAATCCAGGCGGTTTTTTTGATGTCGCCCTTGCGGATCATGGGGCCGGCTTCCATGGAAGTATGGATTTCGTCACCGGTACGGTCAAGGAAACCGGTATTGATGAAGGCGATGCGCTCCCGGGCTTCGTAAACGCAGGCTTTCAGGTTGACACTGGTACGGCGTTCTTCGTCCATGACCCCCATTTTGATGGTGTTGGGGGCCAGGCCCAGCAGTTGTTCGGTACGGTTGAACAGTTTGTTGGCGAAAGCGACTTCGCTGGGGCCGTGCATTTTGGGTTTCACGATATAAATGGAGCCGGTGCGTGAGTTGCCGCCTTCCTTGCGTTTAAGGTCGTGAATGGCGATCAGGCTGGTAATGACGGCATCCATCATGCCTTCGGGCACTTCGTTGCCGTTTTGATCCAGGATGGCCGGATTGGTCATGAGGTGGCCCACATTGCGGATGAGCATCATGGAGCGGCCGGGCAGTGATTGGATTTGGCCCGCTGGGTTGGTGAAGGTGCGATCAGGATTCAGGCTACGGGTAAAGGTTTTGCCGTTTTTAGTAATGGACTCGCTTGCGCTGCCGTCCATTAAGCCCAGCCAGTTACTGTAGGCCAGTACTTTGTCTTCGGCATCTACCGCGGCGATAGAATCTTCACAGTCGATAATGGAACTCAAGGCCGCTTCAAGCAGCAGGTCTTTGACACCGGCCGGGTCTTGTTGGCCAATCGGGTGGTTGCGGTCTATCTGGATTTCAAAGTGCAGGCCGTTATGCCTGAGAACGATGGCTTCAGGATTGGCAGCATCGCCACGGTGACCCAGGAAGCATTCTGGGCTGGCCAGGCCGGTTTGGCTGGCGTCTTTAAGGGTGGCGGTAAAGGTACCGTTTTGCACACTATACTGCGTAACTTCTTTGTGCGAGCCTTTGAGCAAAGGAATGCTTTGGTCCAGGAAGTCGCGGCCATAGGCAATGACCTTTTCTCCGCGCACCGGATTGTAGCCGCCTTCGCGGCTGGCGCCGTTTTCTTCGCCAATCGCATCGGTGCCGTACAGGGCATCGTACAGGCTGCCCCAGCGTGCGTTGGCGGCATTCAGGGCATAGCGGATATTGGTGATGGGTACTACCAGTTGCGGGCCGCCCTGATCGGAAAACTCGTAATCAATATTGGCGGTGCTGACCTTGAAATCGGCTGGTACGTCTTTCAGGTAGCCGATTTCTTTTAAAAATGCCTTGTAGGCAGCCATGTTTTTGATGGGGCCGGGGTTTTTGCGGTACCAGTTGTCGAACTCGGCCTGAATGCGGTCGCGCTCGGCAAGCAATGCCTTGTTTTCAGGGGCAAGGTCGTGAATCAGGGCATCAAAGCCTTTCCAGAAGGCATCGGGGTCGACACCGGTTCCGGGCAGTGCACGGGTATCAATGAAATCTTTAAGTACCGTGGCAACTTGCAAACGGTGGCATTGGATTCGGTTGGTCATGTTTGGCTCCATCATTATGATTCACGAGTATAGTTGGATAATGCGTCAATGCTATTATGACGCGATGCACTATAAGCCTCAAGGTAGTTGGGGTAAACATAGTTTTTACTTTTAGTAAAAAGCAATATTCATTTTTAGTTTATAAACGGAAGTGTTGGTTTATGCAAAACCTGTTCAATCATTATCCTGAAAAAGCCTTGCTGGTTGAAGGCGTGGCCGGTAGCGGGAAGTCCACCCTGATTGCGGAAGAGGCTCGGCATTGTGTGCCTGGCGCTCCCACACTGCTGATGACATTCAGCCGTGCCGGGCGTGATGTATTAAGTGGCTATATGCAAAAAAGGGGGCTGGTTTCGGCCGAACAGCCCAACCTGACCATCAGTACGATTGACGGATTGGCACACCAACTGTTGCGCCGCCTGGGGGATGAGCGTTATGTCCTGGATCGCGATGCGGTCGTGCGGGAGTTGTTGCCGCAATTGGTGGAAGAGGCTTGTGAGGAAGGTTTTGACTGGGAATTTACGGCACCGCAGATTAATGAAGAGCACATGAATGCGCTGATGGCGGATCTGGATTTTTTCCGAGCTTCCCGGGCCTGGGAGGCTGAGTCTGCTGAAGATTGTGAATTCATCTGTGAGGGCAAGCTTAATTTTGATTACCGTTTTGTGCGTCGTGTGTTTTATGCCTATGACTCGTATCGCGCCCATTGGCCCGGACCCGAGGCCGGCACGGAAAGCCTTTTGCTTGACCCTTATGTGGCTCCTGGCCAAAGAACCGGAAAATTCGGATTCCGGCTGATTTCCGAGGCCGTGTTCGACCTGCTGGAGCGCTTGGAGTCCGAGACCCTGGAAGATCGTTACATGGGCGGCTACCGGTTTGTGTTCATTGATGAATTTCACGATACGACCCCCTTGCAACTGGCTTTCCTGTTCAGGATCTTAAGTCCGCAGGCCCGCATCCTGGCGGTGGGAGACCGGATGCAGAATATTTTTGCCTGGCGTGGCACCGATACCGATGCGGTATTTAATACTTATGTACAGCATTATTCGGCCCGCATTATCCATTCCCTGCAAACGTACCGTTTTGGCGATAGCCTGGCCGAGCTGGCCGGTAAGCTGACAGGCCGTGCATTGACGTCAATCGCCAAACACAAAACCAGCATTACGCCGGTCAGCGGGCCCATGGCTGATTTACTGCCACAGATCAAGCCGGCCCGCCTGCCCCATTTGGCTGTGGTGTGCCGTAATGGCGCCGACCGGGTCAGTGCCGCTTTCGATGTCTTCAATAGCAGTGACAGCTGTCCTGCTCTGGCTTATCCACTGGTGAATACGTTTGCCGCCAGTATGCTGGTGTATTTGTATTCCGTACGCTTTCCACGCCTGGCGCCGATGGTTAATAAAATGGATGAGGCGGTATTGCAGTTTTTAAGCCTGCCGCATTGCCTGCTGGACGAGCAGGCCAAACATGAAATCGCCCATAAGGCGACCCCCGGTAGTTTGCGCATGTATCTGGATTTGCACCTGCGGGGTGGTTCGGTTAAAGGGGAGGCCTTTTCCGATGAGATGAAAAATGCCCTGCAATGGTGGATTGGGCAAAAAGACGCGAAGGCCGGCTTGGTGGCAGAACTGGAAACCTTTGCCCGCATGTCGGGGCTGTTCAGCCTGGGCGCCAGCCAGCACAGGGTGCTGGAACAGGCCGCCTGGTTTTCATGGCGGGGCTTGTTGCAGTTTTTGTCAAACCGGCAGGCAAGCAGCGAGCAATGGCCTGCCTTGTATGCCAGGCTTTTGGCCAGCTGGAAAGCGCGTGGTGGCATCCGGTTTTATACCGTTAGCGAGGCCAAGGGACGTGAGTTTGATGAGGTGCTGGTTTATAACGCCAACCTGAGGGGATTCTGCACCCGGGGTAGTGACGATGCGATAGAACGCAACCGCTTTTATGTTGCAATTACACGCGCAAAAAAATCGCTGTTTCTTTTAGCCGGCTAGCCAAAGTCTACAGCGATGGGATGGGATATTTACAGCCAGTGTTTATGGCAATTGCTGGCTGTAAAAGTTTTTATTGATCGACGAAAGCGCGTTCAACGACATAAGCACCCGGTTTTGAGGTGCTGCCTTCGTTGAAGCCGCGTTTTTCCAGAATGGGCTTAAGGTCACGCAGCAGGCCAGGGCTACCGCAGATCATGACGCGATCTTCTTCGGGGTTGAGTTCAGGGACATTCAGGTCGGTGAACAACTTGCCGTTTTCGATAAGATCGGTAACGCGGCCTTGGTTTTCGAACGGTTCGCGGGTAACCGTGGGATAATACTTAAGCTGATTGGTGATCATTTCACCCAGGAATTCGTCTTTGGGCAATTCGTTGGTGAAATAATCGCGGTAGCACAATTCGTTAACGAAACGCACCCCGTGCACCAGAATGACCTCTTCAAAACGCTCGTAGGTTTCGGGGTCGCGCATGATGCTAAGGAAGGGTGCCAAGCCAGTGCCGGTTGAGAGCATATACAGGCGTTTGCCAGGCAAGAGGTAATCGATTAGCAGTGTGCCGGTGGGTTTGCGGCCAATAATGATGTTATCGCCAACCTTGATGTGCTGCAAACGTGAAGTCAGCGGGCCGTCGGGCACCTTGATGCTCAGGAACTCGAGGTGTTCTTCGTAGTTGGGGCTGGCAATACTGTAGGCGCGCAGTAGCGGTTTGCCATCAACCGGCAAGCCGATCATGGTGAAGTGGCCGTTATTGAAACGAAGGGCCTGGTCACGGGTGGTAGTGAAACTGAAAAGACGATCTGTCCAGTGGTGGACACTTAATACTTTGCCTTCAAGAAAAGCAGCAGCCATAAACGATTGACCTGTTGGAGTTATTAAAAAAAGAATTTGTTATTCTACAAAAGAAAGCAAAATAATTTCTTGAATATAATCAAACTATCTTCTTTTAATTAATCAAAAAGCAGTAAATTACTATCAATTTCGTTTTTTTCAGGTTAAATCCGCCTTTTTCCAATTATTCAGTAATAAGTTTATAAAAAGCTTGTCTATTGCCTGTGGCAGGGAGTCTACAAATATGGTTATGAAAGCATTTTCCAGAAAAATCTGGCAATGGAGTTTTGGTTCGCTGCTGGCCGTGTCGGTTTCGGCAACGGCATATGCACAGGACGTGATCCGCATTGGAGAAATCAACAGTTATAAAACCATACCGGCTTTTTTAGAGCCGTACAAGAAAGGGATAGATCTGGCTGTTGAGCAAATCAATCAGGCGGGTGGCCTGAATGGCAAGAAAGTGGAAGTCCTGATTCGTGATGATGCAGGCAACCAGGGCAATGCCATTCGCGAAGCCCAGCAGTTGATTACCCGTGACAAGGTTGATGTGCTGACGGGTAGCTTCCTGTCTAATATTGGCCTGGCACTGGCCGATTTTGCCAAACAGAAAAAAGTGTTCTTCCTGGCCGGAGAACCGCTGACTGACAAAATCGTTTGGGAAAATGGCAACCGTTATACCTATCGCCTGCGTGATTCCACTTATATGAAAGTGGCCATGCTGATTCCCGAAGCGGTCAAAATGAACAAAAAACGCTGGGCCCTGGTGTACCCCAATTACGAGTACGGCCAGTCTGCTATTGAGTCTTTCAAGAAACTGCTGAAAGAACAGCAGCCCGATGTTGAATTCGTGGCCGAGCAGGCCGTGACCCTGAACAAGATTGACGCGGGCAACGTGGTGCAGGCCCTGGCCGATGCCAAGCCCGATGCACTGTTCAACGTCCTGTTTAGCACCGATTTGACCAAATTCGTGCGGGCCGGCAAGACGCGTCAGTTCTTTGACAACTTGCCGGTGGTTAGTTTGTTAACCGGCGAACCCGAGTATCTGGACCCGCTGGGTGAAGATACGCCCAAAGGCTGGTTTGTGACCGGTTATCCTTGGTATGCGATTGATACCCCCGAGCACAATGCGTTCCTGAAGGCCTACCAGGACAAGTTCAATGATTATCCGCGGGCCGGTTCGATTGTGGGTTATGCCATGATCATGTCACTGGCCGAAGGCATCAAGGCCGCCGGTTCCACCGATACCGAAGCTCTGATCAAGGCTTTCAAGGGCCTGAAAGTGCAAACGCCTTTTGGTGAAATCATGTACCGCGATATTGACAACCAGTCCACCATGGGTGCCTATGTAGGCAGGCTGGATGTCAAGGACGGCAAGGGTATCATGACCGATATCAGCTATGTTGACGGTAAAGATGTACAGCCTTCCGACGAGGAAGTGAAAAAAATGCGGCCAGCCGAATAAGCCACAATGGATGCTTCGGGTTTAATTGTTCAGCTGCTGAACGGTCTGGCGGGAACCTCATCCCTGTTTCTGGTTGCCGCTGGCCTGTCATTGATCTTCGGGGTGACCCGGATTATCAATTTCGCCCATGGGTCCCTGTATATGCTGGGCATCTATATTGCCTATTCGCTTACGTCGTGGCTGGGCGGTACGGTGCTGGGATTCTGGGGCAGCTTGCTTGCTGCGGGGCTGGTGGTGGCCATACTGGGCGTGCTTATTGAAGTGTTCCTGCTGCGGCGCATCTACCGGGCCCCTGAACTGTTCCAGTTGTTGGCTACCTTTGCACTGGTGCTGATTGCCAGCGATGCGGCCCACTGGCTATGGGGGCCTGAAGACCTGCTGGGCATGCAGGCACCGGGGCTGGAAGGGGCGATACCCGTTTTGGGACGCATGTTTCCCACTTATAACATTTTCCTGATTATCATCGGCCCCTTGGTATTGCTGCTGTTGTGGTGGTTGCTGAACCGTACCCGCTGGGGCACATTTGTGCGTGCGGCCACCCAGGACAAGGAAATGCTGGGGGCGCTGGGCGTGAACCAGGCCTGGCTGTTTACCGGTGTGTTTGCGCTGGGCTCTTTTCTGGCCGGCCTGGGTGGCGCGCTGGAGCTGCCTAATGAGCCTGCCAGCTTGGGACTGGACATGCGTATTATTGGTGATGCCTTTGCGGTGGTAGTCGTGGGCGGCATGGGTTCTATTCCGGGGGCTTTTTTGGCAGCCTTGCTGATTACCGAAATGAAGGCCCTCTGTATCTGGCTGGGTACGGTACAAATTTTCGGCCTGCAGGTAGAGTTTTCTCAGTTGACCATGGTGGTTGAGTTCCTGATTATGGCGCTGGTGCTGGTGTTCAGGCCTTGGGGCTTGTTGGGCAAGGAGCAGGCTGCCTCCCGCAATTCGGCACCGGTTGAGGCACCCATTCGCCCGGCCGGCCGCTTCCTTAAAGTGGTCGCTTGCCTGGTATTGTTGTTGGCCGGAGTGCCGCTGCTTGAAGACTCCTTCCCCTATTTAATGATCCTGATGCAGGATGCCCTGATTGCCGTGCTGTTTGCGACCAGCCTGCATTTTATTGCCGGGCCGGCCGGCATGCATACCTTTGGCCACGCGGCCTATTTTGGCCTGGGGGCTTATGCCGCTGCCTTGCTGATGCAGAAAACCGGCCTGCCGCTGGAAGCGACTCTGTTCATCGCACCCCTTTTTGCCGCCTTGGGCGCCTTGGTCTATGGTTGGTTTTGTGTGCGCCTGTCAGGCATTTACCTGGCCATGCTAACCCTGGCATTTGCGCAAATTACCTGGTCGGTGGTGTTCCAGTGGGACAGTTTTACCGGCGGCTCCAATGGCCTGATCGGCATCTGGCCGCCAGACTGGTTAAGCAGTCCGCAATCTTATTATTACTTTACGCTGGTCATTGTGGCTGGCAGCGTGTTGATTTTGCGTCGCCTGCTGTTTTCACCGTTTGGCTATGCCATGCGCGCCGGGCGTGATTCGGTATTGCGCAGCGATGCGATTGGCATTAACGTGAAACAGACGCAATGGCTGGCGTTTGTGATTGCCGGCCTTTTTGCCGGACTGGCCGGTGTGCTTTACGTGTACTCCAAAGGTAGCGTTTCTCCTGAAGAACTGCATATCAGTAAGTCGGTTGACGGTTTGGTGATGGTATTGCTGGGAGGAGTCCAGTCTTTGCTGGGGCCTATCGTGGGCGCTTTTTTGTATACCGTTCTGCATGATTATGTGCTGGGTATTACCGATTACTGGAAAGCCCTGTTCGGCCTGGTCATTTTAGTGCTGGTATTGCTGTTTCCACAGGGGATTGCCGGGTTTTTTGCCCAATTGGGCAGTCGTTCTCAAGTGCGTGTCTCGCGCGACGGAGGCCGGCCATGAGTTTGTTGCAGGTCCGTGATCTTCATAAAGCCTATGGCGATTTCCGGGCGGTCCAGGGCGTGAGCTTTGGCCTTGAGCCGGGTGAAATGCTGGCCCTGATCGGCCCTAACGGGGCCGGCAAGTCAACCACCTTCAATATGATTGGCGGGCAGATTGCGGCCAATCAGGGTACGGTTTGCCTGCAAGGCAAGGAAATTTTGGGGAGGCAGGCTCGTGATATCTGGCAACTGGGAGTTGGCCGCACTTTTCAGATTGCCGCCACCTTCGCTTCCTTGACGGTGGTGGAAAACGTGCAAATGACCCTGTTGTCATTTCACCGGAAAATATTTTCGTTTTTCAGGCCGGCGGCTTCGCAGTACCGGCAGCAGGCATTGGACCTGTTGGCGCAGGTGGGCATGGAAGACCAGGCCGACCGGCCCTGCAGCGAACTGGCTTATGGCGATGTGAAGCGCGTGGAACTGGCCATGGCATTGGCCAATGATCCGGTTTTATTGCTCATGGATGAACCCACGGCCGGTATGGCCCCGCAGGAACGTAATGAATTGATGGCCCTGACGCGCAAACTGGCCAAGCAGCGCAAGATGGGCGTGCTGTTTACCGAGCACAGCATGGACGTGGTGTTTGCCTATGCTGACCGCATTATCGTGCTGGCTGCAGGCTGGTTGATCGCGGAAGGTACACCGGAAGAAATCCGCAATCACCCGCAGGTCAGGGAGGTTTACCTGGGCTCTGGAATTGGATTGGAAAAATTGAAAGAAGGGTTGTCATCATGAGTGCCGTCTTGCCGGAAAAATCAACCCCGCTGGCGGGTGATGCCGGTCTGTTAAGCGTTGCGGGCCTGAATGCCTGGTATGGCGCTGCCCATATCCTGTTCGATGTGAACCTGACGGTGGGCCAGGGTGAAGTGGTGGCCCTGATGGGGCGCAATGGCGCGGGCAAGTCAACTACGCTCAAATCCATCATGGGCCTGCTTGATCGCAGCAGTGGCAAGATCATGTTCATGGGTCAGGATATCTCCCGTTGGCCACCTTACCGGATTGCCCGGCAAGGCCTTGGCTATGTGCCCGAAGACCGACGCGTGTTTTCCGACCTGAGCGTAACCGAAAACCTGGACGTGGGACGCCAGCCAATGCGGCATTGGCCCGATGGCCGCGAAGCCGTTTTCTGGACCCGTGAATCCCTGTTTTCCCTGTTTCCCAACCTGGGCAAGATGCTGGACCGGCCCGGTGGCAAGATGAGCGGTGGTGAGCAGCAAATGCTTAGCGTGGCGCGAACCCTGATGGGCAACCCTTTCATGGTGCTACTGGATGAACCCTCGGAGGGGGTGGCACCCGTGGTGGTGGAGCAAATGGCCCGCATGATCCTGGCCCTGAAAGAAAAAGGCATTGGCATCTTGTTGTCCGAACAGAACCTGCCTTTTGCCGAATTGGTATCAGACCGGGCCTATGTGCTTGAAAAGGGACAGGTGAAGTTTAGCGGGTCCATCCAGTCATTGATGGAAAATGAAGCCGTCAAACGGGCTTATCTGACCGTTTGAGCGGGCTTTTAGTGTACGGCAAGACGCCGTTTGATCCATCTTAACAGTCCCCCCAGCAGGGGGAATTTTTCATACAGTTCTTCTGCCACGTCCCAATAGTCGCGGTGGTAGCTGACCATGCCTTTTTCATTGAAAATCACATGGCTGGCGCCGTGGATGGTTTGCTTTTTATCGGGTTTGGTGCTTTTGAAATAAAAGGTGAAATCCCAGATCAGGAAGCAATGATTGTCCTGGGCTATACATTGCAAAATAGTGAATTTCGGTTTATTTAAAGCTTCAAACATATGTTCGAATATTTTTTTGATTTGCGCAGGGCCCTGTATTTCATTGAAGGGATCTTTGAAACTTGCCTTTGCGTCATAAATGGCAGCCAGCTGCTCAAGATTGCCAGGGGTGAGGGTTGAGTAAAACCCGGTAAAGCGCTTGAGGCCGGCAGTAATTTCAGGATTGGCAGGTGTCATGGCATTCTCATTGTGTTCAATCGATGGGTTACAGCCCGGTTATTTTGCGGACCAGCCGAAAATACAGCGGGTAGGGCAGGATTCTTAATAAACGCATGACCAGCGTGAATTTTTTTGGGAAATCAATGTGGAAGCGGCCTTTCTCCCAGCCGGCCAGGATATGGGCGGCCGCTTGTTCGGGCGCTATCAGGCCCGGCATGGAAAAATCATTTTGCGCGGTGAGCGGTGTTTGCACAAATCCTGGATTAATCAGGCTGATTCCCAGCCCACGGTCATGCAGGTCAAGATACAGGCACTCGGCCAGGTTGATGAGCGCCGCCTTGGTGGGGCCATAGGCAAGGCTTTTGGGCAGGCCACGAAAACCGGCGACACTGCTGATCAGGCTGATATGGCCATGTCCCTGTTCCAGCATCATGGGAATAAGACGATCCAGCAAGTGCAGCAGGCCGGTCACGTTGATTTGCTGATGATGCAGCATTTCTTCAAGATGGTATTCGGTGGCCCTTAGCGGCTTGTAATGGCCGGCACAATAGCACACCAGGTCGGGGCATCCGATACTGCTTGCCAGGGTATCAAGTGCCTGTGTCAGGGTTTCAGGCTGGCTTACATCCAATGGCAACGCCAGGCAGCCGGGGTGTTTGTTTACAAAAGCGTCCAGCGCCGCACGATTGCGCGCCGAAACAATCACGGTGGCCTTTTGGGCGGCCAGTTTTTCAGCCAGGGCCAGCCCTATGCCGCTGGATGCGCCAATCAGCCAGATACGCTTGTTTTGCCAGCTGGTGACGGGAGGGTTCAGGTTCATCATGGCTTGTAAAATGATAAAGTCACTTCGCCCAGCTTGATGCCGAATTTGCTCATGGTAGCCTTGTTAAGCATGACCCGGTCATCCATCAGGTACATCCAGTCATCAAATTGTACGGAATACACTTTGCCATCCACTGGCAGCTTGAGGGTGTAATGCCAGTTAAAGGCATTGCCCGAAACCTGTCCCTGGGCTGTGCCCTCGACATCCCCGGCGGTGCCGGTATAGCGGCCATCGGGAAGTTTTTCAAGCCGCCATACCCGGCGCTCTTTGGTACCGTCAGAATAGGTGAAGTGTTCGTCCAGAACACCCTTGTTGCCGGTCCAGCTGCCTTCCATTTTGACAATGAACCGCTTGACGACTTTACCGCTGCGATCCTGGAAAATACCGTGTGCTTCAAGCGGGCCATTGAAATAAGTGGCCAGATCAAGGGTGGGTTTTTCATTTTTATAGTCGGCCAGTTGTTGTCCGGCGCAGCCCACCAGGGCAAGGGCGGAAAGCAGGGCCGTGACTGAAAAAAGAAGACGTTTCTTCATGAGTAAAGTTCCTGAGGTGAGTGTGGTGC
Source organism: Advenella sp. RU8 (assembly GCF_048381675.1). Lineage (NCBI taxonomy): Bacteria > Pseudomonadati > Pseudomonadota > Betaproteobacteria > Burkholderiales > Alcaligenaceae > Advenella > Advenella sp. RU8. The sequence continues at coordinate 210,131 of NZ_JBLWIS010000004.1, forward strand.
GTGGAAAAAACGGTACAGCGCCCAGGCGGCAAAAAGTTTAAGCAGGCAGGGTAATCCAGCATACACCAGGCTTAGCATTTGCAGTGCCTGCGCGTCATGGGTGCCGGGTGTGTAACCCAACCATTCCAGCAAGGGCAAGGTCAGGCCGGCGGCCAGCGCCAGGTTGGCCTTGGTCATGAAATTCCACCAGCCCAGATAGGCGCCTTCATGTTTGTCGCCGTCACCCAGTGAACGGATCAGGCCCGCCAGAAGGGCACCCGGCAAGGCCAGGTCGGCGCCCACGGCAAAACCCGAAAATGCACAGATAACGGCAAAATAAAGGACATCGCCTTCACCCAAGAAGAGTGTCCAGACAAACACGATAATGGATAACAGCATGCCGCTTAACCAGGTTTTGGCCAGGCCGATGCGGCGCACGATATATAGCCAGCAAGGCATGGATAATGCCGCACATAGAAAATACAGGCCTAAAAACCAGGGTTCGCTGGCCAGGGGCGCGCGGATGCGGTCCTGGATGAAAAACAGTACGAGTGTGGCAGGAACGGCCGAAGCGATTCCGTTGAGCGAAAAGACCAGCAATAGGTTTCGAAACGGCGCCTGACTGAACGGATGCCAGACAGAAGTGGCCTGGGTGGTGTGCAAGGCACGGGAAGCCGGTTTATGGGCAAAGCTTAAACCGAACAAGCCAAGGCCCATGCACGCCACGAAGCTTGTTAGCATGGCCCCATAACCCAGCCACCCGGGAATCGCCGAGGCCAGCATGACACCGATCAGCCCGGCACTTTCCCGTGCAGCCACAATTTTGCCTCGCATGACGGCATCACCACCCAGCCGGGCGCCCCATGACTGGTGCATGATCATCAGGAAACTGTAGGCAGTATAGGTGATGAGCAGGCAGGTGGCGATCCATAAAATCAGTGTTGATCCTGAGGTGGCAAGCGCGGGAGGAAAGAGCAATCCGGCCAGGCCTGCTACGAGGACCACTGCAGTCAGGCCAATAAAGGTCATGACGTTGGCATTGGCCCGGTTGAACAGGACATCGCTCAGGCGGCCAAGCAAGGGATCAGTCAGGGCATCAAACAGCCGGCTTGCCAGGAAGAGCAATCCCAGGACGGTAAGCGAAACCCCGAATTCATTGGCATAGTAATTGGGCAGCAGGATATAAAGCGGTAGTGCAATGAAGGCCAGTGGCAGGCCCAAAGTCCCGTAGCGTACTGCCTGTCGCAGGGTAAAACTGGCCGTTGCTGTCATGATTTATTCAGGCCTGTTCAGTTGCGAGCTGGTTTGCCCAGGGCAAGCAAGGACTGTCGCAAGTCTGGTTCCGAGGTTTTTTCAGATAGCCAGATGCCAAAAAACAGGGTTGAAAATTCAGGGTCGCGAATGCTGCCAAGCGGGCGCCCGGATTGCATGAATACCGCACCGCCGTCAGGTTGGTGCAAGCCCAGAATCTGGTCACCTTCCTTGACGTCAGGCAGAATATCGCTTAGCGCCTGTTGCCATTTTTCCTGTTGGGCCTGCGTAAAATTGCCAATCCGGCGCATCTCTTCCAGCGAGCGCTCGGCAATTGCTTTACCTGTGAAGGATCTTGAATAAGTCAGTTCAAGTGCCAGGGGGTAATCTTCATAGCGTTGCGGGTTAAAACCGGGGGCAGCCCATAGCGAGGCCTGGTAAATATTCCATCCCAGGAATCGCATGGTGGCATTGCCCACCGGCTGCAAATTGGCCGGCAGGGTTGCTGTCATGGCATTTTCGGTAACCGGATTCGCCTTGGTGGCCGCCAGCGCGTATGGCACCGTGCCACAGCTGGCGGCAAGGATTAGCATGGTCAATAAACGGGTAGCGTTCATTTTTTACTCCTTGACAAGCGTCAGTTGCATGACATTGATACTGCCTTCCGTGAAAGCGGCTTCACAATAGGCCAGGTAAAATTCCCATGTCCGCATGAAGTTTTCATCAAAGCCCAGTTGTGTGACCTGGGCTTTTTTGCTCAGGAAATCTTCGCGCCAGAGCTTGCAGGTTTTGGCATAATCCTGGCCAAATGAAAATTCATTTTCCAGTTTCAGCCCTGCCTTGCGTATCTGTTGGTGCAATTGGCTTGTAGAGGGCAGGCAGCCGCCGGGGAAAATGTATTGTTGAATGAAATCGGTGCCATTGATGTAGCGTTCGTACAATTCATCATCAATCACGATGCTCTGTATGCAGGCACGCCCACCCTGTTTTAGCAGGCGGTTGATGGATTGAAAATAAACCGGCCAGTATTCTTTGCCGACCGCTTCGATCATTTCAATCGAGCAGATGGCATCAAAGGCTTCGTCGTTGATATCGCGATAGTCCTGCAGGCGTAAATCGGCCTGTGTGGCCATGCCCAGCCTTTCCATGCGTTGTTGGGCAAAGGCCAGCTGTTCGCTGGAGAGCGTGACCCCGGTAGGGCGGGCCTTGAACTGTACCGCTGCCATCTCGGCCAGGGCACCCCAGCCACAACCAATTTCCAGCAAGCGGTCGCCCGGCTTTAATTGCACCATATCCAGTGCACGCTTTACTTTTGCCCACTGGGCAGTTTCAAGATCTGCTTCCGGGTTGGCGTCAAACAGGGCGCTGGAATAATTCATGCTTTTATCCAGCCACAAGGAATAAAACTCATTGCCCAGGTCATAGTGGGCATGAATGTTTTTGCGGCTATTGCTGCGCGTATTGCGATTCAGTAAATGGCGAATGCGGTAAGCCAGCCGTCCCAGCCAGTTTCCATAAATCAGCAGACTTAGTTGCTGGCGATTGCGTACCAGCAGGGTCAGCAGGGCGGGCAGGTCTGATGTGCTCCAGTCACCCGCAATATAGGTTTCGGCAAAACCGATGTCACCGGATTTGAAGACGGCACTGCAAACATTCCAGTTATGCAGGTGCAGGACAGGAATGCCCTGGTTTGCGCTTGTCTCCTGGGTACCAAACAGATGGGATTGGCCGTTAGGCAGTACAACAATCAATTTGCCATATTGCAAATGGCTGAGTAAGCGAAAAGCATTTTTGACACTGGCCGGGACATTGTCGGGCAAGTTAAGGGTTTGGTGGGTGCTAGCGGTGTTGGTATTCATCTTGAATAGTCTCAACGGGTTACAGGTTGATCTGGAGGACTGGGTTTGTGGCGGAATCCGGTGCGTTTGATCCAGAGCTTGAGTGCTTGCCAATGGATTCGCAGCATGATCATGGCGGTCATTGCAGGATAGCGCCACAGCGCCCGCCTTAAAGTGGCCGGGGTAATTGGTAGCAGCGTCCCGCTGATGCTGGTTTTCAGTACCGGCTTGTCTGCATCGTGATAGTGAATCAAGACCGAGGTCTTGATGGCTTCATGTTGTGCAGTTCGCATGAAGCAGAAGTGGTATTGCCCCTTCACATCGCAAAAAGGCGAAACATGAAATACTTTTTGAACGTCTACCCATGCACCGAAACGGGGTTGGTCAAGCAAATAAAAGTGTCGTTCACCAAAGGTGTTGTTGACTTCAGCGACAATGGCCCGCAGATCCCCGTTTTCATGATGGCAGAACCAGAAACTCACGGGCTTGAAGGTATAGCCGAATACACGCGGGTAGCAATGCAGCCATACTTCGCCATTCGCATCATGAATGCCCTGGTTGTGCAGGAGCTCATCTAGCCAGGCCAGGGCGCCCCCCTGTTCGGGGCCCCTGCCGTCACCGTGGTCGCAATCATGAAAACTGATGGCGCCCGGTTTATTGATGGCCAGTGCGCTATCGCTGTCACGCAGATGCCGCATCGGCAGCATCAGGAAAAAAGTAGGATAGCGAAAGCGGTTGACGGTGGGTTGCAGCCGGGCATGGTAGACCTGGCCAAAACCGATCAATGTAGAAGGGGGAAGCGTTTTGCTTGACATGTCAGGCGGCTTGTTTAAGGGTTTCTTGCTGTTGTGCCATCAGCTCTCTGGCAACTTGCATGCCCGATACCAGTCCGTCTTCATGGAAACCATAGCCGGTCCATGCACCGCAGTACCAGGTGCGGTTTTGGCCCTGTATTTTTTTTAGGGTTTTCTGCGCATAAATGGCGGCCATATCAAAGACGGGATGTTCATAGCTATATTCCCCAATAATGGTTGCCGGATTGATGGGCTTGACCGGGTTCAATGAAACAATGACAGGTTGGCTAAAAGGCAGGGGTTGTAAGCGGTTGATCAGGTAATGCAGGCAGATGCCGGCGGAAGAGGTGTCTGTGTTTGCGCTTCTTTCATAATTCCATGAAGCCCAGGCAAGCTTGTTGTCAGGCAAGACCGAGGTGTCAGTGTGCAGGATGGCGCGGTTTGCTTGATATTGGATGGCACCCAGGATGTCCCGTTCTCTTGGCGTGGCCTGTTCCAGCAAGCGCAGGGCCTGATCGGAGTGGGTAGCCATAATCACATGGTCGAAGTGTTCCAAACCGTTAGCGGTCAGGATCTGCACGTTTTTTTGGTTGCGCCTGATCTGCAGGACGGGTGTGTTCAGGCGTTTGTCGGCAATGCCGGCGGTGATTTTTTCAATGTATTGGCGCGAGCCGTTATTGACCGTCAGCCATTGCGGACGGTCATTAACCTGGACAAGCCCGTGATTGTGGCAAAAGCGAATCATGGTTGCGACAGGAAACTGCAGCATTTGCTGGGTAGGACAGCTCCAGATGCAACCCAGCATGGGTAGCAGATACCATTCCCTGAATGCCTGGCCAAACTTGTGCTCAACCAGAAACGCTTCCAGGGTTTGTGTCAGCAGTTCTTGATCATCAAGGTTGGCAGCCAGTTTCGTACATAAGGCATTAAAACGCAGGATATCCTTGAGCATGAACCAGAAACGGGGGCGGAGCAAGTTGCTTCTTTGTGAAAACACCGTATTCAGGTTGCTGCCGCTCCACTCCAGCTTGCGCTGGTTGATGGCATTGGGTACCTGTACTGAAAATGACATGTCAGAGGATGCCGTGGATACATTCAGGCTTTTGAATAGACGGATCAATTCGGGATAGGTTTTCTGGTTGAAAACCAGGAAACCGGTATCTATGCCATGGGTAATATTGCCCTCAGGGGTTGGCAGGGTCACATTTACGGTATTTGCATGTCCGCCAAAATAGCTGTTGGCTTCAAACAAAGTAATGTTGGCGCTGCTGCCAAGCGTATGGGCAGCGGCCAAACCGCTAATTCCGGAACCGATAATGGCAACTTTCATAATGAAAACCTTGATGCAAAAAATATGGCTTCTAAATGACATCTACAAAACGATGAATTTTTATTATTGTATAGCCAAAATATTATTTTGTATAATACAATTTCAAATATATTTTTGTTTGTATATGTAAAATAGTATTTTTTCGGGGCTTGCTTAAGGTTAACTATTGTATTTATTGCTTTGGATGGTGAAAATGGCTGCATTACATGCTTGCCCAGTTAATGCCAGCAAAGTGCGACACTTCAGCCGGGCGCTTTTAAAATGACCGTTTTTTCTTTTTTGTAGATTTGTAATGAACCAGACCGCCGCCAATACGACTCTTCCTGCCGTGCACTATTCAATATCCGATATTGAGCGTGACACAGGGCTAAGCAAAATGACCTTGCGAATGTGGGAGCATCGGTACGGGTTTCCGGATCCACAAAGGGATACGCAAGGCAATCGCTACTATCTTCAGTCTGATCTTGACAAGCTGATGGTCATTAAACGGCTGCTGGCCGCAGGTTATCGCCCTTCAAAGGTGGCCCGGCTATCGCTGGATGAATTGCATGAACTCAGTAAACTTGCCCAGGAAGAAGGGCAGGAGCGTCATCCCCGAAAAGCACGAAACCTGCAGGTTTTGGATGGTGAGTGGTTGCAGTGGCTGAAAGATAATGAATCCGAGCGGTTTCGCCGTGCCTTGCACCAGCAAATGGTCAAATATGGCCTGGCGTCAACCATTGAAAATATTATTTCCCCGCTAGCCTATGAGGTGGGCGTTGCATGGTTGCAGGGTGAGATTTCCGTATTTCAGGAACACCTGTTTACGGAAACTATCCAGGGGTTTTTAAGAGATGCCATTACAGTTCTTGATATCAAGCTACCGGATGAAATCCGTTCGCCGCGAGTTTTGCTGACAACCTTGCCACAAGAAAAGCATACCTTGGGCCTGCTCATGGCCGAGTGTTTTTTTGCCCTTGAAAATTGTGAGCGCCTGTCCTTGGGGGCGGATACCCCTTTGCCGGAAATCCTGGCTGCGGCGGCACAATTGAATGCCGATATTGTAGCCATTGGTGTCAGTACGCATGCGCCGGTTCAGGAGGTGATCCAGAACCTTAAGCAATTGCGCCAGCATCTGCCGGCAAGTACCGAACTCTGGATGGGCGGTAATCCCGCACTGTTCAATTCAAAACGCCTGCCGGAAAACACGATCTTTTTTCGCAAGGCACAGGATATTATTGATTCGGTTGCCGCCTGGCGAGCCAAACAGGGTGTAAATTGATGAATGCTGCCTTGGTCTGGTTTCGTCGTGATTTGCGCTGTGAAGATCATGCCGCGCTTTATCACGCCTTGCGAACGGCTCAAAAAGTATATTGCGTGTTCGTTTTTGATACCGAGATCCTGGACGCTTTGCCCAGCCGCAAAGACCGCCGGGTTGAGTTTATTCATCAAAGCGTCGTGGCGCTGGATGCCGGCCTGCATGCCCTATCATTGCGTGCGGGTGGCCAGGGTAGCGGCCTGATCGTGAAGCATGGCGCGGCACAGGATTGTATTCCCGAACTGGCCCGGCAACTGGGCGTGCAGAAAGTATTCACCAATCGTGATTATGAGCCTGCAGCCATTGAACGGGACCAACGGGTGGCGGCCAGCCTGGATGTCATGGGCATCGGGTTTGCCGATTTCAAGGATCAGGTTATTTTTGAAACCGATGAAATCTTGACCCAGGCCGGCAAGCCATATAGTGTTTTCACGCCTTACAAGAACGCATGGCTGAAGAAGGTGGATGATTTTCAGCTAAAGCCCTATCCGGTTGAAAAATACGCAGCCCGGTTGGCATGCAAGCCACCGACGGAAAGCATTCCATCATTGGCGCAGCTTGGCTTTGAGTCGGGAACCTGGGCATCATTGCCCATGCCGGCAGGCAGCAGCGGTGCGCAAACCCTGTTTGACGATTTCGCCCCCCGGATGGCACGCTATAAAGAAGCGCGCGACTTTCCGGCGGTCAAGGGGGTATCGTACCTCTCGGTGCATATCCGTTTTGGTACGGTATCGGTCAGGAGACTGGCCCGTTTTGCCCTGGAACAAAACAATGACGGTGCGGCAACCTGGTTATCGGAGCTGATCTGGCGAGAGTTTTATCAAGCCATTCTGTATCACTTTCCGCATGTGGTAAACCGTTCGTTCCAGCGCGCCTGTGATCGTATTGTCTGGGACGACAATCCGGAATATTTTGCGGCCTGGTGTGAAGGCAGGACAGGCTATCCGATTGTGGATGCCGCCATGCGCCAGCTGAACCAGACCGGTTATATGCATAACCGGCTGCGTATGATCACGGCTTCATTTTTGTGCAAGGATCTGGGCATTGACTGGCGTGAAGGGGAAAAATATTTTGCCGATAAACTCAATGACTATGACCTGGCTTCGAATAATGGTGGCTGGCAATGGGCCGCTTCCACCGGGTGTGATGCCCAGCCTTGGTTCCGCATCTTCAATCCGGTGACCCAATCAAAAAAATTTGATCCCGAAGGCAAGTTCATCAGGCGTTATGTACCCGAACTGAAGCTGCTTTCCGATAAATGCATACACGAACCATGGCAGACGGCAGGGAAGTATTTGCCCCCCATTGTTGACCATGCCGAGGCACGTGAACGTACCCTGTTGCGTTATGGCGTGCTTAAAGCGGCCGATTAAGCCGGATACGCGCCAGATGTGCCGTCAAGACAATCCTTGCCGGCACATTTTAAGGCTTGTCAGGTGTTGGTATTGTCAATCACTTTTGCAGTTGCTGCGGTTTTACACTCGGCAATTGCATAGTGGCGCGTGGCTTCATCGGCAAACATGGGGCTGGTGCCAATGATCTGGCCATTACTGGCCTTAAGGTTAAAGAAAAATTTGCCGTTTGAGGATGTTTCTGAAACATAATGGCCGTCCTCCGTACTGTTTTTTTGCACTGAAGCCAGACCGTTTTTGGCGGCAGCAAGGGTGGTATATTGTTCGCTGCTCAGGATGGTGGAGCCATTTTCAGCTTTCAATGAAAAATGAAACTGGCCATTGCTTGATTTTTTTAGCTCGAAAGAGGCAGACATGTTGGACTCCTTGGAAAAGGGACAAATCAGTGTTGCAACAGAAAAATCATATACACGCTATCATAATGATCTTCAGAAGAAAAAGAAATCTTTTAAGAATGTATTTTTTAAAGATTTGGCTTTTAGACGGAGATGATGGTTTTTCTGGCAGTTGGAAAAGGTGGTTTGAATGAAAAAGATTTATCTGGCCGGTCCTGATGTATTCAGGCACGATGCCGTTGAGCATGGCCAAACACTGAAAGACTTATGTGCGTCATTTGGTTTTGCCGGCTTGTATCCGCTGGATAACAGTGCGCCGGCCGGGCTCGATAAACCCGCCCTGGCCCACTGGATTTACCAGGCCAATATCGGGCTGATACGCCAGGCCGATGCCATCATGGCTAATTTGAATGCTTTTCGTGGCCAGGAACCTGATTCGGGCACGATCTTTGAAGTGGGGTTCGGGATTGCCTTGGGCAAGCCGGTCTGGGTGTACACCAATGACGGCCGGTCGTTGGTGGAGCAGGTATCGGTTGGGCAGGAACAGGGACGTGAAATTGATTTGCAGGGTTTCACGGTTGAGGATTTTGGCTTGAACCTGAACCTCATGATTGCCTGCAGTGCCCGGGTAGTGGTGGGTGAGGCTTGGCATTGCCTTGAAAAAATGGCGGTTGAGTTGGCGTGATTATGCGCCGGATTGGCCCGGGAGCCTGCTCTAAGGCTACAGCTTCCGGCGCAGGTAGCTACTGGCCTTATGCCGGTTCAGCTTCTGTCTTTTTTGCTGCCGTTCTTTTGGCAGATTTTTTCTTTTCCGGCAGGGCTAGCATGGTGCCACGGCAGTTTTTTGCACCGCACAGGCATTGGTATTGTTTCTTCAGTTTTGCCGTCAGTTTGTCGTCAATGACCAGGCCATAATCGTAAAACAGCTCTTCGCCTGCCTGGATATTCCGTTTGGCAAATACATAAACCCGTTTGCCATGCTTGCCTTCCTGGGTTTCGCAATTCGGGTCGCAGCTGTGATTGATCCAGCGGGCGTCATTGCCCTTGTTGCCGCCATCAATGATTTTGCCCGAGCTTAAGGAAAAGAAAAAGGTATGGAACGGATCGTCGGGGTTGACCGGAAACATGGCGTCGGCCTGTTCAGGCGTAATGCGCTTGCCGGTGTATTCGATGATTTTGGTTCCTGCGGGAATATCCCGCAGCGCAAACACCCCGTTGCCATGCAGCGTTGAACTGCGTACTTCATGCCAGGGGGCTCCGTTGACCTTTTTTTCCTTTTTAGCCATTTTTGGGCACACCAAAGCAGTGGTTCAGGGTGGGAAAAGAGCCATCGCGAACCTGGTTGGCATAGGCTTCTACGCCTTGGCGGATAGTTGCCTGCACGTCTGAAAATTGCTGGGCAAATTTCGGTATGCGTGAGCCGCTTAAGTTAAAGATGTCTTCAGCAACCAGTACCTGGCCATCGCACGCGGGAGAAGCGCCAATACCAATGGTTGGAATTTTTACGCTTTGGGTAATGCGGCGGGCCAGCGGTTCGGCCGTGCCTTCAATCACCACGCCCCATGCACCCGCCTGTTCCTGGGCGATGGCGTCATTGAAGATGCGTTTGGCGGCTTCTTCGCTTAAACCTTGTGCCTTGAAACCGCCCATGGTGTTGACGTACTGGGGCATCAGGCCGATATGGGCCAGCACGGGGATGCCACGGTCTACCAGGAAACGGGTGGTTTCGGCCAGGTATTCACCGCCTTCAAATTTCACGGCATCGGCGCCACTGGTCGACAGCATTTTGGCGGCATTGCGAAACGCCTGTTCGGGGGATTCCTGGTAACTGCCAAACGGCATGTCCACCACGATGCAGGCCCGTTGTGTGGAACTGACCACGGCCTTAGCGTGGGCAGCAAGCTGGTCCACCGTAATGGACAGCGTGTCATCCATGTTGTAGCCCACCATGGCGGTTGAGTCGCCAATCAGGATCATGTCTACGTATTCATCAATAATACGGGCAAAGGGTGCAATATAAGAGGTTAGGGATACAATTTTTTTTTGGCCCTTGTAGGCCATCAGCTGAGGAACTGTGATGCGTTTGATGTCAGCGTGAACACTCATTTCAGGATTCCTTGAAGGTAAAAACAGCAGGAAGAATGCGGATAGTTTAACGTGTATTGAGAGTGAGTTCAGACAGGAAAGAAGAAAATATTGATATTATCGAAGAATCATTAATCTGTTTATAAATCATCATGACTTCCTTACCCACACAGAATGCCACCATGAATGGTGCACAGGTTCTTCTGGAAACGCTGATTGCCAATGGCGTTGATACCATTTTTGGCTATCCGGGCGGTGCCGTACTGCCGCTTTATGATGCCCTTTACGCCGAACCGCGTATCCGTCACGTCCTGGTTCGCCATGAACAGGCCGCCATGCACGCGGCCGAAGGCTATGCCCGTTCTACCGGTCGAACCGGTGTGGTGCTGGTCACGTCGGGGCCAGGCATGGCCAACACTACCTCGGGCCTGCTTGATGCCATGTGTGACTCCATTCCGGTGCTGTGCATCAGCGGCCAGGTGGCCACCAGTGCCATTGGCACCGATGCTTTCCAGGAATGCGATGCGGTAGGCATTTCTCGTCCAGTCACCAAATGGAATGCGCAAATCAAGCGTGTTGAAGACGTGGCAGGCCTGGTAGCCAAAGCCTACAACCTGACGGCGTCCGGACGTCCCGGTCCGGTACTGATTGACTTCCCCAAGGATATCCAGATGGCTGCGGCACTTGAAACCAGTGCCGACCTGAATGGAGAGGTACCGGTCAGCGCGGTTTCGCAGGTAGCGCCCTCCGTGTTGCAGGCGGCCACCAAGCGGGCAGCGGCGTTAATCGTGAATGCACGGCGGCCGGTATTCTATGGTGGGGGTGGCCTGGTCAATTCCGGCCCTGATGCCTGTGAAGTGTTTAGCAATATGGTCAATTATCTGGGTGCTCCCTGCACGCTGACCCTGATGGGATTAGGCGCTTTCCCCGGCACCGACAAGCAGTTCCTGGGCATGCTGGGCATGCACGGTACGCTTGAGGCCAACCTGGCCATGCATCATGCGGACTTGATTGTTTGCGTGGGTGCCCGTTTTGACGACCGGATTACCGGTCGCTTGTCCGACTTCTGCCCGCATGCAACCAAGATTCACCTCGATATCGACCCGGCTTCGATTGACAAGGTGGTGCGTGCCGATGTGGCGCTGGTAGGTGACTGTTATCCTTTGCTTAAAGCACTGTTTACTGAAATCAAGGCACTGGACCGTGACAATGACCAACTGGATGACTGGTGGGCACGTATTGGCAAGTGGCGTGAAAAAGACTGCCTGGGCTTTACCCCGTCCGAAACCCATATTTTGCCGCAACATTTGCTAAGTAGCGTCAATGCCCTGATTGAAAACCGTGATGCCATCGTGAGTACCGATGTGGGCCAGCACCAAATGTGGTCGGCCCAATACCTGAAATTCAACCAGCCTAACCGCTGGTTGACGTCGGGAGGCGCCGGTACCATGGGTTACGGGGTGCCTGCCGCGATTGGTGCGCAAATTGGCAATCCCGATTCGCTGGTGGTGTGCATCAGTGGCGATGCTTCGGTCTTGATGAATATCCAGGAACTGGCCACGGCCACCCAGCACCGTACACCGGTCAAGGTGATTTTGTGCAATAACCAGCACATGGGCATGGTGCGCCAATGGCAGGAACTGATTCATGACGGGCGCTATAGTCACAGCTACAACGATTCCATGCCCGACTTTGTGGTACTGGCCAGGGCCTTTGGCTGGGAAGCGGCCACGGTGTCTGACCCTAATGAACTGGAAGAAGCCCTGCAGGCCTGCCTGGATTCCGAAGGCGCCTATTTCCTGGATGTACGGGTTCAGGCGCAGGAAAACTGCTTTCCCATGATGCCAGCCGGTTACGGTCACCAGCAGGTAATGCTGTCCGAAGACAACTGGTATGTGGAGGAGTGATGAATACCTTTTCAACTGTTGGGAGGTTATATGAAAACCAAAGCAGCTGTTACTTCCGGTATTGGTCACTCTTTTGACGGGTTTTTAATGTAATACAAAATTTAATAATATTTAATAAATTATTAATACTAAAATAATATACATAAAGTCATAAATATTTTGAAAACCATCATATGGGCAGGGATATATGAAAAAAACGGATAAATTTACATTATCGCGCCGCGAATTATTGACATTTGGCTTGGCAAGCGCGGCTACGGGTGGATTAGGTCTTACTATTTCAGGCCCGGTTCAGGCAAAAACCGCTGTAGTGAATACTAAAGCGCATATTGTCATTATTGGTGCTGGGGCGGGTGGTCTGGCTTTGGCAAACCGCCTGGTCAAACAGCTCCAGGGTGGGCGCATTACACTGATAGACCCGCGGGCAGATCATTATTATCAACCGGGTTTGTCCTTGGTTGGGGCCGGTTTGAAACCCGCTTCTTACGTGGTCAGCAAAACAGCCGACTGGGTTAGCGCAGGCATCGATTTTATCCCCGAGGCCGCAGCGGCGATTGATCCGGAAAGTAATACGGTAAGTACCACAAGCGGCAAGAGCCTGCGTTATGACTTTTTGGTTGTGGCGCCCGGGTTGGTGCTTGATAACGAAGCCATTGAAGGTTTTTCGCTGGATTTGATTGGACAGCACGGCATTGGCGGTTTGTATGCGGGGCCAGAATATGCAGCACGCACCTGGCAGGCGGCTTCCCAGTTTATTGAAAAAGGTGGTGTGGCCATTTCCACGCGTCCTGCCACGGAAATGAAATGTGCCGGGGCACCCTTAAAGCATACTTTTTTAATTGATGACCGTGCCAGCCGCGGACCAAAATCCCAAGGCTATGAAATGCACTACGCCTGCCCGCAGCCAGTGTTGTTTTCCGTGCCCATTGTGGCGGAAAAAGTTCGCATGCTGTATGGCCAGCGCGGCATTCAAGCCCATTTGCAACATACCTTAAAAGCAATTGATCCAGGACGTAAAATTGCCACCTTTGCCACTAGCGAAGTCAACAAAACCACGGGTGAAGCCGTGGCATCTACCGTTGAAATGCCTTACGATTATTTGCATGTCATTCAACCGCAGCGTGCCCCTGCCGTGATTCGTGAATCAGGCCTAAGCTGGGCCAATCGCTGGGTAGACCAGGGGTGGGTAGAATGTGATCCCCGTACATTGCGTCATTTACGTTTCCCCAATATTTTTGCTTTGGGTGATGTGGCCGGTATTCCCAAGGGTAAAACTGCTGCTTCGGTTAAATGGCAAACGCCGGTGGTTGCCGATCACTTGATCGCCGCCATTCAGGAGCGTGAAGGAACCTTGTTTTACGATGGCTACACTTCATGTCCGCTAATTACCCGCGTGGGGCAGGCCATGTTGGTAGAGTTTGACTACCACAATAATTTACTCCCTTCTTTCCCCGGACTGATTGCGCCGCTTGAAGAGCTTTGGCTAAGCTGGCTAATGAAGGTTTGGGCTTTGAAACCCACATATAACGCCATGCTGCAAGGTAAAGCTTAAGGAGTCGTCATGCAAGAGTTAACCGTTGAAACCCTTATTGCGGTTTTTGAACAAATGTTTGGTCCTGTTTTGTTTTGGGTCCTGGTTGCCGCAGTCATTGTAATTACAGTGGCCTATGTGTATGTACTGATACGTGATCGCAGTATCTCCATGCATAAATTTTTATGGGCACAAGTGTCCATGCCTATTGGAGCCATACTGGCGATTTGGTTTGTGTTTGCCTCTACCGATTCGCGCCTGGCGGATATAGGTGGTCCGGTCGATATCATCATGCTTCTGGCGATTGGTTTTTTTGGTGCGGTGGGCTTTGCGGTTTTGGTTTATACCGCACAAGCGTTAATTAGTCCGCCATCTAAAGAAAGGGCGGATTAATAAAAATCCCCCGTTCATGAATTTGAACCTGCCCCCAAAAAGCTGGATATCATTTCAGGCTTTTTTGGGGGTTTTTCGTATTAAAACGGTATGTGCTTGCGCAACCTGCTGGTTAAAACGGGGGATGTCTACCTTAATGATTTCCCAAAGATCCATGGGTTCAATGGTTTCTTGTCCTGCCAGTAATTGTTCAAACTGGGCCATTGTTTCGAAGGGAATTTGCGGGTTAGCCTGTATATAGGGCTGGTAAAAACGGCTAAGCTCACGGCAAGACTGGCTGATACAGCCCAGTTCGTGACGGCTTAAATCCTGTACCGGGGTATTGGACAGAAAGTTGATTTCACTGATATCGCCTGTGTGGTCGTGAAGTCGTTTGGCGGCGTTTAGAATTTGAACTAAATACTCTTGCAAGGGTTGCCGGATTTGATTCATTGGGTGTATTTTGTTTGCAGACAAGCTGTAATTCTAAACGGTTAGCAAAAAAGTCATTTGATCCAAATTAAAACCCAATGATATAGCTTGCCAATCTTTCTGCACAATATGCCGTGTCATTAACGTTACCCACCGGTTGCGCTTTATAAGCGCAGCCCGGTTTCACCGTGAGGCAGACTTAATAGGCAAAGCGCTCGGCCAGGGCCTCAAGGTGGCATTCTTTCAATATCTGCAATTGACGTTCACGCGCGCTTTTTTTGAAACCACCGGTTTTTTTGGCGATGATCAACTCGTTTTTCATCGAGTGCTCCCAGCCCACCAGTTCGGTCACGGTAAGCTGGTAGCCATGGGCTTCCAGCTGCAGGCAACGCAAGACGTTGGTCAGGTGACTGCCAAACTCCCTAGTCTGGATCGGGTGGCGCCACAGTTCCGACAGGGCGGTTTTACCCAGCGTGCTACCCTTGTTGGCGCGCAGGGCAGCGGCCACTTCGGCCTGGCAACAGGGTACCAGTACAATGTATTGGGCATCACGGTTCAGGGCAAAGCGGATAGCGTCATCGGTGGCGGTATTGCAGGCATGCAGGGCCGTGACAATATCAATTTTTTCAGGCAATTGGGTTGAAGACATGGATTCCTCAACCGTCATGGCCAGGAATGACATGCCTTTAAAGCCCAGGCGTTGTGCCAGCGCTTCTGATTTTTCAACCAGTTCGGTACGGGTTTCAATACCGTAAACATGTGCGCCGGGTTTGTCTTTCAGGAACAGGTCATACAAAATGAAACCCAGGTAAGACTTGCCTGCCCCGTGATCAACCAGGCTGAGGCTGTCTTTTTGTTTCAGGACATCTTCCATTAATGGTTCGATGAACTGGTACAGGTGATATACCTGTTTAAGCTTGCGACGCGTGTCCTGGTTGATTTTTCCGTCACGGGTAAGGATATGCAGCTCTTTGAGCAATTCAATCGATTGCTGGGGCTTTATTTCGGGTATCAGGGTCATTGCTTATACGGTCATGGAAAAAATACGGGTGCCGGGCTGGTCACGCAGCATGCGCAGGTCAAAGGCCATGCAAATATTGCGTGAAAAGGTGCGGCCTGCTTCGGTAATATCAATACCGTTGGGCAAAATCCTGATCAGGCCGTCGGTTTCCATTTCGCGCAGGCGTTCAATCACCTGGGGTAATTCTGGAAATTGCTGTTCGGGCTTGTCCCAGCGGGTAGCCTGCAGGCACATCAGGTTAAGAATATGCCGGCGGATGATCAGGTCTTCCTGGTCCAGGATATGGCCACGGTAAAGCGGCAATTCGTTTTTTTCCAGACGGGCATAATAGTCTTCAACCACTTTTTCGTTCTGGGCAAAGGCATACCAGGAATCGCTAATGGCCGAAACGCCCAGGCCAATCATCAGCTGGGTGGACGAAGAGGTATAGCCCATGAAGTTGCGATGCAGTTTTTTATTCAGCATGGACTGGTAAAGCTCGTCGGTGGGCAGGGAAAAGTGATCCATGCCAATTTCCACATAGCCCAGTTCTTCCAGCAGTTTTTTGCCGTTTTCATACAGGGCGCGTTTTTCTTCGCCGCTGGGTAAATCATTTTCATCGAAACCCCGCTGGCCAACGCCCTTGATCCAGGGTACATGCGCGTAGGAATAGAAGGCCAGACGATCGGGCTTTAGCGAAATGGTGCGCTTGATGGTGGCTTCCATGGATTTCCAGGTCTGGAAGGGCAGGCCAAAAATCAGGTCATGGCTGATGCTCTGGTAGCCGATCTTGCGTGAGGCATCGGTGACATTGAAGACGTTTTCATAGGGCTGGATTCTATGGATGGCTTTTTGCACCACCGGGTCGTAATCCTGGACCCCAAAGCTGACCCGCCTGAAGCCTAACTCATACAGGGTTTCCAGATGTTCGCGGCGGGTATTGTTGGGGTGGCCCTCAAAACTGAATTCGTGATCGGGGGCGATGTCGGATGTATCAAAAATCGCCTGTAGCAAACGGGTCAGGTTTTCGGTGCTGAAAAAAGTGGGGGTGCCACCACCCAAGTGGATTTCCCTGATCCGGGGCTTGCTGCCCAGCAGTTCAAGGTACATGTTCCATTCTTTGATCACGGCATCAATGTAGGGGCCTTCAACGGCATGTTTTTTGGTAATGCGCTTATGACAGGCACAAAAAGTACACAGGCTCTCACAGAAAGGCAGGTGAATGTATAGGCTGATGCCTTCCGAAGCATTGGATTCATTGAAACTGCGGATCAGGCTTTGTTTGTATGAATCTACTGTAAAACTGGCTTCATTCCAGTAGGGGACGGTGGGATAACTGGTATAGCGGGGGCCTGGAATATTGTACTTTTGGATAAAATTGCTCATGCGTTTCAATGCCGGTTACGCCCTGCAGAAAATGCCTGCAGGGCTGGTCTGGAACGGGATCAGAACGCCGGATCGTCGTCATCCGGAAGATCTGAAGCCAGCTTCTTGGTAATTGATTTTACCGCTGTTTTGGCAGCTGCTTTTTTGGCAGCCGTTTTTGTTGCCTTTTTGGCAGCGCTCTTGGTGGCCGTCTTGCTGGCTGTTTTAGTGGCTTTCTTGGCCGCAGTTTTTTTGGCTTCCGGCTTGTCATCAGCGGTAGCTGCTGTTTTTGCCGCTTTTTTAGTTGCTGTTTTTGACGCCGCCTTGGCTGGGCGAGGCTCAAATTCGAAGCCGATTTTGCCGTTTTCCTGTAAGGTTAAAAAGGCCTTGAATTTACGGTTGGTACGATTTGACACAAATCCGTCGAGTAAATCTGTTTTGCCCGTTTCCAGCAGTTTGGCCATTTGGTCATTGGAAATTTCCTGTTGCAAAATCACTTTGCCTGATTTGAAGTCACAGGTTTTTTCATGTGCCACGGATTTTTCACACACGTAATTCATGCCATTGTCAAAAACACCAGCACTGCATTTAGGGCATTTTCCTATTGCGGACTGGTCCGTGAAATCCACCGGCTCGGCATCTTCCTCATTGTTCTGGCCAAAATCAAATTCCAGCTTGTGTTCATCGGTAATACGCAAAATGGCGGAAAATGGCCGGCCCATTTTGCTGATAAAGCCACTTAGCGGGCCCAGGGTTCTTTTCTGGAGCAGCTCTTCCACTTCGGGAATTTCAAACGTGCGTCCGCCCGGGTGCTTGGTAATGGAAAAATCACAGTGGGTGCAGGCGTAGCGGCGGTAGTTTTCCTTGACCACCGAACCGCATTGCGGGCAGGGGGTTTGCAGGGTGGCATAATCACCGGGAATGGTGGCCTGTTCGTATTCTTTGGCGCGCTTGACGATAATCTGGGTGGTTTGGGCAATATCGCGCATGAAAGCGGCGCGATCAAGCTTACCCTGCTCCATCTGCTTGAGCTTGTGCTCCCATTCGCCCGTTAGTTCGGGAGACGTCAGTTCCTGCACGTTCAGGCCGGTCAGGAGCGTCATTAGCTGGCGTGCCTTGGCTGAAGGCACCAGCTCACGGCCTTCGCGGCGCAGGTAGTGCTCGTTCAGCAGGCCCTCGATAATGGTTGCCCGCGTGGCTGGCGTTCCCAGGCCGCGTTCAGACATGGCTTCGCGCAGCTCGTCGTCGTCTACCAGTTTGCCAGCGCCTTCCATGGCGCTAAGCAGGGAGGCTTCGGTATAGCGTGCGGGTGGCTTGGTTTGCAGCGCTTTGGGCGCAATATCTTCGGTGCGGACCGCTTCGCTGTCGGCTACCGGTACCAGGTTGGCATCCTCACCCTGGCTTTCCCGGCCGTAAATTTCCAGCCAGCCCGGCTTGACCAGTACCTTGCCCTCGGTTTTGAAGCGATATTGCGATACTTCAGTAATCCGGGTGGTAATGCGGTACTCGGCGGGCGGAAAGAAAACCGCCATGAAACGTTTGGTCACCAGGTCGTAAATTTTGGCTTCGGCTTCGCTTAACTCTTTGGGTACCTGTTGGGTCGGGATAATCGCAAAGTGATCGGATACCTTTTTGTTGTCGAAGATACGACGGTTGGGTTTGACCCAACCATTGGCCAGAATTTTTCCGGCAAACGCTTTGTGACCCCGGTTCAGGTGGGATTCACTGCCTGAAATGGCGTCAAAGGTTTGCTGGACGGTACCCAGATAATCTTCGGGCAGGTAACGAGAGTCGGTACGCGGATAGGTCAGGGCTTTATGACGTTCGTACAGGGTTTGTGCCAGGGCCAGAGTGGTTTTGGCGGTAAAGCCGAATTTGGAGTTGGCCTCGCGCTGCAACGAGGTCAAATCAAACAGGGCGGGCGACATCTGGGTGGATGGTTTGGACTCTTCGGTTACCGTACCGGTTTTGTCACGACAGGCCGCCACGATGGATTGCGCACTGGCCAAAGACCAGAGGCGGCTGTCTTTTTTCTCGGGGTCGTGTTCGTCTTTTTTGAAGTTGGGGTCAAACCAGCGGCCTTCATACAGCCCGGCTGCCGCCACAAACGTGGCATGCACTTCCCAGTAGTCGCGTGACTGGAAGGCGCGGATTTTTTCTTCGCGCTCGCACACAATGGCCAGCGTGGGGGTTTGCACCCGTCCGATCGGGGTCTTGAAAAAACCGCCTTCCTTGCTGTTGAACGCGGTCATGGCGCGGGTGCCGTTAATGCCAATCAGCCAGTCAGCTTCGGCACGGGAACGTGCAGCCGCTTCAAGTGGCTTCATGGTTTCATCATCGCGCAGGTTGTTAAACGCTTCAACAATGGCGGTTTTGGTCATGGATTGCAGCCACAGGCGCTTGATGGGTTTTTTAACCCCTGAATATTGCACAATGTAGCGGAAAATCAATTCACCTTCACGGCCTGCGTCACAGGCATTGATAATGGCAGTGATATCTTTGCGCTTCAGTAGTTTTACCAATAATTTGAGGCGCTCGGTTGATTTTTTATCGGCTGGTTTAAGATCAAACTCTTTGGCCGGAATGGCGGGTAAATGGGCGAATGACCACTTGCCCCGGACGACATCGTCGGGATTGGTCAGCGTCAATAAATGGCCCACGCTGGAGGAAAGGACGTATTCGTCGCTTTCAAAATAATCACCTTCACGGGAGAATCCTCCCAAGGCCCTTGAAATGTCGAGGGCGACTGATGGTTTTTCGGCAATAATCAGTGTTTTAGTCATATGCTTCCGAGTATCCAAACCGTGGACTTTAGGAGTATCTTATAAAATATCGCGTTACGATACTGCCTGTTTGAACAAAATGGTGAAACCCGATCCGGTTTTAATAAGTGTATGGCGTGGATAATACGAGAGGAAAATCAGTTCATGCAAGTGCAAGATGACAATTTGAAATATTTATTTTTAAATAAATGGCAGGGATTCCTGGTTTTTTTGTCTCTCGTGGCAGGTGTTTCGTTTGCTTCAAGTGGCGTCGTTACATGGGTTGCGGCAAATTGGGACTATTTTTCAAGCTTGCAGAAACTGTATGGAATCCAGCTTCTGTTTATTCTTGCCTGCCTGACCGCTTTTTTGGCTTATTGGCGTTATACCCGAAAAACCGGGCAGGCAAAAGCTGGGCTGGGCAGCCAGGGGGCCCTGTTTCTGGCTGCGGTCATTACCGGTGCCCTGCTGGCACTGATTGGCCAGGTTTATCAAACCGGAGCAGACCCCTGGACCCTGTTTGCCATCTGGGGCGCCCTGCTGCTGCCTTTTTTGCTGGCAGCACCCAATGCTGCCATTGCCTTGCTGTGGTGTGTGGTTATGAACCTGGCCTGGCAGTTATATCGGGAAGACTTTTGGGGCATGCTAAGCCGTGAGTATTATTACCAGGCATTGATGTATGCTGGGTTTAACCTGCTTTTGCTGGTGCTGGCCGAATGCAATATTGCGCGTTTGGGTGATCGCTTCAGACTGGTGCCGCGTTTTCTGGGCTTTTTTTGTCTTTGGCCTTTGTTGGGCATGGATGATGGCAATATATATGACACGGCTACAAGCGGTTTGACAGGCTTGTTGGTATGGGTCATTCCGGTATTGGTGTTTGCGGCCGGTTTCAGGTATTACAGCCGCAAACGGGTGGATTATTTCATGCTGGCCAACCTGGTCGGGTTTTTGTCTGCCGTGGTATTGGTCCGTTCCATCAGTTTTTTAGGTTTATGGCGTATGCTGGACGGGTCTCTCTTCATGATTGCCAGCCTGGTACTGTTAACGGCGGGGATGGGGGTCGCTGCCATTAATCGTCTTTATCGTAAAAATAATCCCGACCGCGGTCACAAGAGCCTTTGGCCTGTTCACTTGTTAATGGTGTGTGTGGTCATGGTGGTGTCCCTGTTGTTTGTTCTGTTTCTGGCTATCATGAACGTATCGTTCCTGGGCAGCGGTATTTCGCTGCTGGTGATCGCCAGCGTGATCTGCTTTTCAGGTAAAGATCCCGGTCAGGAGGGCGTGGTATCCGGCTCACTGGCGCTGATCGGCCTTGGCATGATGGCGGTCTCGTTGCTGGAAATTCATAATGATTTCTTCAGGCCTGACAAAGTGGCTGTGTTACGCCTGCAAGCCAGTGCCATTGCCGCGGTCAGTATGGCGGTTTACGTTATGTTCAGACAGGTGTGGGTACGCTTTTTGTCTGCCACGCAGACGATTGGGCTGATATTGCTGGTGCTGTATACCTTTATGGGGGGGGATGACAGTTATGGGGCGGCTGAAGCGGCATTTTTCACGTTGTCTTTGCACGCGGTTCCCTGGCTGGCGCTGGCTTCGGTGGTGATGTTTGTGGGTGCGCATCAGTATGAACATAATGCGTTGCGACCGCTGGCATGGGCGCTTGCCGTGAATGCTCTGGTGCTGACGGTGTTGAATACCCTGGAATTGAGCGGGCAGTCAGGCGTTGAGCAAGCGTTTGGTCCGGTTGACATGTTCAGGGCTGTTTTGGCCGGTCTCAATCCTTTGAAGGCAGGAAACTGGGGTAATCTTGTTTTTCAGTGCTTGCCTGCCGTATTGGTGTTTTGGGGCATGCGCAAGCAGGAAGGTGCAGGCCGGTGGTTTACATGGCTGGTGGCAGCACTGGTGTTTGTGTTGTGCCTGTATTGGGGTAATGACAATGGGGTGGTGTATGGCCTGATACTGGTGCTGCTGGCTTACCAATGCCGTGACTGGGTCCTTGGGGGTACCGGTGCGATTGCCATGATCGGCTTTCTTTGGATGTTTTATTACCAAATGGTGTTAAGCCTGCTGCAAAAATCTTTCCTGCTTTTGGGTACCGGACTGGTCTTATTGACGGTAACCGTTACCTGTCGCCATTGGCTGCGCAAGGGTCGGGAAGAGCATGACATGGAAACTGCCCAGGCGACTGAGACCCCGCCCCAGCCCGCTTCTGTGGCGGCTGCCAAAGCACGAGGCTTGCTGCCGCTCATGACGGTTTTGGGTATGGTGTCGGTATTAACGGTGGCCAACTGGGGTATCTGGACCCATGAAGCCATTTTGCGAACCGGCCAGCGTGTGGTGCTGGCGCTGGCTCCGGTTGATCCGCGCTCGCTGATGCAAGGTGATTATATGTCGTTGAATTTTGAACTGGTGAATCATTTGCGCACGGCAGCACAGGCGACACAATCCGCCAATAAAGATAAAGATGCAAACAGGCAAAAACCACGGCAAGGTTTCGCTATTTTGTCGATTGATGACAAAGGGGTGGCATCGCTGGCCGGTGTCTCCCAAACTTATCCCAGCATGATTCTGGCTGATGGCAAAACCGTCATCATGCGTTATAAAACAGGTCCTTTCGGAACCGTATCTCTGGCCTCACATGAGTATTTCTTCCCAGAGGGGCAGGGATCGCATTTTGCACAGGCCAAATATGGCGAGTTCCGGGTTCGCAAAGATGGCAAGGCCCTGCTTAGTGGTTTGCTGGATGAAAATCTGAATCGTTTGTAGGTGTGGTTTCTTCAGTTTGAGTAGTTAGCGTAACTTATACGATATTTCCATAATTTAGCTGCCTGATGATTCATCAGGCAGTTTTTTTTATGCGAACTTTTTATAAATATGCTTGTATTCAAATGTATTCATTAGTATATTAAAGGGAGTTATATAGATTACCATTAGAGGAGAAAGTAATAATGAAATTTATCCATTCCTGTTTAATTGCAGCCGCCGCTGTTTTACCCGTGACCGCACAGGCAAGTTATCCCGAACAACCCATACGGCTCATTGTGCCGCATCCCGCAGGCGGCTCGTCGGACATCCTGGCCCGCACCATGGCGGCCGCCATGTCAAAAGATTTGGGACAGTCCATCGTGGTTGAAAACAAGGGTGGGGGCAATGGTGCCATTGCAGCGCAGTCTGTTGCCCTGGCGAAGCCGGATGGCTACACCTTATTGCTGGCAACAGCCAGTACGCATGGCATTAATCCAACGCTTTACAATAAGCTGAGCTACGATGCCATTAAAGATTTTGCACCCGTTACCTTATTCGCGACCGTTCCCAATGTGCTGGTCGTGGGTCCTGCACATAAAAAAATGATGGATACCCGGGAATTGATTGACTATATCAAGTCGAATCCGGGGAAAGCCAATATGGGGTCAGCGGGAAGCGGGACACCGGGCCATTTGGCGGGCGTGATGCTTCAGGATGCCAGTGAGCTGGATATGGTTCATGTGCCGTTCCGGGGCGGTGCTCCCGCAATCAGTGCCTTGATTGGTGATCAGATTGATTTCATGTTTACGACTATTCCCGGCGCATTGCCACATATCAAGGCGGGTTCCATTAAAGGCCTGGCCGTCACATCCAGTGAGCGCTCCCAGGCTTTACCTGAACTGCCAACGGTTGCTGAAGCAGCTATCCCCGGTTTCAATGCGGTTTCCTGGCATGGGCTGGTGGCGCCTGCCGGCACACCAGACGCTGTAATTGAAAAACTTTACGCTGCTGCTTCCAAAGCATTGACGGGTGAAGATGTTGGATCCAAATTGGCACAGGAAGGTGCACGAGCCGCGCAAATGACATCAGAGCAGTTTGGCCAGTTTATTCAATCCCAAATTGAAAGCTGGGGTAATGCGGTCAGATCATCAGGTGCGCAAGTTGACTGATTAATCCTGGTTCAGCAGGAAACGGCTTAGCCGGACTTTATAAGCTTCACTAATGTGTTGGCTGGCTATTTCCTGGGCTTTATCGGGGTTGCGTTGTTCTAGCGCTTCAATCAGTTGCTTATGCTCTTCATAAGAAGTGGATGGGCGGCCACTTTCCGCCAGGGTGCTTTTTCCCAGCAATAGCATTGCATTTTGAAGAACCTGAAGGGTTTTCAGCAGGAAGCGGTTATGGGCGCATTGATAAAGCGTTTGGTGAAACAGCCGATTGTTTTTGGCCAGAAAGGCAGGATCATCGCTGGTTTTGTCCTGTTCTATGATTTGTTTTAGAACCGCTATTTCCACATCTGTGGCGTGACGGGCAGCCAGCGCGGCTGCCGTGCTTTCCAGCACACGCCTCATTTCATAAAGCTCACCCACCATATTTTGGTCGAGTTCGGTAATGATCAGGCCGCGTTTAGGATCGTTAACAACAAGGCCTTCGGAAACCAGCTGGTTAAGGGCTTCCCGGATGGGGGTTCGACTCAGGCCGATTTCCGCTGCCAGATCGGCTTCACGAAGCCGTGTACCCGGCGGCATCGTGCCGTTTTCCAGTGATTGAATAATGTAGTTGTAAGCCTGGTCTCCCAAAGAGACGCCCCGATCATTGGCTTCAGGGACATTACTGTCATGATTGAGCGGTTGTGAGACGGGTTTTGCTTTACGAGCCATTACAAATTCTTCCATAGATTAAAACGCGACAAACCAATTGTACCAAATGCCGGTCAAATTAAATTATTTTGAACAAAAATAATTTATTGTGTACAATAGAATACAAATGTATTATTAATAGAGAGGAAGCCTTGAAAGATACATTATTATGTGATGTTCTGGTGGTTGGCGGTGGTAATGCTGCGCTGTGTGCCGCGTTGTCGGCGCGTGAGCAAAAGGCGTCTGTCATTCTGATAGAAAGTGCCCCACGGGAATGGCGTGGCGGAAATAGCAGCCATACCCGCAATTTGCGTTGTATGCACAATGCACCAACCGATGTCTTAACTGATGCTTATACCGAAGATGAATATTTTCAGGATGTATTTCGGGTAACAGGGGGGGAAACGAATGAAGAAATGGCACGTTATGTCATTCGCGAAACCGCATCCTGTACAGACTGGATGAAAGCGCATGGCGTGCGTTTTCAGCCATCCCTGGGTGGTACGTTGCACCTGGGACGGACCAATGCATTTTTTCTGGGCGGTGGTAAAGCCCTGGTCAATGCTTATTTCAAGGCTGCCGAAAAAGCGGGAGTGCAAATCCTTTATGAAACGCAAGCCCAAACCCTGAACTTTGCCAATGGGGAATGTGAAAGTGTCGAGGCTGTCTGCAAGGGCAGAAAAATCAGGATAAATGCACGTTCTGTAGTGATCGCCTCTGGTGGGTTTGAATCGAACCGGGAGTGGCTGGAAGAGGCATGGGGCCCCAGTGCGCGTAACTTTATCATACGTGGCACCCGCTTTAACGAAGGGGTCATGCTACGCGAGCTGATGCGTAATAACGCCTGCATTATTGGTGATCCTACCCAGGGACATGCGGTTGCCATTGACGCCCGTTCCCCACGCTATGATGGTGGCATCGTGACCCGGGTCGATTGTGTCTCCCTGGGTATCGTGGTGAACAAAGAAGGAAGGCGTTTTTACGATGAGGGCGAGGACTTCTGGCCCAAACGTTATGCCATCTGGGGACGTCTGGTGGCCGGGCAACCCGATCAGATCGCCTATTGCATTATTGACTCAAAGGCAATCGGTCACTTCATGCCGTCGGTTTTCAAATCTATTGTGGCTGATACGATTCCAGCCTTGGCAGAAAAACTGGGGCTTCCCGTGGATACCGTCCAAGAGACGGTTGCACAGTTCAATGCCGCTGTAGTGGCCGGCAACTTTGATCACAATAAGCTTGATGATTGCCATACACAGGGCTTGCAGCCGAATAAAAGTCATTGGGCCCGCAAAATAGATCAGGGTCCGTTTTATGCCTATCCACTGGCGACGGGTATTACCTTTACCTACATGGGGGTCAAGGTTACCCGTGAGGCCAGGGTTGTCCTGCAAGATGACGTGGTGTCGAAAAATGTATTTGCTGCCGGAGAAATCATGGCAGGAAATATTTTAAGTAAAGGTTATGTTGCCGGATTTGGTATGGCAATTGGTACGGTATTTGGCAGGATTGCCGGCAAGGAGGCAGCAAAGCATGCAACAGCTTGAAAAATTGATTGAAGATGCCCGTCATTCTGTGGGTATTTGTAATTCATGTCGTTATTGTGAAGGATTTTGTGCCGTGTTTCCTGCCATGGAGCAACGGCTGGATTTTACCAAGGGCGATATAAATTATCTGGCCAATTTATGTCATAACTGTAGCGAATGTTACTACGCCTGCCAGTATGCGCCACCGCATGAATTTAATGTGAATTTGCCGGTACAACTGGCTGCGGTGCGTCAAACGACCTATCAAAGTTATGCCTGGCCGCGTGGCATTGCGCGTGGTTTTGAAAAAAGCGGTTTATTGAGCAGCCTGTTTTTTATGTTGGCCCTTATTGTTCTTTTAGGTGTGGCAACCTTGTTTTCAAATGGCCTTTCTTCTGCGCCAGCCGGAGATTTCTACGCTATTTTCCCGCATGGTGTATTGGTAACGGTGTTTGGTTTGGCAGCCCTTTGGGTAGTGACGGCGCTGATAATGGGTTTTCGGGCTTTCCTGAAAGATACGGGTGAAAAGCCGGGTGAGCTGTTATCGTGGAAAAATGTCAAAGAGGGGATGGCCGATGCATTCAGCCTGAAATACTTGCATGGCAATGTGAAAACCGGATGTACTTACCCGGATGATGAAATTTCTCCGTGGCGTCGACGGTTCCATCACTTTACTTTTTATGGGTTCATGCTGTGTTTTGCCGCAACCGTGTCTGGTACGATTTTCCACTATGTGTTTGGCTGGCAGGCACCGTACAATTTTTTCAGTTTGCCCAAACTCACAGGAACCATTGGCGGCATTAGCCTGGCAATTGGTACGGCGGGACAGTTTTGGCTCAAACGCAAAGCTGACCCGGCCATTGTGAATATCAGGCAGATGGGCATGGATTACGCGTTCATTGCACAATTGTTCCTGGCTGCGGTTACCGGTCTTGCGCTGATGGTTTTCAGGGAAACACCGGCACTGGCGACTTTGCTGGTGATTCATTTGGCCGTTATTCTGTCTTTGTTCATAACCATGCCTTTTGGCAAGTTTGTGCATGGTTTGTACAGGCTGGGCGCATTGATTAAATACGCCAAAGAAAAACCTTTGCATTAAAGCGTAGGGTGCACCGGCAGCAGCCCAAAGCGCCGGTGCCACACCGGCACGGCCTGTTGCCAGAATTGCGTTACGTTGCCCGCTGGCAAGGGGTCAAACCCCAGAGCCAGCCAGGCTTTACCCAGGCTGGCCAGCGGGTTTTGTATATCAATCGCGGTGGCATGGTTCTGTTTGGACAGTTTGCGTCCGTTTTCATCCAGAACCAGGGGAACATGCATCATGCGGGGAGTGGGATAACCCAGCATGCGGGCAATGCAATGCTGGCGGGCGGTTGAGCTTAGCAGGTCATTGCCCCGCACAATGTCGGTCACACCCTGGTCATGATCATCAATGACCACCACCAGCTGGTAGGCAAACAGGCCATCGGCACGTTTAACAATAATGTCCCCCACTTCATTGACAACATCCTGGCTTTGTTCTCCCTGCCAGCGGTCCACAAAACGGACGATGCCTTCGGGCATGACAAGGCGCCAGGCCCGGGCAGGGCGGTTGCCGGCAATACCATGGCGACAGGTGCCGGCATAAGGGCGTTCGCCATGCAGACCGAGCCTGTCGTTTTCAATGGCGTTACTGACAATTTCCTTGCGGGTGCAGGCGCAGCCGTAGATAAGCCCGCGCTCTTTCAGTTGATTGAATACTTCCTGATAACGGTTCAGGCGTGATGACTGCCAGATGACCGGGCCGTCCCAGTGCATGCCAAGGGCCTGCAATTGTTGCATGATGGTGTGATCGGCCCCGGCCACCACACGCGGGGTATCAATGTCTTCGATGCGCAGCAGCCACTGGCCGTGGCGGGCACGGGCATCAAGATAGCTGGCCATGGCGGCCACCAGCGAGCCGTCGTGTAACGGTCCGCTGGGGCTGGGCGCAAAACGGCCAATGTAATTAGTGCAGGAGTTTGGCTCCATCATCGGTGAGCAGCTCTTCCAGGACCAGGTGATCCACGTCGGCTTCCTGGCTCCAGAGCACCATTAAGGTAATGATTTTAAAATGCTCAAGAGATACCGGAGCCTCAGCGTCAGGGGTGGCCATGGCGCGGTCGATCACGATTTCACGCAATGCGGGGGTAATGGCACCCGAGTTTTCCAGAAAACAGAGAAAACCGATGGCCTCAGGCCCCAGGTGCTGTTGTTCATATTTTGCATAAACACGTGTGCTGGTGGCAGACATGTCCGACAACTCACCGCTGTGTTCGGTGGTTTCGGCAAGACCATACAGCCAGCCAATGGCATCGCTAATGTCTTCATGTTCGAAGCCAGCGGCCACTAAACGCTTGGTAAGCACGTCGGTAGACGGGCAAGCATCTGGTGTATAGTAGTTTTCAAAGAGATAAACCAGAACATCGAACATAGTTGTAACTTCCGAAAAAGGTTTATTCAAAGGCAGACTTCATGATAACTGAAAATATCAAAAAGAATGGCTAAATACAATTGCAAATGAACTTTTGGGAAGCGATAGTTGTTTCATTAAGATGCGGGTGTGTAACTTTGCCCACAGAATTGTTTTTTAATCGCACAGCCACGGGTATTTTGTCTAAAATGCTGTGTCTGTTTTGTTTAGTTCATTGCCTCTGAAAGGAATTGTCATGGCATTTAATCCTGCTGACGTAAAGTCGTTAATGGAAATCACCTCCCGTCCCGAACTGATCTTTGTCAAGGGCGAAGGTTCCTGGCTAGAGGATCAGGATGGCCGACGATACCTTGACATTATGCAGGGCTGGGCCGTTAACTGCCTGGGGCATTGTCCTCCTGAAGTGGTCAAGGCCATTGAACACCAGGCCAAAGTGCTGATCAATCCCTCCCCCGGGTTTTACAACCAGCCATCCATCGAGCTGGCCAACCGCCTGACCTCTGCTTCATGCTTTGATCGCGTGTTTTTTGCCAATAGCGGTGCCGAAGCCAATGAAGGCGCCATCAAGCTGGCTCGTAAATGGGGGCAGATTCATCGTAACGGCGCTTACAAAATCATTACCTTCGACCACAGTTTTCATGGCCGTACCCTGGCCACCATGTCCGCTTCCGGCAAGGCCGGCTGGGACAAGAAATTTGCTCCCCAGGTTGATGGCTTTCCAAAAGCCATCCTGAACTATCTGGATTCCGTGCGCGATCTGATTGATGACCAGACTGTGGCCGTTATGCTGGAGCCAGTACAGGGCGAGGGCGGCGTGATTCCGGCCGATCTGCAATTCATGCAAGAGCTGCGTGCCCTGACCTGTGAAAAAGGCATTTTGCTGATTGTCGACGAAGTGCAAACCGGCATGGCTCGCTGTGGCACCATGTTTGCCTACCAGCACTATGGCATTGAGCCTGACATCATGACCCTCGGCAAGGGCATTGGTGGCGGGGTACCCTTGTCTGCATTGCTGTGTCGTGAAGAAGTGGCCTGCTTTGAGCATGGTGACCAAGGGGGTACCTACAATGGCAACCCGCTAATGACCGCTGCCGGGGTAGCCGTGTTTGATGTGCTGAATGCACCGGGCTTCATGGAAAGCATCAATGAACGTGCCCAATACCTGTCTGATGGCCTGAATGCGCTGTCAGCCAAATGGGGCATGAAAGGCGAGCGTGGCCTTGGCTTGTTACGTGCCCTGATCCTGGATCGTGAAGATGGCAACGCCATTGTTGAAGCTGCCCGTAAACGTGCCCCTGAAGGCTTGTTGTTGAATGCGCCACGCACCAATTTGCTGCGCTTCATGCCTGCGCTTAACATTAGCAAGGAAGAAATTGACCTGATGCTGGGCTGGCTTGATGAGTTGATTGCACAGGTTCGCCAATAAGCCCTCAGGCAAATTTTTACCTGATTGCAAGCGCCCCTGTTTTGTTAAACGGGGGCGTATTCATTTTAAAAAGCAGTTTTTGACAAGAATATGAAGTGTTTTTTACCCTGCATCGGTAAACCCGTATTTTTGCCTTAACGGAGTCACATCTTATGAGCAATGAAATTGATGAGTTGAAAGCACTGGTGATTGAGCTTTCAAACAACCTGAACCAATGCATGGCCCAACAGGCTGCCTTGCAGCATGCTATTTATGCCTTAATGGCGAACGTTACTGATCGCAAGGCGGTTGCCAATTCGCTGACTGTTTGTGCTGAAGGCTTTATGGCTCATAGCCGGGAAATGGCGTTGCCGGATGAAATGATGGAAACTTATCAGGATGAAATAGCCGAGTTGCTGGACAGCCTGGAAGAGTAGGTTTAAGGCTTAATGCAGCAGGCCAATGAAGTGCTCTTTTGCCTGTATGGTAAGTTTTTTCAGCAGGCGTTCGGCCTGTTCCTGGCCCACGCCTTGGTTTTTGACGTTCTCGATGAAAACCAGCAATGAAGATTGCACCAGTTTCATGCCGCCGGCCTGATCGGGTTCAAACTGGAGTCCTGACACATGTTCAAGAATACCGTTGCTGTGACGGCGCCAGCCATTTGGGGCAAATTTGGGCAGTGAGGTCATGGTTGTGTGTTTACGTAAATGCTAAAGTATTAGTTTAGCGGTTTTTGTTTAAGGTGTTATGTTCATTTGCATGATTGGCCATTGAAATGATAGAATGCAAAGCTTACTAACAATAATAACAAGCCGATGTAGCTCAGTCGGTAGAGCAGCTCATTCGTAATGAGAAGGTCGGAGGTTCGATTCCTCTCCTCGGCACCAATAAAAACATGCACTTACGCCAGCCTTAACGGGTTGGCGTTTTTGCTTTTCTGGTTTGGGTAGCCTTTTTTTCAACATCAACGGGCATGCGCAATAAAAAACCCGCCATCATGACGGGTTGGTGGATTTTCGTGTTTGTTTTAGTCGACCTTTGATATTGACCAGTCAGGCCAATTATCTTTTCAGCATGTCAACCAGCGCCAGTGCCACTTTTTCTGACGAGGCCGGGTTCTGTCCGGTAATTAACTTGCCATCAATAACCACATGTTCTTCCCAATTGCCCGCTTTGCTTAGCAGTGCACCTTTATTGCGCAGTTCTGTTTCAACCAGATAGGGGACAACCTCTTCATAAGCAACGGCTTTTTCTTCTTCATCACTAAAGCAGGTAAGCTTTTTGCCTTTGACAAGAGGTGTACCTTCTGGGGTGTTAACGTCTAGCAAGACACAGCCGGCATGACAAACAGCCGCAACAATTTTGCCGTTATTCCAGAAATCCTGGATGAGTTTTATTGAATGTTCATCGTACCGAAGATCCCATAAGGGGCCATGGCCACCGGGATAAAAAATGGCATCGTGGCCGGTAGCAAAGGTTTTTTTCAGTACCACCGTGTCTTGCATCAATTGCTGCACCCGGCTGTCATTCTTGTAACGCTTGTATAAGGCTGAGTCTTCAATGGCGGCAACCGAAGCCGGATCAATGGGCACGGCCCCACCTTTGGGGGTGGCCAGCTCTACGGGAATACCTTTGTCGGTAAAAACATAATAGGGAGCCAGGAATTCCTCAAGCCACACCCCGGTAGCTTTACCTGAATTACCCATTTTATCGTTAGACGTTAAGACGATCAGTATCGACATCATTATTCTCCAGTTGCGAAGTTGTTCCTGTGATTGTATATGATCGTGATTTTTGTTGGTGGTAAGTCTTGTATTTAAGCCGAGGGGCTTGAGTAACATGTTTTGATAAGCATCTTTGGTATCCAGGATTAACGTCAGCTTTACTAAAATTGACGCTTTGAGACTTGTTGATACAGGTGGGGGAATGTTAAGTTCAATATTCTCAATTAATATTTCTTTATAAATTGAGGGTATTAAGTAGCCTTTACTTTAAATTTGCTCTTGGTTAAGGATGAAGGGTTTAGGGCGCTTGCCCTGAAGTGGTGTAATCCACCGGTCTGCATAAGTAATTGTTGGCTCGGCATACTTATCCAGACAAAACATTCTCATCGGAGAAAACTATGCAACACATACATAACTGCTGTCAGCCTGACATTCCACAAAACCAAGCTCGTCGTAACTGGCTCAAGATCAGTGCCGGAGCAGGTGCTGCCTTGGCGACAGGGCTGTCTGTCATTCCGGCTACCGCATCGGCTGCTTCGCTAACACAAGAACAGCGCGACGCCATGACACCTGACCAAGTCATTGCCATGTTGCGCGAAGGTAATGAGCGTTTTCGCAGTGGCAAGATGCAATCACATGATTTTCTTGCCCAGAAAAGAATGACCGCAACAGGCCAATATCCGGCTGCTGTTATCCTGAGTTGCATCGATTCACGTGCTCCTGGTGAGATCATTTTCGATACAGGCATTGGTGATGCTTTTGGTGCACGTATTGCAGGTAATATTTCCACGCCAGACTTGATTGGCAGTATGGAATTCGCCTGTGCTGTGGCTGGTGCAAAACTGGTGTTGGTGATGGGACATACTTCCTGTGGTGCAATTGCAGGTGCAATTGGGGGTGTACAGTTGGGTAATTTGACTGGCTTGCTGGAACAAATCACGCCAGCCGTTGCTGCAACTACCTATACTGGGGAACGCAATAGTAGCAATCGTGAATTCGTTGATGCGGTTGCCAAGCAGAATGTGTTGATGACGATAGAAAACATTCGCAAAAAAAGTCCCGTGCTGGATGGGCTCGAAAAAGAAGGTAGAATCAAGATTGTTGGTTCTATGTACAATCTGTCAAATGGCGAAGTGACTTTCTTGAATTAAGTCATTGTTATATCAAACGTTTAGCAGTTTTGAAAAGTAATGGCCGCCATCAAAAGCGGCCATTTTTTTAAGTAAATGGA
The DNA here is from genome assembly GCF_048381675.1 of Advenella sp. RU8. NCBI lineage: Bacteria > Pseudomonadati > Pseudomonadota > Betaproteobacteria > Burkholderiales > Alcaligenaceae > Advenella > Advenella sp. RU8. The sequence continues at coordinate 242,757 of NZ_JBLWIS010000004.1, forward strand.
CATTGCAGCGTTAGTGAACAGAGCCAGGCTAATGTGATGGAGACCCTTATGCAAACCCTTCCTCAAGATATCCTGCATTTCTGGTTTGAAGAAAGTACACCGCAAATGTGGTTTCAGGGCAATAAAGCCTACGATCAGACCATACGTGAACGCTTTGGTGAAGTTTGCGAGGCGGCGGCACGAGGCGAGTGTCATGAATGGCGTGACACCATGAAAGGGCGGTTGGCTGAAATCATTGTACTGGACCAATTTTCGCGCAATATCTGGCGTGATACGCCGCGAGCCTTTAGCCAGGATGGCATGGCGCTGGTGCTGGCTCAAGAGGCCATCAAGCTTCCAGAATACCGGGCCTTGTCCACCATGGAAAGAAAATTTGTCATCATGCCCTTCATGCATTCGGAATCACGGATAATTCATGAAACTGCTTTGGTTCTGTTTACAGAATTGGGTGATGCCGCGACGCTGGAGCATGAAATCCAGCACAAAGGCATGATAGACAAGTTCGGCCGTTATCCTACCCGCAATAAAATCCTGGGGCGTGAAACCAGCGAAGTGGAAGAGGCCTTTTATAAGGATTTAACCCAAACCTGGGAAGATATTATCAACCAGGCGCAAGGATCACCGGAGTAATTTTTTCGGCAGAAAACACGCCTGTCAATCTTCGCTTAATAGAACAATGTGACAGATAAGGACTTAAGCAGCCCGATATCCTGAGCAGGTACAGCGCTACCATGAGCAATGCCGCTTTGCTGCTGGTGATTGCGCAATATTTATCGACCAGGGTATGTCGCATATTCTGCCTGGCTGGGCAAATTTTGGTCAAAAATCCCCTCCGTTCATTACGACAAAATAAAGTCAATACATAAACTTTTTTCCTAAATCAAAATATGCACTTGAATTCATATGAGTTTAAATGCATAATATGGCTTCTGATCCATATCGAGAAAATTTTCATGTCAAAAAAGCGTGATAACCCAATTATTGCCCATACGCCTGAAAGCACCGCTAAAAGCGATCTTTCCATCATGCCGCGGGCCACGCTCAAACAGTTACGAAAAATGGCCAAGTTAACTCAGGCCGACTTGTCCGAAACCATGGGCGTTGGGCAAGACACCATTTCCCGTCTTGAAAAACGCCACGACATGTTGCTCTCTACCATTAGCCACTATATTGAAAATCTGGGGGGCAAGCTTGAAGTGGTTGCCCTGTTTCCCAACCGTCCGGCTATCGTGATTGATTGCCTGGAAGAGGCACATGAATCAAGCAAGAAAAGCCGTCCACCCGATTGATAAAAGGTAAAAAAATATCAATGATCCAAACCCCGTATTACCTGATTGACAAATCAGCCCTCTTGAAAAATCTGCAAGTCATCGACTACATCCGGAAAAATTCCGGTGCCAAGGTGCTACTGGCTTTAAAATGCTTTGCCACCTGGTCAGTATTCGATTTTATGAAACCGTACATGGACGGTACGACCTCGTCCTCCCTGTATGAAGTCAAGCTGGGCTACCAGAAGTTTGGCGGTGAAACCCACGCTTACAGCGTTGCCTTTGCCGATCACGAAATAAAAGAAGTCATCGCCAATAGCGACAAAATCATCTTCAACTCCATCCAGCAGTTTGAGCGCTTTGAAGCCCTGGCAGAAAACAAGCCTAAGGGCCTGCGCCTGAATCCCGGTATCAGCAGCGCTTCGTTTGACCTGGCCGACCCGGCCCGCCAGTTCAGCCGTCTGGGAGAAGGCAATCCAGAACGCATCCTTTCCATTATTGATCGCCTTGATGGTGTCATGATTCACAACAACTGTGAAAACAGCGAGTTCGCCCGTTTTGATGACCTGCTTACCCAGGTTGAAGAACGCTATGGTGAGATCTTGCATCGCCTGAAATGGGTCAGCCTGGGCGGAGGCATCAGCTTTACCGAACCGGGCTATCCGGTAGATGCTTTCTGCGAACGCCTGCGCCGCTTTGCGCAAACCTACGGCGTGCAGGTTTACCTTGAGCCGGGCGAGGCCACTGTGCGCCATACCACCACACTGGAAGTGACCGTGCTGGATACTGGTTTTAACGGTAAAAACCTGGCCGTGGTAGACAGTTCAACCGAAGCCCATATGCTGGATCTGCTTATTTATCGTGAAACGGCACCGGTCGGGAATAAAACCGGGGCACATCGCTACCAGATCTGCGGTAAAACCTGCCTGGCCGGAGACATTTTCGGTGAAGGCAATTTTGATGCGCCTTTGCAAATTGGCGATCGCCTGTCTATTGGTGATGCCGGTGGCTACACCATGGTCAAAAAGAACTGGTTCAACGGCATCCATATGCCATCCATTGCCATCAAAGAGCCTGATGGCAGCACTCGCCTGGTACGCGAATTTATCTATGACGACTATGTCGGCAGCCTGTCTTGATTAATATTTTAAAAATTGAAGAAAGGGGTAAAAAACCAATGAAACGCAATGTCCTTATTATCGGTGCCGGTGGCGTCGCTCATGTAACGGCGCACAAATGTGCCCAGAACAATAAACTGCTTGGTGATATCAATATCGCTTCGCGTACTGTTGCCAAATGCGAAGCCATTATTGACTCCATCAAGGAAAAGGGTAACCTGCAAAGCCCGGGTGTGCTGCGTGCGCATCAACTTGATGCCTATGATATTGAAGCGACCAAGGCACTTATCCGTTCTACCAGTAGCCAAATTGTGATTAATGTGGGTTCGCCTTTTCTTAATATGTCGGTACTTGAAGCCTGCATTGGCACCGGCGCCGCTTATCTGGATACGGCCATTCATGAGGATCCCAACAAGGTTTGCGAGACGCCTCCCTGGTATGCTAACTATGAATGGAAACGTAGCCAGGCTTGTAAAGATGCCGGTGTAACTGCCGTTTTAGGTGTTGGTTTTGACCCTGGTGTGGTGAATGCTTACGCTCGTTTCGCCTACGACAACTACTTCGACAAGGTTGAATCGATTGATATTATTGATATCAATGCGGGCAGTCATGGCCGTTATTTTGCCACCAACTTTGATCCCGAGATCAATTTTCGCGAGTTTACCGCTACCGTCTGGTCCTGGGAAAACAGCCAGTGGAAAGCCAATAAAATGTTCGAGCATGGTAAAGAATGGGACATGCCGGTGACTGGCAAAAGCATAGCTTATTTAACCGGGCACGATGAGCTGCACTCCCTGTCGCGTTTCCTGGATGTGCCCAATATCCGGTTCTGGATGGGTTTTGGTGAGCACTATATCAATGTCTTCAACGTATTAAAGAACCTGGGCCTGCTTTCTGAAAAACCCGTACGTACCGCCCGTGGCCAGGAAATCGTGCCGCTGGAGGTTGTTAAGGCGGTATTGCCTGACCCGGCTTCACTGGCTGCTGGCTATACCGGTAAAACCTGCATTGGCGACCTGGTAAAAGGCACTAAAGACGGCCAGCAAAAAGAAGTCATGATCTACAACACCTGTGATCATGAAGCGTGTTACGCCGAAGTAGGCAGCCAGGCGATTTCCTATACTGCTGGTGTGCCCGCGGTTGCTGCTGCCATCTTGATTGCCAAAGGCACCTGGGATGCCAAACGCATGGTCAACGTAGAAGAACAGGACCCGGCTCCGTTCATTGCGCTCATGAACAATATGGGCCTGGTAACCCGCATTAAAGATGAACAGGGCGATCGTATCCTGCACCCCATCCAGGAATTGGCCAGCCGCGAACCAGAAAAAATGTTTGGGACAGCCTAAGGCGTTTGCAGTGCCATTGCAATAAATTCTGCCTTGGTTACCCGCTTGGCGGCTTTGTTATATATTTGCCACCCCTGTGCGCTGCCGGGGATGGCAAAATATTTTGTGCTCATGTATTCTTCAAGAATAAGAAAAGAATAAAAAACGCACTTTCCGGAGAACAGGCAATGCAAAAGCAAGCGCACCCAGCAATGTCATGGAGTCTGGACAATGTTCCCTATCATGACATAGATATCACGGCGGTCCGGTCAAGAGAAGACCTGTTTTATCTGGTAGCGGGTGCTTCGTTTATTGAAATTGCCGCCGACCTGTATACCGATAACCTGATTGAATATTTCAATGACCAGCCCGAGATCATGCAATGGCTGGTGGATTACTGGAAATTTGAAGAAACCCGCCACGGTCATGTACTGCGCGATTACACCAAACACGTATGGCCTGAATTTGACTGGGATAGGGCTTATGCTTCTTTTTATGCCGATTATTCGGTGCAATGTACCCAAGAGGCACTTGAGCCTAGCCGTTGCCTGGAAATGGCTGCCCGTTGTGTGGTGGAAACCGGTACGGCCACGTTTTACCAGGCGTTGTCAGGCCAGGCCAATGAGCCGGTATTGGCTCATATGGCTAGCCTGATCCGGGCCGATGAAATCAGTCACTACAAACATTTTTACCAATATTTCAGACTTTACCGTACGCTTGACCCCACCAGTCGCTTGAAAATATTCCGTGCCATTGCCCGCCGCGTGATGGAAGCCCGTAACAGTGATGCTGAAACAGCCCTGTGGCATGTGTACATGGTGCAGCGCAATGTTGATGTCAACAGTGACAAAACCGAATTCAAGAAAATGTGTGCCCAATTCAGCCAGCAGTTCCGGCAGTATTATCCCTTGGGCATGGCGGCAAAAATGCTTATGCGACCACTGGATTTACCCAAGGCGGTAAGCCGGGTTGTAGAAGGGCCTTTGGTTAAAGTGGCCGAGCGGGTGATTGGCAAAAAAACGTCAGCAAAACCTGAAAAGCAGGCTCATTAATGCCTTGTGGGTAGATGCAAGGATTTTTTCGATAAGAAAATATAACACATTGATTTTATGGAAAGTAAGTTCATGCATTTTTCTTGTTTAGCCCACTTGTACAGATGAAAAAATCACTTTACTATGTGCCTTATATGAGTAAAAAAACAAGATAAGTAATAGTAAAGTAAAACAGGTAAAGTAAAAAAATTTACTCGCAATCAGCATGAATCGGCCACTGCTTTTCAAGGGTAGTGTTTGCTGCTTGCCATGCATTCTCAAGTTCTAACAAACTTTTAGGGTGAGCAAGCAATGATGACAGATTTACAAGGCAACCGTCTTGCCCAGGCAAGTGCTGAAGCTGTAGATTATTACGACCAGGCGGTGGCCGCTTTCAATATTTATACTGGCGATCCCTTCAGCCTGGTTAACCAGGCCATAGAAGTTTCACCAGGCTTTGCCATGGCACATATCTTCAAGGCTTATATGTTGGCCGTGGCTACCGAGCCGGTCATGAACGGATATGCCAAAGACACGTTACGACACCTCAGAAGCATGCATTTAAGTGACCGTGAGGCCTCGCATTTGGGCGCATTGGAGCTAATGCTACAGGGAGAGTGGACTGCTGCCGCCTTGGCGTTGGATATTCACAATTGTCATTATCCGTTGGATATCCTCGCTTTGCAGGCGGGTCATTTGATAGATTTATACCGGGCTAATGCACGTAACCTGCGTGACCGCTTGGCACGTGTATTACCCTATTGGTCAAATAATGTGCCCGGGTATTCCATATTGCTTGGCATGTATGCTTTTGGGCTGGAGGAAACCGGCGATTACGACAGGGCCGAAGAAACCGGTCGCAAAGCCACGGAACTGCAACCGCGCGACTGCTGGGCACACCATGCCGTTGCGCACGTTTTGGAAATGCAGGGGCGTGTACTTGAAGGCGTGAAATGGATGACAGCCCGTGAGTCATACTGGTCTGAAGAAGACAACTTCTTTAAGGTACATAACTGGTGGCACCAGGCGCTTTATTACCAGGAGCTGGGGCAGATAGATGTGGTCCTTAGCATTTACGACAATCATATCCACCATGTCAATAGCACCGTGGCCTTCGAGTTGGTTGATGCATCGTCCATGCTATGGCGCCTCAATCTGGCGGGCGTTTATGTGGGCGATCGCTGGGATGTATTGGCCGACCGCTGGCAGGCCCACGCTGACGGGTCTTCCTACACCTTCAATGATTGGCACGCCATCATGGCTTATCTTGGGGCCGGGCGGGATCTTGATGTTGAAAAAAACCTGAAGGATTGCAAAAACATCAAGCCGGGCAGAAAGTCGGAAATGCAGCAATGGACTAAACAAGTTACCTTGCCCTTGATGGAAGGATTTATTGCTTTCTGGCGTAAAGATTATCAAACTGCGATTGAGCAGCTGTATGGAACAAGATTTATTGCCAACCGTTTTGGGGGGAGCCATTCCCAACGCGACATTATAGACCTGACCCTGCTAGAGGCAACCATTCGCGCTGGTCAGACTGAACTGGCACAAGCGCTTGTTAATGAACGCCTGGCGCTGAAACCAAATAGTCGGCTTAACCGGGGATTTTTGGAGCGAAGCAAAGGTAAGGCAGTTTCCGGGTTTCATTAGTGGCAAAGCGTGGGAGTCAAACAACCACCCCGTCAGGCTGCGCCTGCCACCCCTCCACGGAGGGGAATTTTCCTGCTTCGTGGACGTGTCAGTGTTACACATTCCCCTCCGTGGAGGGGTGGCGCGTAGCGCCGGGGTGGTTCACTCCCGCATGGAAATGCCTAGTGCCCATACTCCGCATGGAATGCATACGCATAATAAATACCCACTACCGCAGGTAACCTTCAGTCAACGCAACCCAATAAGCGGCACCAATTGGCAGTATTTTCTGGTTAAAGTAATATTCAGGGTGGTGCACCATCTTGCCAGGGCCGTTGCCCAGAAAACAATAGGTGCCTTTCTTTTTCTGCAGCATGAAGGCAAAGTCTTCTGAGGCCAGAAAAGAGGGTCCGGGATAAATGACCTTATCTTCGCCAAAGGTGGCGCGTGCAATTTGCACCGCCTTTTCTGTTTCTTCGGGATCATTGACGAGTACGGCGCCAGGTACCCCTTCGCGGATGTCAGAGGTGCAGCCAAACGACTGCGCCTGATGCGTAACGATACGGCGGATATTGCCCAGTACCATTTCGCGATCTTCCGGGGTGGTGGTGCGCACGGAAAGGCGCAGGATGGCATTGTTGGCCACCACATTGCCGGCATTGCCTGCCAAAAAAGCACCAATGGTAACCACGGCACGATGCGCTGGCGCCACATTGCGCGACACGATACTCTGGATTGCCATCACAATGGATGAACCAGCAACTACCGGGTCAATGGTCAATTCGGGAATGCCGCCATGCCCGCCTTTTCCGGTAATATTCACTTCCCAGTTGTCAACCGATGCCATCATCTGGCCCGGGTTGAAGTAAAACTTGCCTTCTTCAAGATCTGGGATGTTATGCATGCCAAACACGGCATCAACGGGGAAACGTTCAAATAGCCCGTCCTTGATCATGGCAGGGCCGCCTTCCATGGTTTCTTCACCTGGCTGGAAAATCAGTCGTACAGTACCATTGAAATTTTTGGTTTTGGCCAAGTACCGTGCGGCACCCAGCAGCATGGCGCTATGGCCGTTATGGCCGCATAGATGTGACACGCCGTCAACGGTTGATTTATAGGATAAATCGTTTTGTTCCTGAATGGGCAAGGCATCAAAGTCGGCCCGCAGACCGATGCTCTTGTTGCCATTTCCAACCTTCAGCGAAGCGACGATGCCATGTTTGCCAACACCGGAAACAATTTCATAATCGCCAATACGGCGCAGTTGTTCAAGGATGTATTCCGAGGTTGCGGTTTCCTGCATGGACAGCTCGGGGTGGCGATGCATATGCTCGAACCATTCTTTCATTTGGGCACTGTCTTGTTCAAGCGCTTTGACGAGGGCATTCATATTGCTTCTCCTGTGTTAAAGAGGGGGCAGCCACTATTAATGGCGGCTGGCTCGAGATTTATTTGCGCTCGGTGGATTTGCCCTTTGGCACCGTGATGACGATAGACAAGATTGCTGCCAGTAACATCACCAGATTGGCTGCCAGCGCAAACAAGGCTGCTTCGCGCGAGGCCAGGTTTTCTTGATTACCTACGAAAGTGATGACCCCTTCAATCCAGTTAACGCTGTCATTGGAACCGGCAATCGCGGTGTAAATGGTTGATGAGATGGCCACCCCAAAAGAGGCACCCAGTGAAGAGGCCATTTTGTAAATACCGGCACCGGCACCTGCCTGGTCTTCGGGCAGGTTTGACAGGGCGGCATCGGTGGATGGCGTAGCATAGAAGGCCAGGCCAAGCCCGAACAGCGCAAAGGAGATGACTGCCAGCACTGTGTAGGAGCCCAGCATCAGGTTGGTGGGCATGAGTAACACGATTGACAGGCCGACGATATAGCAGCCCCATAGCATGGGTTTACGTGGACCAAAGCGTTGCAACATTTTTTCACCAACGCGAATGAAAGCCAGAATGGTGATGGCGTAGCCGATGGTTAGCAGGCCCGCTTTTTGTGCGGTCATTGAGCCACCTTGCTGCAACAGCAGCATGGCAACCAGGATGATCCCGGCGGTTGCGTTCAGCAACAGGTTTGAAATGGTGGCGCCGGTATACGTGAGGTTTTTGAAGAGGCGGAATTGTACAAAAGCGTTGGCGTTGTTACTTTCTATTTTGTAGAAAGACAAGCCAAAAACGATGGCTGTTGCCAGCAGACCAAGCGCGGCAGGACTGGTCCAGCCCAGTTTGGAACCTTGGGTTGCAAATATTTGTAGTGCAACCATGGTGACCATGAACGTTAGTACGCCCATTAAGTCGAATTTATAGCCTGGTTTTGGGGGAGCCTTGCTTTCGGGGGTACCGCGTACCATCAGCATGCCAATTAGCGAAACAATCGCGGCAATAATGAAGATCCAGCGCCAGCCAACGTTTTGGGCCATCAGGCCGCCAAACAAGGCGGCAAAACCGGATCCGCCCCACGACCCCATTGACCATAGTGAGATGGCGCGCTGGCGTTGCTCTCCGCTCCAGTAGGCTTTTACCAGGGCCAGCGAGGCGGGCATGATGAAAGCACCTGACAGACCCTGGCAGATCCTGCCCAGCATGAGGGAAGTGCCACCCAGCGGGCCAGATGGTGCCAGTCCCACCAGCAGCGAACCGATGATGGAAAAAACAAAGCCCAGCTGTACCATTTTGACGCGACCGACCCAGTCGGCCAGACCACCGATGACGACAATGAAAATACCTGAAAAAAGCGCCGTGATTGATACGGCAATATTCATGAAAGACTGTTCAAGCTGCAGATCGGCAGCCATGGCGGGGACAATGTTCAGCGTGGTCTGGGCAAACAGCCAGAACGCTAGTACACCTAAAATGATACCGTAAAGCAGCCTGTCATTGCCTTGATAAGTTTCTGCTGTGGTTGGGTTCATGATAATCCTGTAGGTGGTTCATTGGCGGGCGTGCCAAAGGCACGAATGAAGGACATCTGGTATCAAAAAACTTAATTCAGAATAGCATATTTTCTATGTGTCTCATATTGGGATATAAGTAACTTATTTGTAAATGGAAGTCAGAATATACATATAAAAAATTCAATTAACGGTAAAAAAATAAACCCCCTGCTCAAAAAAACAGGGGGTTTATTAACACTTTGTAAGGCATTGAATTTTCAATGCCTTATTTTTTAAGTGACAGGAAGTCTTACTGCAGCAGTCGCCCGCCGTCAACCACGATACCAGTACCGTTAATCATTTTGGCATCTTCAGAGGCCAGAAATGCTACGGTGGCGGCAACGTCTTCGACGGTTACAATCTGGTTCATCGGGTTCATGGCACGTACCGCTTCCAGTGCCTTCTCTTCCGAACCAAACTGTTTGCTGAGTGTGGCATCAACCAGTTGCGTCCAGACATAGCCCGGATGCACGGCGTTAATGCGTACTTTCTGGCCAGAGCGGGCGGCACTGAGTGCTGCCTGCTGCGTCATATTGATAATGGCACTTTTGCTGGAACCGTAAGAGCCTCCACCCACGGAACCCACGAACCCGGCAATCGAGCCCATGTTGACAATGGCGCCGCCATTTTCATTACCTTTCATGGCCTGGATGCCTGCCTGTATACCCAGGAACGTGCCGTCGACATTAATCGAGAAAAGCCGTTTCCATTCCTGAAAGTCAATGTCGCTGAACGGTACGCTTTGGTTGGAAATAACCCCGGCATTATTGACCAGGATATCGCAGCGACCATGGCGCGTCACAACCTGTTCAAAGGCGCTTTTCCAGCTTTCCGCAAGCGTGACATTCAGTTGTACGTAGTCGGGAACCGCCATACCCTGAAAGCGGGCGGCCAGCAAGGCATCATCTTTTTCTTTCAGATCGCCCAGCACAACCCTGGCGCCTTCCTGGGTTAAACGGGTGGCAATGGCCATGCCAATATCACCCATGCCGCCAGAAATTAACGCGACTTTATTTTCAAGACCTCTCATTATTCATTACCTGTATGATTAATTCACTTGCATGTTTGCATCGGCCATCACTTTACTCCACTTCTCAATTTCTTCATTGATATAAGTGGTAAATGCTTCTGGCGAGGTGGTGTTGATCAGTACACCCTGGCTGGTAAATTTTTTGGCAATCTCTGGATCCTGCATGGCTTCAGTCATTGATTTGTTCAGCAACGCAACGATCTCGGGAGGTGTGTCTTTCTTGACGGCAGCACCCCACCAGAAAGTAGGCACAATCTCACCGTAGCCCAGCTCTTCCAGTGTGGGTACATTCGGCAGCAGGGGAGAACGCTCTTTGGAGCCAATCGCCAGGGCACGCAGCTTGTCACCCAGCACAAAAGGACCGCTGGTGGGAATCGCGTCATACATGAAATCAACCTGGCCGCTGATGGTGTCTTGCAAGCCTGGAATAGAACCTTTATAGGCCACATGGGTCATTTCCTGGTTCAGCTTGTTTTGCAGCAGGGTACCAAACAGATGGCCGCCCGTGCCAACACCCTGGGAGGCGTAAGTCAGGCCCTGGGGTTTTTCTGAGGCACCTTTAACCAGATCTTCAAAAGTCTGGTAGGGGCTGTTCATGGGAACCACGACCAAAGCCGGTGACACAATCAACTCGCCAACAGGTTGCAGGTCTGTGCGCGGATCATAAGAAAGATTCTTGAACAGACCCACATTGGTGGCCAAAGAGGGCACATCGCCAATAAACACGGTGTATCCATCGGCAGGGGCTTTTTTCAGCACATTCATGCCAACCTGTGCGGCACCGCCCGGTTTATTGTCCACCACCACGGGCTGCCCCAGTTTTTTGGACATATGGGCACCCACTTCACGGGCCAACACGTCGGTCAAACCGCCGGCAGCGTAAGGCACCAGGAAGGTAATGGGTTTTTCGGGGTAATTTTGGGCCTGTGCAACACCGGCTGTCAGACTCATGGCCAGGCAAACGGGGGCGAAAGATTTCAACCATTTTTTCATTTATGTCTCCAGATACGAATGTTTATGCTTCGGCGGCAATGGTATTTCTCAGAATACCGACTGCATCCACTTCAATTTCAACAATATCACCTTCTTTCATGAATACGGGTGGATTACGTTTGGCACCCACGCCACCCGGTGTTCCGGTCACGATCACATCACCTGGATTCAGGGGCAGGAAAGAGGAAATATAGGCAATTTGCCGTGGAATGCTGTGAATCAGCATATCGGTGGTGGCACGTTGCATTTCTTCCCCGTTCAGGCGGGTAATCAAGGTTAATTTCTGGTTGGGTTCAATTTCATCGGCCGTGACCATCCAGGGGCCGAAACCACCGGTTTTCCAGAAGTTTTTACCGGGAATCCACTGCGAAGTGGCGGTTTGCCAATCGCGGATACTGCCGTCGTTGTAGCAGGCATAACCGGCAATGTGATCCCAGGAATCTTCTTCTGAAATACGGCGGCCGCCTTTACCAATCACAATCGCAATCTCACCTTCGTAATCCAGTTTGACAGACTCGGGGGGCAGTACAATACTGTCGTTGTGGGCAACCTGGGACTCGGCCACGCGCAGGAAAATTACCGGTGACTCGGTTTTTTCCTTGTTGGTTTCTTTCACGTGCTCATCATAATTCAGGCCGATACAGAAAATCTTGCCAGGCTCTGGAATGACGGGCAACAATTCAAGGTCGGCAAACTTCAGGGTTGCCGTTGCATTGGCAGCCAGTTCTTCAGCCTTGGCCAGCAGGTCTTTTTCAAGCACTTCTTTCAGCGTATTGGCTTCGCCTTCAAACAAAGGCTTCAGATTGACCACATCGTTGCCATTCACGGCACCGAAGGTTTCTTCATTGTTCAAGTTAAAACTGATTAGTTTCATTTTTATTTCCTGCCTGGTATATAAGATATAAGAGATATAAAAAATTTATTTCTGGGGTGCCGCATTCATTAGGGTGTGCATCTGCTTTACCCATTCGGAGCGGGGCATGAATTTTGGGGATGCCTGGGCAATGCTTTTCACCTGGGCCATGATTTCGTGATCAGTCTGGCTGAAATCAATGGTTGCCTTAAGGGGCTGGTCGCAATACCACTCGGTATCCATGAAAACCTCTATCCGGTTGCCTTCAGGATCAAAGCTGTAGATGGATAGCGCATTGCCATGCGTGCTGGGGTCCATCCGTTCAGCGCCTGCCAGCTTCAGGCATTCATGGTAGTGGCGCAAGGTGGGCAGATCCTGTACCCGCAGCGAAATCTGGTTGATCACGCTAAAGGCCACATCTTCCGGGCGGCCGCTTACCAGTGCCAGTTGATGATGCTCTTCCGGATTCTGGCTAAGGAACACGATGTCTTTGCCGCCAATCACGCCCTTGTCGGTAATGAACAGTTGCAGTGCCTGTTGGTAAAACTGCGTCATGCGTGCAATGTCTTTGACAAAAATTCCTACATGACTAAAAGACAATGTCTCTTTGTAATTGTTTTCTTTGTTAAAACTCATAAATTATCACTATTTAATAAAATTCATTGAAATAATTATATTTAATAATTTAATATAAATCAATTATCAAATAAATAAAAAATTCAATAAATTTGTAAATTGATATAATATGAGGTTTTTTCCACCCAAAAAGCCGGTTTTCCCCATGTCTAGTCTTACCAAAATGCTGAATGTGCTGGATCTTTTCACGCCAGAACACCCCTCCTGGACGATAGAGGAAATGGCCGAGCACCTGGCCTATGCCGTGCCCACCATGTACCGCTATGTAAAGGAATTAAGCACCGCCGGCCTGTTAAGGCACAGTTCGGGGGCACGCTATGTGCTGGGCACCCGCATTATTGAGCTGGATTATCAGATCAGGAATATTGATCCTTTAATTCAGGCCTCTTCACAGGCGATGCGCGCATTGGCAGAAAAATCGGGTTCTGATGTCGTGTTGGGTACTATTTATGCCGACCGCATTATTACCGTTAGCCATGCGTTTGGGGAAGAAAATTTAAAAATCAGCTATGTGCGTGGCAAACGTATGCCTTTGTTCAGGGGGGCGTTGTCCAAATGCGTGCTGTCCACCCTGTCCAAGCCCCAGTTGCGTAAGGTTTTTACTGATAATGTTGGCGAGTTTACAGGGCAAACGCCCGAAACCGTTCAGGAATCCTTAAAGGAAATCCGTAAAAAAGGCTATTGCGTCACGTTCAGTGAACTGAACCAGGGCGTGGTGGGCATTGCCATTCCTTACCAGAACAAACCGCATTTGATCAACGCTTCACTGGGTTTTATTGTGTCTGATAAGCGTTATAGCCTGATGGAAGAGGGCAAGGCCGTGGCTGAGTTGCAGAATTGTGCCGAGGAAATTGATTTTGCTTTGCGGCATTATGGGTAGGGGGGCATGCGTGGGAACCACCCCGGCGCTACGCGCCACCCCTCCGCAGAGGGGAATTTTCCTTCTTCGTGGATACGTTTGTGTTTGGCTTGTTTTTATCTCGTTCCATGCTCCTGCGTGGGAATGCATAATCAGCCGTATAAAATCATCCTTTTATTTTTATAAATCCCTGTTTTTTATTGAATAAAAATCCTTCGTTGGCAAGTATTAGCATAGGCTCATCACCTTTACTATCACCATAGGCATAAATAAACGGTGGTAAACGCCCGTTTAGCCATTTCAAAATTCTTTGAGCCTTGTGTTCACCAAAACAGTTGCCACCCTCCAGCTTACCGGTAATACAATCTTCTCTAACAGCCAATTGGCTGCTTAACAAGGCATTGATATTTTCTCTTTTTACCCAGCTGCTTAAATAAACATCAAGTGAAGCACTAACCAGAACACACTCATGTCCCTGTTGTTGGTGCCATTTCAAGCGTTCTACGCCTTCGACTCTAAGCATGCTTGGTATGATTTCTTGGCTGAATCTGCTACCTAAATTAAACAGTTCATCTATAGGATAGCCAGACAAATACCATTTCAATACAAGTTGTTTGGTAACGTCGTTGCGAATGAGTTTCAAGAAATAGGCAATTAAAACGGGGCTGATTGCAAACAACTTAATGTAGTAAACAGGTTTGCCGACCACAAACTTAAGAAATGGCATTAGCGAGTCTTTGGTGGTAAGCGTGCCATCAAAATCAAAAAACGCAACCGGTCGATTGAAATCCGTTTTAGCCATCTGATTCATAATGACATTTTTTTAAAAATAGACTCTGGAATATGTTTAATAATAAACATGATACCCCACCAAAAACCAGGTAAATAAACTTCATTTTTACCCTTAACCATGGCGTTTACAATACCTTGCGCAATCTTTTCAGGTTTGCTCCATAGTAAGCCTGACTTGTTAAAACTGGCTGTCATTGGGGTATCTATAAAACCGGGTTTAATGGTAACAACATCAACCCCTTTTTTAACCAAACGGTTGCGCAAACCCTGTAAAAACAAGCTTACCATACCTTTAGAGGCACCATAAACGTAGTTGCTTTGTCTACCTCGGTCGCCCGCTACCGAGCTGATTACGGCAATTACCCCTTTTTGTTTAGGTTCAAAATAATTTGCCAGTAAAGTCAATAAACTGATTATGCTTAACGCATTCGTTTCAATTTCTTTTAGCGTTAAGTCAACACTATTCTCACAGTCTTGTTGAGTTGGTAAGGTACCGTGTGCAATCAGGACTGCATCAATTTCACCCAATACATCTTGGGCACGCTCGATAATTGTCTGATGCTGTTTAATATTTACCAGATCACAACAGAAACCTTCAATTTTTTGACTAGTACCTGCCCTGACTTTCAAATCATTAACAATCGCTGTCAGTTTGCTATTATTCCGACCAACGCAAAACAATGAAGCACCCTGGCTAACCAATTGTCGTGCAACCTGTTCCGCAATGGCAGAAGTGGCACCAAAAATAACGACTCGTTTTAAAGAATTCATGGTGTTACCCGTTTCCAGAAGCTTGAAGAAAAATTTGGATCTGTAAAGTGACTGAATGCTTCCCACTGTGGGAAACCTGACTGGAACAAATCTGCTGGCATACGTGCATCTTTTGCGGGGTAAAGTGCCCCTCCTGCCTCTCTCACAATGGCATCAAGGTCAGCTAATAAACGCAGGGTTTTGTCACCCCGGTTAGGAAAATCCAATGCCAGCGTCATACCAGGGCGAGCGAAAGACAGCATGCCTATTGAGGGTTGATTGCCAAATGTTTTAAGAACCGCTAAAAAAGAACCTTCTTTTCTTTTTGAAATGGTAGTTAATAAAATTAACGTGGCTTCTTTTGCGTTGTCGGGTGGAATAACGCACTGATATTGATAAAAACCCTGACGACCATAAATACGGTTCCAGTTCTGGATGGCATCCAATGGATAAAAATACGGGACATAATGCGACAATGCGCCATGTGGTTTAATGCTTTGACGGTAATAAAGCGCATTAAAAGCCCGTAAGCTCATTGGGTTAATGAGCGAGAAAGGGGGTGAAAATGGAACCCTTTTTGTTTTTTCTTTGAAAACAGGGTAAGTGCTTTGGCTGGCTGCATGCTGGCCGGCAAACAAAATTCCCCGGCCACGCGAGTTCCCACCTGCCATGCAATCAATCCATGCCACCGTGTATGGAAAATTTAGTTCGGCCTGTGCGTTTAATGGCCAAAACTCATCAAGGTTTTGAAACCGTTGTGATTGGACCCACATCCATGGGTTGTTGACAGGCATCAGTTGCAGTTCAACCCAGCGTATAAGGCCGGTCAACCCCAACCCCCCAATGCTTGCTTTAAAATAGTCTGTATTTTCTGTTGCTGAACAATGCAGAATAGAACCATCGCTACGCCAAAGCTCAAAGGCCCTTACATGATGCCCAAAACTGCCCATAATATGATGGTTTTTGCCATGTACATCATTGGCAACAGCCCCCCCGATGGTGGCAAGCCGTGTACCGGGGGTAACCGGTAGAAACCAACCTTGCGGAACAATTAAGGCCAGAAGATCAGCCAATGTCATACCCGCTTCACACCGGATTACACCTGTTACAGGGTTAAACTCAATGAACCGGTCAAGCTCGTGGGTGAGCAAAAGCGTGCCTTCGTTAGTTAGGCAAACATCCCCATAACTGCGGCCATTGCCATAAGGCAGAAAGGGTTTTGGCAAATGCGTTGAAAACGGCTCTTGCCGGTAAGACAGGGCATGAATTTTTTCAGAAAAAACACGGGGCAGTTGGTTCCAGGAAAGAGGGGTTTTCATTTTCCGGTACTCATTGAAGTATCCAAAGCGTGATGACAAACCATAATATGACGGTAATTAATAAATGAGGATCTTGCAACAGATCTTTGGCCGTGTCGTTACCCTTTGAGTGACGGTGTAATAAAAATATATAACGAAAAATGCCATACATCACAAAGGGTAATGTAAGAATCAGGTTCTCGGTATTGTGAAGTTGGATAGTTTTGGGTGAAACCGTATACAAACCGTATGAAAGAATAGTGCCGGCTGCGGTGATGGCAATGTACTGTTCTAAAATAATTGGGCTGTAGTCATCTAAAACCCGTCTTGTTAAAGCTTGATCTTGTTTGTCACCCCCTTTTAGCATAAGGAGTTCTGCGCGTCGTTTAGAAAAGCCCATAAATAAGGTTATCATTAAGCCACATAGCAGTAACCAGGCAGAAGGTGCAATACCAAGCCCAAGCGTACCGGCTAGAATCCTTAGCATAAAGCCAGACGAGATTAAAAATACATCAAGAATGACAATATGCTTTAAGTTTAATGAATAAAAAATATTAATAATAAAATAACTGATAGTGCATGCCGCAACGTAAATACTTACGCTTATTGACAGGCCAACTGACGTTAAAAACAAGGCCACTAATAACATTTTTGCACGATGAGGTGAAATTTCCCTGCTGGCGATGGGCCTTTTGCATTTTATTGGGTGAGCACGGTCTGTTTCAACATCAACCAGGTCATTCAGGATATACACTGCACTTGCCATGGCACAGAATGCGGCAAATGTCATCATGCTTTCATACAGTGTTGATAAATCCCATTGATGGGCAAATAAAGGACCGATGAACACAAAGCTGTTTTTCAGGTATTGATGGGGCCGGATGAGTTTTATAAGAGGGGGCACTTTGACAGAGTATCCTTGTATCCTGTGAAAAATGTAAATTTTGGCCAGTATTACTGCAACAATCTTAGTGCTTAGCCAACGGGTAAGATTGTAATGCTATATTTTCGGTTAAAAGATTTTGGCACAACGGTCGGCGGGTTTATTCCTATTTATCGGAATAGGATTTCATACATCATCTAGAGTTTTCATGCGTTTTTTTTCTAAAATCAATCAAAATAATTTGCTTCATAACAGGGTTTTAATCGTTTTTTTTGCTTCCCTGTTTTTGCTGGTTCTAATACGAACAGCCTGGATTTCTGATGATGCCGCCATTACTTTAAGAACCGTTTTAAACTTTACCCATGGGTTTGGACCAACGTTTAATATTGACGAAAGAGTTCAGGCATACACACACCCTTTGTGGTTTTTGTTGTTATCAGTTGGTTCTTATATTTCAGGGAATGTTTTTTATACAACTTTTTTCCTATCAATCTTTATTTCTGTTGCAACATTGATTTTTTTGCTTGGTACACAGCCACGCAACTTGCTGGCACTTGTTTTGATTAGTGCAGCAGCTGTTTTATCAAAATCTTTTGTTGATTTTTCTACTTCTGGCTTGGAAAATACTTTATCACATTTAATTTTATTGATAGCAGTTGTTTATGCATCATTGTGCCTTGATAAAGGTAAAAATAGATTAACTGGATTTTTCTTATCCTGTTCTGCACTTTATCTTAATCGTCCAGATTTGCTTTTGATGATGCTTCCCATGGCGATATATTTATTTTATACCGCTTATCGAAAGCCAGAGCATCACGTTTGGAAATCAATTTTAATCTCATCCATTCCTGTTGTTTTGTGGACGGGGTTTTCCATATTTTATTATGGGTTTCCATTTCCAAATACGGCTTATGCAAAACTGGGTACAGGAATAGATTTAGATGAGAGAGTTGTTCAAGGGCTAATATACATATTGCATGTAATTATTCAGGACCCAATAACAGCCTTTTTCATTATGGCTGGCATCATAATTGGGATTTTTTCGTCAGTTTTAAATAGATGGCTTTCAATAGGAATAATTTTATATCTTGTTTATATTTTAAGTATTGGTGGTGATTTTATGATGGGTCGTTTTTTATCAGCACCATTTTTTGTATCATTGATTATTATTGCGAGAGAATCTTTTTCAAAACTCATTGTAATTACGCTTATAGTTTCAATTATTGTTTTAGGTTCTCGTAATATTATTCCTAATTTTATTTCAGGTTCTTCATATTCGAATCAGGCAATATCAATATATGGTGTGGCTGATGAGAGAGGATACTATTATCAACGTTTTGGTTTGTTAGCGGCTACAAAAAATACTTTTAAACAACCACAATGGTTCATTCATAATGAAAAGGTAGGAACTATTTGTGGAGAGCTGGGTTTTAATTCTATACGTCATGGGCCAGGAATGCATTATATAGATACCTGTGCTTTGGCTGATCCGCTTTTGGCCAGATTGCCTGCAAAATATGATCCTAATTGGCGAATTGGCCATTTTTATAGGCAACTTCCCACTAATTATCAAGAAAGTCTTGAAAAAAATAAAAACCTGCTAGCTGATGAAAATACTAAAAAATATTGGGATTCAATTCGTATTGTTACACGAGATGGACTCTTTAATAAAAATAGGTTATTCGAAATTATAAAATTAAATTTTGGGTTTATTGAAAAGCCGGATTATGATATGTATAGATATCATAATGTTAAGAATAAAATTAATGGTGAGTTGGAATATTAAAAATTTTCATAAAATATATATTGGTATATTTTAATGTAAATAATTTAGTTGTTATTTTGAGTAAATTACAAAAACTGAATCTGAACTTTTTTGAGGTGGCTCAAAGTAGTCGATAATGTATCCGGCATCATGTAAATCAGCCATTAATTTTTTGGTATTGATGGTGCTATTTTGAGCAAAGAATATAAAAGGTTTTCTTTTATCTAGTGTGATTAAGTCATCGTAATCCAAAGGTATTGGATTAAACTCAATATTACCTAATTTATCAAGATAAAATCTAGATATTAAACTTTCTATATACAACATGTTACTGTCTATATTTTTATGGTAATAAAATTTGTGAGTAATATGTAAGCCTTTATCAAAAATGAATTTAGACGCAGCAGCATGATTTTGGAAAGGGTATTGTTTTGATTTTATTATTAAGTAAGCAATAGATATTGCGCTTAGTCCGAATGCAATAACTAATAAAAAATGAAAAATTTTCATGTGGTAAAAAGCAAAAAAGAAATAAGCTATAAAAATTGAAAAAACTGGAAGGAGAACAATAAAATTTCGGTTTGTTGAAATGGGAGTATGCAAATCAATTAAGGCTACACAAAAAACAAACAGAAAAATAATAGATGTAGAGAATTTGAAAATTATTTTGGATGTTATGCCTGAAATTACGCTTTTGGATTGAAGTATTTTGAATAAATAAGCAGTAAAACCAATATAAATAAAAATACCTGTAATCGAGAAAATGGTAGTTGAATAAAAAAAGGTATCTTTAAAAATAAAAGTTTGTTGAGTTAATGCATTGAAAAATATTTTTAATGTTGTTTGAACTCCTTCTGATTTTATCCAAAAATCGCCTCCTGTTTTAGATGATAAGTTACCTAATAAAAAATGAACTATAGGCCACACTAGAGTTGTTAAACCTGCGAGGAAAAAATTAACTCTAAATTTAAGTGGTTTTATTGTTATAAATAAGTATAAAAGAACCAGACCTGAGAAGATAAAGCCAAAATAATGAGTTAATGACAGTAATAATGAAAGAGTTGAAATCAAGAGTGCAAATATCAACGAACTGTTTTTTGTTAAAAATTTTAAAGTGGCAATAGTAAGTAATGTTGACAGGAACAACATCATTGCATAAGAGCGGGTTTCTTGGGCATAGAATGAAAACAGGAAGCTGGTTGAAAATATCACTATTGCAACTGTTGACAAACCAAGTGGTATATTTTTTAAAGCCCAATATGAAAAAAATGAAATTGCCAGTAAAGAAAATAAAAGGCTTAACGATCGTGTAGCAAACTCTGATGTTCCGAAAAGATTAATCCAGAAACTTAAAATCATTTGATAAAGTGGGGGGTGAACATCTTTCATAATAAATTTGGAAAACATTTCTTCCATCGGAAGTGATGATGCTGTTACTGAGTAGAGTTCATCCCACCAATAGGAATAGGGTTGCCAAATATTAAAAAAAGCAAGGGAAATGCCTAGTAAAAAAAATAGAGCTGCTGACAGTTTTAATAGATTATTCTGATTCATAACTAATTCAGGATTTTTATTGTTGAGTGGCTTTGAATAAAAGCCAACGACCATCGCTTTCCTGGCTTAATGTTATTGGACTAATATCAGGTATGCTATTTGAACCAGCTAGCCAATTATAAAAAACCGCAGAGCGTGGCTTATCCGTTACGACATCATTGCCAGACTGGCAAACAAGAATATATCCAACGTTCCGTTTTTCAATAACCCCTTTGGCAGTGTCCCAAGGTTCCGTATCCAGCAACGCCCTATGCACATCCAGCAACCCCTCCACATTATGATGATAATTACCCGCAATCACCTTATGATGGGTACGATACAGCAATTCAGAAGCCGCACTGCTGGTGGTAAGAATAACGGAAGCAGGCAAGGCATTTAATTGCGGGGCAATATCCTGAATGGAACACGCATTTTTTTTATCTTTGTTTGCATTAAGAATATCGCTATCATTGTTCAGCAACACAACACCAATAACGGCAAACAATTGCAATGGCCCTAATAACACCAACAACACCCCACCCATTTGCGCCTTGAAAGAATGACGTGCCTCTTCGTTGGCAAACACAGGCAAATAACTGATAGACAAACCAAAAGCCAAGGCAGAAACCAAGGCACCCGCTGCACCCATACGCACATGCAGGCCACCCAGCAAGGCATAAAGCAGGGCGCCCATACCCAAAACACCCAGCCACAACAACCGTTTACGCCATGCCCAATAAAGTGCTAGCAATCCAGCCACAATTGGCGTGGTTAACCATGCAATCATTTTTTCCGGGGAACTGCTGGCGGGTTTAAGCTCCTGAATCTGATTCCACCAAACCGCTTTTAATTCATCGGGCAACAAACCACTGGCGCCTGCGGTGGCACCGGGCGTTAGCAACAGCCATACGGCACCTACCACCAAACCTGTTACGGCCACCCAGGCAAATGCTTTTGGCAAAACCATATCATGGGTAGTCACATAATCGGCAACCAGCATGACAAATGCAGTAAGGCCAACAAACAATAACCAGGCCAGGCTGATATGGTCTAGCGACCAGGCAGAAAAAGTGGGCGCTGGCGGGTCTATCAGCCAAGCCAGCAATACCATTCCTGTTAGCCCGGCTGCCATGAGCCACAATTTGCCGGTTTCAGGAAACTGCAGGCGAATAGCCATGCGCAACACTACCATAATAACCACCAGTGGCATGGTTTCTGGCGATATCCATAAAGCCAGCCCAGCCAATAGCCCGGCAAAAAAATCTCTGGCAATATTGGGAGTTTGAATGGAACGTATAACACACAGGGCAGCACCCGCAATGGGCACCAGCATGAAAATATGGTGGGTAATTTGTTGTAGCTGCCCATAACCCGCCAAGGGCAGGTTGCTGGCCATTAACAGTGCGGTTGCCAAAGTGGCTTTGTAGGTGCCAATGCTTAAAATAGTGCCTGCTACCAGTGCTGTTAATAGCAACATGCTTAACAGGGTCAGGCTGGCTCCGGCCCAGATTAGTGCGCTTTGGGTATCCAGGCCAAACAGGGCAAAAACCTTGTGCAGTTGCCATACCGTCCAGCTATGTGGCAAAGACCAGTGAATCCAGTTGCCATTTGGCACATTATCGCGAGGGTTGAAATTGATGGGCTCGCCCTGCGCATAGCCTTCCAACAGCACCAGCTTGTAATAACTGTCCGGATTTGAAAATTGCCCGGCAGCCACATCGCTAAACTGGGTATAGGTAGACCGAAACAAGGCAAGTGCCATGAATACAATGGCCAAAATAAAAACCCCGTTTCGGGAGCGAAATAAAGAAAATTTCATTCTTTGTATCCGGATGCCAGGAAAAACAGTTTTCTTTGTTCTATGCGGTTTCTGGCTATGGCTTCCAGAATAATGCCCGTAGTAAAAATAACAAAAGCAATCATGCCCAGGCTACTGGCCAGTATGGCGGTAGGAATGCGGGGTACAAGGCCGGTTTGCATGAATTCAACAATAACAGGTATACCCAGCCATAAGCTAAGCAAGGCGGTTAGGCCAGCCACTGCCCCGTAAAAATGGGCCGGGTAAAAATGACGGAATAACCTGAAAAAAGATTTTAATATTTTAAAACCGTCAGACCAGGTCCGCAATTTGCTGGTGCTGCCAGCTGGGCGCGGGGCATAGTGTACCGGAAACTCACCAGTAGAAATTTTAAGAATACTGGCAATGGCCGTCATTTCTGTTTCAATTTCAAAACCCGAAGACTGAATGGGCAGGATACTGGCAAAACGGCGGGTAAAAACCCGGTAACCCGAAAAAATATCCTGGGTGGGTGTTTTGAACAATCGCCCGAAAAGACGGTTAAACAAGGCATTGCCCCATAAGTGACCAGAACGGTAAGAATGACTTTCTGTATGCTGGCGAATGCCTGTGACCATATCCAGATGCGCTTGTTCCAGTAAAGCGATCATGGTGGGGGCACTTTTGGCATCGTAAGTTTGGTCTGCATCAGCCAGGATATAAATATCGGCGTTAACGGTAGCCAGCAAACGCCGGACGGCATTGCCTTTGCCTTTTAGTGGTTCATGAATAACACGTGCTCCCGCCTTACGCGCGATACAGGCGGTTTGGTCGGTAGAGGCATTGTCACACACAACTACTTCACAATTTGGTAGCACCTGTTGAAAAGCCTGAACTGTAGCCGCAACGGTTTTTTCTTCGTTATGGGCCGGCAGGATAATGGCTATTTTTTGGGAAGAGGGCGTGACTGCAGACAAGAGGTGCTTAAGGGGCATAAGGAAAATGGTAATTTAGGGCTTGGATGTAAAACAAAAGTATCTTTTGAAAATTAAATAGTATAAATTTGTGTATTTTAAACGACACTATAGTTCAAAATATTGCTAAAAAACAACTGGATATGCTTGTTAATATCAGATTAACAATAACTTGCTTTGTAAAATGGGTTCGAATAAACAATGTTTTATGTTACATTAGGTTATTAGTTGTAGATTTTAGGAAACATGAGTGTTTCTACCTATTTACAGGGCTCTCTTATGTTTTATTTCTAAGATTTTTGTTTTGATTGAGCGCTTTGCCGTTTCATAACTATTTAATCCATGGAGGATTTAAAAATGAAAGATCAATTAATGGCATTTTGGAAAGATGAAGAAGGTGCAACGGCTATTGAGTATGCGTTGATTGCGGGTTTGATTGCGGTGGCGATTATTGGTGCGCTTACTGCTTTGGGTGGGAATATTAGTACTCTTTTCGGAAAAATTAGTAATGAGCTTAACAGTGTTGAAGTGAACGGTGGGTCATAATTAATCTAATCCGTTAGAAAAGGGAGCCTAAAGTTCCCTTTTCTTTCCAAAAGCAATGTGCCCCCTCTCGGGGCATTTCTTTAAATACAACCATGTCATCCAGCATCTGGCTCGCTCTCTTCGCTTTTTTTTGCCTGCTGGTCATCGTAGGTGATTTCAGGAAACGCATAATAAGCAATCAGTTACTACTGGTTGCGTTGCTTGTGCATGCAGGTTTTTTGTTGGCAAATACGTTTGTTCCAGAAGTTTTGGCGTTACCAACCAGCCTAAGCTGGCGCCAGTCTGTTTCCGGTTTTTTAATGGGCCTGCTGGTTTTCTTTCCGCTCTGGAGCTTGAAACTGGTTGGTGCTGGCGATGTAAAATTCATCGCCACACTGGGTTTTCTGCTGGGTTTTGCAGGCTTATGGCAAGTAGTGTTAGTGGCAACGGTATTAACCGGTTTGCACGCAGTGGCGATGGTATTGGCACAAGGCTGGCTACCGGCACGGGCAAACTGGTGGCAGGAAAGCAAGGAAAAAAGAAGAGGGGTTCCTTATGGGGCCTGGCTGGGCATAACGGCATTGGCATGGGCGGTATCGTATCACTGGAGTGGGCATGCGTGGTTCTGAAAGCAGCACATTGATAAAGACGCGTAAGGCGTCTTTTGTTGTTTCTGCCAGTCAGCGTCAGAAAGGTGTCTATGCGGTCGAGTTTGCTTTTGTTTTCATCATTTTTTTTCTGGTGCTGTATGGCATGATTACCTATGGGCTGATTTTTGCCGCCCAACAATCGCTTAATTTTGCGGCTGAAACCGGTGCACGTGCAGGTTTACAGTGGCAGGCTGGCGAGTCGGCAGTCACCCTTTCTGCCCGTGCCAACCGTGCCATGGTGGCTGCTAAAGATCATGTTGATTGGGTTGACCGGATGGCAGGTGGTAATAAATTGAAAATTGCCGTATGCAGTGGCGATCCTGAAAGTCCATTGGCAAGCCAAAATCTTGCTGAAGGCGATAAATTATGTCAGCTTGACGATCCTGACAAGCTTGAAATCGTCATTCATTACCCTTACCAAGATTCGCCCATGATTCCTTATTTGGGCCCGTCCTCTATTATGAGCGTGGCGGTTCCTGCGGTACTTGAAGGCCGTGCTTCGGTAGATTTGGGTATTGCGCTTGACCGTTCGGCAGGGGGTTAACGGTTTGCGATTGAATGTAAAAAAACGGCAGGAAGGGGTCGCGGCAATAGAGTTTGCCCTGGTTATTACCATGTTGTTGCTTATTTGCTTTGCCATTGTTAGCTACGGCATGCTGATGTGGACACAGCAAAAAATATCCCATATTGCCGGTGACAGTACCCGTGTGGCTTTGCAGCAAAGTATTTTAGGTAATCCCAATTTCCGGCAAGATGCCTGTAATCATGCGCAGTCCATGGTGTCCGCTGATCTGGTTTTACGCGGCTTGCCTGCCAGTAAGGTCGTTTGTAGTATCCCTGCCCAGAAAACCCCTTGCACTTGGGATGCCAATCATCAATGTTTGCAGTTAACGCTAACAGTGACCGTGTCTGGCCTGCCCCTTGTTAATCTGGTGCAGTCACTGGGTGGGCTTTTTAGCAATGAACCTAATGCATGGATGCCAGAAACGATCTCGGCAACCTCGGTTGTACAAATTACAGATTTACCAGGAGCTTGATTTTTCATGAGTAACTTTACCAAAATCGTTGCAGTGGGGCTGGTTTTGCTGGCTGCAGTGTTGGGCTTTTTTGCCTATAAAATGTCTATTGCACCCAAGCCAGAACCGGTTGTGGTGGTTCAGCAGGCAGCGCAGCCAGTGGTGGCCAGCAAGCCTACCCAGGCCGTGATTTTGGCTGCCAAGGATATCCTGGCAGGTCAGGTTATCCAGGCTGACATGCTGAAAGAAGACCAGTGGCCCAGCATTCCTGGTAATGGTTTCGGTAAAAAAGAAGACCTGGTTGGCAAGGTGGTACGCTTTGATATTGCTGCCGAAGAACCCATAACCAAGGGCCTGTTGGCCATGGGAATTGCGTCTTACCTGAGTGAAGGGCAGCGTGCCATTACCATTCCTGTGGATGAAATTGTGGGTGCTGGCAACCTGGTGGCACCGGGTGATATTGTGGATGTGTTTTTTACCCTTAATAGCAAGGGCGATGTAGGCGCACAGTCCCGCTTGCTGCTGCCCCAGGTAAGGGTGCTGGCTTATGGCGACAATACGGTGGATGGCCCCGCAACGCCACCGGCTAATGACGACAGGCAACGTACCCGCGCAACCCCGGCACGTATTGCGATGCTGGCGGTAGATCTTGAAGAAGTCAACAAACTGTTGCTGGCCACTCGTAATGGTAAATTGCAGCTGGCCTTGCGTGCTCCAAAAGATGAAAACTTGCCTGATCTTGATTTGTTTCCTGAGCCCGAGCCTGTGTTGAAAGGTAAGCCAGATTTAACGCCTGAACAGTTGGCCGCACTGGATGATGCTGGCAATATGGCCTACGCAGGCATGAGTTTGCCTGATCTTTCCGGTGAAAAGCAGGAAACAGAAGATACACCTGATGCACCCGTGGTCAAACAGGGCAACTCGGGCAAGACCGTGCAAATTATTCGTGGCACGCAAATTGAAAACGTCAAGTACTAGGGTTGAATGGGTTTAATAATGAAATTTTCAGTGAATCAGATTTTTTCCGCCTTTAACAGGAATGCCACGCAGGTGCTGACGGCCACAGCCATGGGGCTGGCGTTTATTTCAGTGTCACCGGTCATGGCACAGTCAGCTGGTTTTACCCGTCCTGGTGGTTTGGGCATGGTGGTGGATACGCAGCGCATGCTCAAGGTGAATGGCTCTCCTGCACGTATTGCCGTAGGTAACCCCGATGTCGTGGATGTGCAGATTTTGCCGCTTGAAGACGGTGTGGGTGATATTTTACTGGTGGCCAAAAAACCGGGCGTTACGGATGTACAGGTTTGGGTTGATGAAGACCCAGAACCCAAACGCTGGCAGGTTAGCGTGGTGTCTGGCGAGCAACGTGCGCTTGAATCGGCCAAGCGGCTGGAAGCACCGGTGCGTGCTACTGGTGGGCAGGCAGTGGTAACGGGCAAGGCGTCCAATATGGTTGAGCATCAGCGCTCAACTGCAGCTGCCCGGGCTACTGGTGCTTCGGACAAAATAATTGATACCTCTGTCATAAATACCAGTGGCATGGTGCAGGTAGAGGTAAAAGTGGTGGAGCTGTCTCGTAGTGTGATGAAAGACGTGGGCATTGACTGGAATACGGGTACTGCCCGTGCCGGGGGCTCTGGTACATGGGGGGTAGCTACCAATATGATGCCTGCCGGTCTGGGGACTAGCGGGTTCTCTTTGTTTTTTGATTCCCGAAATTTCGGTTTTAAATTACAGCTGCTCGAACAAAACGGCATGGCCCGTACCTTGGCTGAACCTACCTTGGTGGCTTTGTCCGGGCAAAGTGCCAGCTTCCGTGCCGGTGGGGAAATTCCCGTGCCCGAGGCTGGTGGCCTGGGTACCCAAACGGTTTCTTATAAGCCATTTGGTATTGGTCTTACGGTAACGCCAACCGTGCTGTCTCCCCAGCGCATAGCGCTAAAAGTAGCCCCTGAATCCAGTGAGCTGGATTATGCCAACGCGATTCCGGTTGTTAGCGGTGACCAGACGACATTGATGCCAGCCCTGCGCGTGCGCAAGGCTGATACTACGGTTGAAATGGGCGATGGCGAAAGTTATATCATCAGCGGACTGGTTTCCCGCCAAACGATGGCTAATGTCAGTAAAATGCCCTTTCTAAGTGATTTGCCGATTATCGGTTCTTTCTTCCGCAATGTGTCATATTCACAAGATGAACGGGAGCTGGTAATTGTGGTTACGCCACGTCTTATCAAGCCAATTGCCAAAGGTACCGAGTTGCCTCTGCCCGGCCAGGGCAAAGAAAACCTCAACGAGGTGGGAACTGCCTGGGGCTATTATTTGGTCGGGCCGGCATCGGGCGAGCAAATGCCCGGGTTTTCCCGCTAAAACAGATATTATTTATCTTTCCGGAGCAGTAGATTTTGCTTAAGCGTAACCGGTATGTGTTTTTTTCCTCAGACACCGAGCTAGCCAAGAAACTGGCAGACTCGCTGGAGGCTATGGGCACGCTCATCCATGAGCAACCTGCCCCTGATATCCTGACCCGTCACCTGGATGACAGTTTGGTCAATATGGTGTTTTTGGACTTTGTGCCTGATGACGCGAATAATGAAAAACTGGCCCGTTCCATTGACATGGCCCGTTTGCTTAATCGTCATAAACCCGACATGCCTAGCGTTGCCGTTGGACGCCTGAGTTCACCGGGTGCTGCCGTGGCAGCATTACGTGCCGGCGTGAAAGATTTTGTAGACCTCGATAATCCAGAGGAAGTGCGTGATACGGTCAAACGCCTGTCAAAGCGGTTTAGCTATGGCAAAGAGGACGATACCCGTTATCGTAATGTGTTGATTTTGGGAGTGCGAACCGGAATGGGGGCAACCCTGCTGTCGGTGCATTTGGCCAGCCTGTTGCAGGAAATGCAAAATGTCGAGCGCAATGCCCGTTTGCAGACCGGGGGTAAGCCTGACGAAAGCCGGTCGGATGCTGGTATGGTTTCCCTGCATGATCGGACTTGCCTGTTGGACTTGGGTCTGCCGGTGGCCGATGGCATGTTATACCTGAACCTTAATGGCAGTTTTGATTTTGTGGAAGGAGCACGCAACTTGCGCCGCCTGGATAGAACCATGCTGATGTCGGCGATGGCGCATGACAGTAACGGGCTGAGTGTGATTGCGTTGCCTCGAGACCTGGATCAGTTGAATAGTGTTTCCCATGCCGACTCCCTTTTTCTGGTTGAGCGCCTGCGTGATCATTTTGGTGCAATAGTGGTTGATGTGGGCGGCATGCCCAATCCGGCCTTTATTGCCGGACTGGTTCGCCTGGCTGATGAAACCTGGTTGGTGACCGATCAGAGCATTGCCGCGCTGGTATCCCTGGCAGATATGATCAAAGAATTTGAGCAGGATGGCGTTTCATCCACTGAACTTTCCCTAGTGGTCAATCGCTACGATCTTCAATATGGCATGAGTGCTGAACAGATAGCAGAGCGTTTTGGATTGAAATTGAAAGGGACGTTGCCAGACCGTATGCTGGCCATCATGAAAAGCACCAGTCAGGGGCACCTGTTGCATCAGGATGCACCCAAAGATCCATATATCAAGGCCTTGCGTGCTTTGGCTAACACACTGGTTGAGTCGGCTGCCGGCAAAGAGCGGCCGCAGGCACAGAAATCAGGATGGCTGACTTCATTCTTTGGACGGGATGGCCGTTCTGGATCAGCGCGGTAGGAGATCTGAATAATGATAAGGACACCCATCAGATTTGGCGAAGACGGATTCATTGATAGTGGTCGTTTTCAGGAAGTGAAGAACCATGCGTTTGAGCATTTGCTGACACGCATTGAAGAAATGGGTACCGAGTTTGCCCGCTGGAATCCTGATGCAATCAGGACCTTTGTTGAGAGCGAAGTCAATTCGTTTGTACGGACTCGCCGGTTTGCCGTCAATGAAACCGAGATCCGTGAAATTGCCGATGCGCTTACCAAGGAACTGGTTGGCCTGGGCCCGCTGGAGGATTTGTTAAGCGACCCTGCGGTTGAGGATATCCTGATCAATGGCTACGACAATGTGTTTGTGTCGCGCCGGGGGGTTCTGGAACGTGAGCCGGCCCTGTTTACCGACAACCAGCATGTGATGCGCATTGTGCGCCGCATTTTGGCGCCGTTGGGACGGCGGCTGGATGAATCTACCCCGATGGTGGATGCCCGCTTGCCTGATGGCGCTCGTTTGAACGTGGTGATTGGCCCGCTGTCGCTGGACGGTCCGCTGGTATCTATCCGTAAATTCCGTAAAGATCCGCTCAAGCCCGAAGATCTCATGAAGTTTGGGACTTTTAATGAGGAAATTTATCAATTGCTGGAAGCAGCGGTTGCTTCGCGCTGTAATATCCTGATTTCCGGTGGCACCAGTTCGGGCAAGACATCCATGCTGAATGCGCTGGCGTTTTTTATTGGTCCTCGGGAACGTATCATCACGATTGAGGATACCGCTGAAATGTCGCTGAACCATGAGCATGTGGTTCGGCTTGAGTCGCGCCAGGCCGGTTATGACGGCAGTGGCGAGGTGGCTATCCGGGACCTGATCCGCAACAGCTTGCGGATGCGTCCCGACCGTATCATCGTTGGTGAGGTGCGTGGTTCAGAGGTCATTGACATGCTGCAGGCCATGAATACAGGGCATGAAGGCTCTATGGCAACCATTCACGCCAGTTCTCCTCGCGAATGCTTGTATCGCATGGAAATGCTGGCCGGGTTTGCCGGTTTTCATGGTAGTGAAGAAAGTTTGCGTCGCCAGATTTCTGGGGCTTTGGACTTTATCATCCAGATTGGGCGCCTTCCTAACGGCAAGCGGCGGATTCTGTCAATTACCGAAGTGATTGGCATGAGTGACGGTATTATTACTACCCAGGAGCTTTATCGCTATGAGTCCGTTACCGGTCCGGATGGGGAAGAAACCGATCAATGGGTGAGTATGGGTATTTTGCCGCATTGCAGTAAACTGGAAGCTCATAAAGGCAAGATGCGTGAAACGGTTATCAAGTCGGCACCCGTTGTTGCCCAGGCAATACCACGTGATTCCGCTACCAGCGCAGGTTTCTGGAGCAGGAGGCGTTAATGAACAGTGTGGTTTTACTGGCCCTGATGGCCTTGGTACTGGTGGTATTGGCTGTCGTATTGTGGCAGGGTGCCAGCCAGCAAAGTAATCGAAAAGCCAAAGACCAGTTCATGCTGGAACAACTTGAGCGACGTCTGGGACAGGAAGATGCCGCAGAAGAGGAGGCCATGCGCCAGCGTAAAGTCTGGAAAGGTGGCCCACGAAACTGGAATGAGTTTTTATTGCGTGCCGGTGTGGTACCAACCACCCGGTTTTATGTCTTGTTCTGGCTGGTCGTTCTGATACCAGCCATACTGGCCGGGCTCTTTGGCGGTACCATTGCTGCCGGTGCGGCATTTGTTCTAATGATTGCCATTTCTTTATTCCATTTATGGCTCAAGGGTGAACGGCTTCGCAAGGACATTGTGCGTCAGTTGCCTGATTTTCTGGATCGGGTGGTTCGCATGATGACGATTGGTAACAGCATGGGTGCCGCTTTCCATAATGCGGTGGCAGGTACTGATTTGCCTCTGCGTGATGTGATAGATAAAACGGTCAGTCTGAACCGTTCGGGTAAAGAGATTGATGTGGCTTTGCATTATGTGGCGCGCCAGTACGGTTTGCATGAATTGTATCTGCTGGCTTCCGTCATGGGTGTCGCCCTTAAATATGGGGGGCGCAGTGACCAGGTACTAGAGCGGATGTCGGCGTTCATGCGTGATATTGAACAAGCCCGTGCGGAAATGAAGGCCATGTCGGCCGAGTTGCGCCTGTCGGCTTGGGTGCTGGCCCTGTTGCCGGTAGGCTTGGCGTGTTTCATTCTGGTTTTCAACAATGAATTGTTTATGGGCATGTGGGAAGACCCGGTTGGCCAGGTCATGCTGGTGGGCGCTGTGGTGTTGCAGATATCCGGTTCCTATTGGCTGTATCGTTTGGCCAAGTCTGTGTAGCAGGGGGAAATGAAATGCCGGATTTAACAAGTTATATTACCCCTTCAGGCCTGCAGGCAGGTGCCTTGGTGCTGTTGGCAATCGCGGCTTTGGTGGTGGCCGTCTACCTGATTGAAACCATGGTGCGTCAGGAAAAAAGTAAAGACCAGATCGATGAGGTACTGAATAAACGGGCGCGGGCCAGTACATTGGCTTTTCCCGGTGAGCAAGAGACGGTTGGCCATGAACACCAGCGTCTGGAAAATGCCGTGGTTAAGGCGGCGGAACTGGGTTCGCGATGGGGTCAGGGCCGTTTTGGTGATGTCTTGCTGGCCGAAGAAGACAAGGCTTACCTGGAATTGGGCGGTTTTGAAGACTATGGTAAGGCAAAGGCATTGTTTTCATTTGCCCGGGCTGTTTTATGCATTGGCTTACCGGTCATTTTACTGTTTGTGACGGGCCCTATAAAAATCATGGGTGGTCATTTAATGACCTATGCCCTTTCCATTTTCTTTGGCTTTGCGCTGGGCTGGATGTTGCCTAAATGGATCTTGATGAGCCGGGTCAATAATCGCAAGAAAGCCGTTGATGATGAATTGCCACTGTTGGTGGACCTGTTGCGCTTGTTGCAGGGCGTAGGCATGTCAATGGACCAGAGCCTTTATATTATTGTTAAGGATTTCAAGGCGGTTTTTCCTGTCCTTAGTCTGGAGCTGGAGGTTGCGGTAGAGCAGTATAATCGTGGCTTGCCGCGCGAACAGTCAATGGAACGCATGATCAATGGCCTGGATAATGATGATCTTAGCGCCATTTGTCATCTGATTGCGCAAGTAGACAAGCATGGTGGTGCCGTACAGGAACCCCTACAACGTTTTAGTGAGCGCCTGCGCGAACAGCGCCGCGCTGGATTGAAAGAAAAAATTGGCAAGCTGACGGTCAAGATGACAGGAGTCATGGTATTGACCTTGCTGCCAGCGTTAATGATTGTGACCGCAGGCTCTGGCTTTATTGCCGTGTTCCGCGGATTATCTCGAATGGGAGGTGGTTGAAAGTTATGAAATTGGTGAAGAAAGCAACAGCGATTGCATGTGCAAGTGTATTGGCAGGATGTGTGAACAGCTCTTCGGATTCGGCCTGGCGGCTGATGGAAGACCAGCAGCAAGAACAGGCCATGATTCAGCGTCAGGAAATGGATGACGCGCGCAAGAAAGCGCCAGAAAAAGAACAATTGCTGATCATGACCATCAAGGAAGCCCAGGACCAGGGGCGTTATTTCGCTTCTTTGGCGTTTATTGATGAGTTTGATGTCAAATATGGCAAGTCTCCTGATGTGGAAATTTTGCGTGCCGAAGCCCTGAGAAAAACAGACCAAATTGCGCAAAGCGAGGAAATTTACCGCCGCCTGACCAAAACCCGGCAAAAGGCCCAGGCCTGGCACGGGCTTGGCTTGATGGCTGGTCAACGTGGTGACTTTGCCGAAGCCGCCAAAAACCTGGAAAATGCTTCGTTAGCCGCCCCGGCTGACGCGGTTATTCTTAGTGATCTTGCCTATGCCAGAATGCGTATGGGGGATCTTGAAGGCGCCCGTATTCCTATCGGCAAGGCTGCCGAATTAATGCCACAAAACCCTAAAGTGTTAAGCAATATGGCCCTTTACCTGTTGGTGCGAGGCGCTACGCCGGCTGCCGAGCAGGTGATGCAAACCGCCAACCTGAGTCCACAGGCCCGTCAGCAAATTTATGCGATTGCCGATCAGGTGCGTCGCTTGCCACCCGTACCTGTGCAGGCATCCAACAGCACGCAATCCCGTGAAGACGATAACGTGGTCAGGGGAGTAGATAATCTTAGGGCTTCTTCTGAAGAGGTTAAAAAAAAACAGGACGATATAGCATCGGCTTCACGCTCCAATCTGGCACAAAACAGTCCACAGCAGTCGTTTGAGTTGCAGTTGCCAGCCAGTGCACCATTGCCAGCTGATATCCAGCCCCGGCCTGATGCACAACCGCATGCCCAAATCCAGCCTGAGCCTGAACCACAACTGGTTAATGTAGAGCCGCAGGCTGCTCGGGCGACCGAGCCTGCACGAGCAGCCCCACAGCAGCAGCCACAACAATTGGTTCGAGGTAACGAGCAGCCCTTGCCAATGGCGCCGCCTAGCAATGACCCGATTGCGATGATGCAACCCGAATTTGTTTGGCCTCCTGTGGATCAACAGCAAGCTGAAGAGAAGCGTTTGGCCGAAGTGGCTAAGCAGCAAGCGGAAGAAAAACGTCAGGCTGAACTGGCGCAACAACAGGCTGAAGAGAAGCGTCTGGCCGAAGTAGCCCAACAGCAGGCTGAAGAGAAACGTTTGGCTGAAGTGGCCCAACAGCAAGCCGAACAAAAACGCCAGGCAGAATTGGCGCAACAGCAAGCTGAGGAAAAGCGCTTGGCCGAAGTGGCACAACAGCAGGCTGAAGAAAAACGCCTGGCCGAAGTAGCCCAACAGCAGGCTGAAGAAAAACGCCTGGCCGAAGTAGCCCAACAGCAGGCTGAAGAAAAACGCCTGGCCGAAGTAGCCCAACAGCAGTCTGAAGAAAAACGCCTGGCCGAACTGGCGCAACAGCAGGCTGAAGAAAAACGCCTGGCCGAACTAGCCCAACAGCAGGCGGAAGAAAAACGTCTGGCCGAACTGGCGCAACAACAGGCCGAAGAGAAACGTCTGGCCGAAGTGGCCCAACAGCAAGCCGAAGAGAAACGCCTGGCCGAACTGGCGCAACAGCAGGCCGAAGAGAAACGTCTGGCCGAAGTAGCCCAACAACAAGCCGAAGCAAAACGTTTGGCCGTCAAGGCACAGGCAGCATCGGAAAAAGCGTCATCAAAAGCATTGTCACAAGCTATTCCTTCCTCAAAACCAAGGGCACAATCCAGTGCTATTGATCGCGCCATTCTTGATGAGGTTTCAATTGTTGGTGGTGATTTCATTCTTAAACGGAAGTAATCAAGTTATTTTTAAGGGTTTATAACCATGAGTTTATTGAATTTTCGTGCGGTGCTTTTTACCGCTTTATGCTTGCCGGGGTTGGTCATGGCACAAGGGGCGGTTACCGCTCCACTGGATGTGCCTGGTACTGGTGTGAATCCTCATTTTCCTTCTGCCAGCAAGAAAACCCATGCTTTCCCTGAGTCACGCAGTTTTGCCGAAGATACTTCTTTGTACAAATATGTCCCTCCCGAGCCCTTGGGTAAAACCACTCGGTCACTGTTAGCCATGCAGGCCGATGCCAACCGGCCGGGTACACCCCACACGATGCTGGGCGCCACCGCCACTATTGCCTGGGACCGCTACCTGAACAGTTTCAATCATGCCATTCCGGAATGGTTTGAAGAAAAAATTGAAGACCCGAGTAACTGATCTGATTGCCTGTTTGCATGATCAGTCTCCTGTTTTGCAGGAAACCGGATCAGCTTCAAGTATCGCTTCGTGATGTTTCCTGTTCGCATGCCGCTTTCCCGGAGTATGTAGATGAAAAAATCAGCTGTTAGAAAAATGCGTGGTTCAATCATTTTGCCGGTTGCCTTTTCAATGCTGGTGGGTTTTATACTTCTGGGTGCTGTCCAGTTGGGCTATTACTTTTACATGAAGCTTGAAATGCAGAATGCGGCAGATATGGCCGCACTTAGCGGCGTGCAGTTGTTAAGCGATGGTGAAAATTCCACTGAGGACTGCGTCAAAGCGCAGGTTGCCGGCAAGGCCAGTGCCAGAAAAAACTTTGAACGCCATGGAACGCTCACAGATGAACAATTATTGGTGACTTGTGGTACTTGGGATGAGGATATAGTAGGTACTAGGCACTTTGTCGCTCAAGCCGTTAATGATAAATATAATGCCCTGCATGTAACCATAAAACATAACGTATTACCGTTTGTGCCATTTTCTTCAGCGGCAGATATTGCCGTGGAAGCCATTGCCAAAAGCAGGGAACCGGTTGCCGCTTTTCAGGTAGGGGCGCAATTGCTGGATTTTGATAGCGAGGCTCCTCTGGGGAGTTTATTGGGAGAAGTGGGATTAAGCGTTGATAACTTGACTTTGCTGGACTCTAGTGGTTTGGCTAATGCCAAGATTACTCCAGCAGGTTTGCTTGAGGCGTTAGGCCTGGAACTTGAAGTTGATGATTTGTCTGCCTTAACCCCGAATGATGTGTTGGGTCTTGAGAATGTGACCTTGTTGGACCTGATTGGTGTTTCTCTTGAGGTGGTGGGTGATTCACCTTTGAAAGTGGGATTAGAGGCCTTAAAAAGTACTTTGGTGAGCCTCAATCTGGGTCATTTGGATATTCCTTTGGGCAGTAGTCAAGGGCAGTCCGGTTTATTTGCTTTTTTAGGTGTTGGCAAAGGAGATGATTTGCTGGGGCCGGCCTTGGGCGTAGAGCTCGGCCTGGGTGATCTTCTGAAAACCGCCATTGGCATTGCTTATAACAAACATGCCCTGGAAGGCACAAGGATAGAATTGGCAAATCAATTGATAACGGCTGAATTATTCGTTGTGAGCCCGCCTACAATTGCGATTGGACCCGTTGGTACAAGTGCCCATAATGCCCAGGTGCGGTTATGGCTGGATATAGATACCAGGAATATTCCGGTGTTGGGTCCGTTGTTGGATGCATTGGGTACCTATCTGCATTTGCCCATAGCCCTGGATGTTGTTTCAGGCACTGGCAAATTGGAAACGCTGCAATGCACCAGGAATCCACATAGCATTGATGTTCTTGTTGAATCAAAAATCATGAATGTATGTATTGGTGGTATGACAGAAGAAAATATTATGTCGAACAAGGCGGGTTGTGAGACTTTTCTGACAGACACCGTTATGTTTGAATTGTTTGGCGTGGAAACGATCGCTCGCAAGATACATCTGCCGCTGTTAACAGATAAGCAAACGCTGAAAAATATTGAGGTGGGTGAGCAACCCGTACGTGCTACCGAACCTAATAGTCTTGCGCTGGGAACTACTATTGATAGCTTGATAACGCGATTGCTTAATTTACTAGGGGATCTTTTTACCGAGTCCTCAACAGATAGTTTGCGGGAAAAGATGGTGGAGTCTTATCTGGAGTACAGCAAGGTTAATGGATTTTATAACGTAGATAATATAACTAATTTAGTGCTTGATGGAAGTGGAAATCCGGGAGAAGAGGCGTATTTGCCACCGTTGCTGACCGAGAATTTTGTTTTTGATGACGCAATTCCAACAACGTGTGTTTTGTACGTGTGTGATCCATCTTTATGGAAAACAGGTAGTTTTTCAGAGGCTTTGCATGCTTATACCAGCGTGCCATATGGTTTGCTTAATATCGTCGGCTTGCCGTGGATGGGCAATGATTTTCAGAATTGTGCGGGACTGTTAAGTTCATTATTAAGCTGGAACAATTGTGTTAAGCATAATTTGTTGCAGCTGATGGCGCAGCATCCTGCTTATGTTGTACCAATGGGGTCAGAAGAAATGCAGGCCATGCTGAATGGGGATCCAGAAGACGTCAGTTGTAACGGTGCGTTGTGTATTTTGATCAAACCGGTAATGATTTTATTGAAACCGGTTCTTGATGGATTGGGCGGCGTTTTATCAGGCATTCTGGCTGATTTTCTTGGGCTTGAACTGGGGCGTACAGAAGTTAAAGCCCTGGATATAGAGTGTGATCCTGCCCAATTGGTTTATTGAGATCTGTGTAAATATCGTTCCTGGTGTTATGGCTAATAAAAAAATTGTTTTAATGTGAACTGACTTGGTTTGTTTGTTTTCGGATCAAGTCGGTCTTATGTGTTTATAACGCAAGTTTGAGTTCTATTATTTTTTGCTTAAAACAGAAAAAAGAAAAAACTTGCTCGCTTTCCCTTGCAAAAGTTTGATGAGGCATTGGCAGGTATTCTGGAGTGTTTAAATGAAAAAAAAGGCTATCAACCAACAGCGGGGCTCTGTCATCCTGCCGTTTGTTGTTTCCTTGCTGGTCGGGTTGATTCTGTTGGGCGGTGTTCAGATTGGCTATTACTTCTTCATGAAGCGGGAGTTGCAGAATACGGTGGATTTGGCAGTGCTGAGTGGGGTGCAGTTGTTAAGCAATGCACAAGCTGAAAGTGCTGGGTGCAAGGATGTCGATTCCGCCGTGCGGGCAAGTGCTAAAGAAAATTTTAAAAGGCACGGATTAAAAGAGTGGGAAGACAATATAACAATGACGGTAGAGTGCGGCAATTGGCAACATAACTTGCCTGCACCCAGACATTTTGAAAAGGCCGTTGTTAATGGAAGATTTAACGCAATTCACGCGATCATAAAATACGATGCATTACCCTACATGCCGTTTTCCTCGTCAGCAGTTATTGCTGTAGAAGCCATAGCAAAAAGCAGTACACCAGTTGCAGCATTTCAATTGGGTTCGCAATTGCTACGGTTTGATAACAGTGCGCTATTGGGTGGTTTGTTGGGGTTGGTCGGTCTTAATGTAGATAACCTGACTTTACTGGATTCAGAGGGTTTGGCAAATACCAAAATTACACCAGCAGGATTACTGGATTTGTTGGGCGTGGATTTAGGGATTGGGGGATTGGGAGCCCTTACCCCTAATGGAGTGGCCGATATAGACAATATTACCCTGTTGAATTTGTTGGATGCATCAGTAAATGCAGTGACAGATTCGGTTTTGGGTGTTCAGCTGAATGCTTTAAGGGCAAAGTTATTGGATTTGAATCTTGGTAACATAAAAATCCCGATTGGTAGTGCAGACAATCAACCTGGTTTATTTGCATTTCTGGGAATAGGTAAAGATGATCCGTTGGAGGCTGCTCTTGATGTCCAACTGGGTCTGGGGGATATCCTGAAAACGGCGATTGCGATTGGTGCCAATGGGCATGCACTTGAGGTGCCAGGGTTGAATGTATTGGGGCTTGCAAAGGCAAAGTTATCTATTGTGGAGCCACCTGTGATTGCCATAGGCCCGGTTGGTACAACCGGACATAGCGCTCAGATTCGTTTATGGCTTGATATTGATACAGATAAATTGCTGGGTGGTTTGTTGAAACCTCTGGTTAGCAATATCTTGGGAACCCGTATTCATTTACCCATTTCATTGGATATCGTTTCTGGGACAGGAAAGTTGGAAAAACTGCAATGCTTCAGAAATCCGCCTGCCATGGATATATCTGTGACATCACGGATTTTGAATGTATGTGTTGGAAAAATGGATGAAAATTCAATTATGTCTGACAAGCGTGGATGCGAGGAGGGGTTACAGGAAGAACTGTTGATTAAATTGTTACATGCCCCTGTTTTATCGGGTAAATTGCATATTCCTGCCTTGGAATATCCAGAGTTGGTTAAAAATTTGGAAGTGGGTCAGACTGTATCTACCAAGCCAAATTCATTGCAATTGGGTGATACGGTAGATAATGTGGTAACAGGATTGCTTAATCTGTTGAGTGGTCTTTTTAGGCCTCCAGCAACGATGGATGGCTGGGAGGGTACATATACTGAGAATCCGTCTCTTATACCGGATCTTGTAGAGTCTTATCTGGAAAAAAGTAAAGATAATGCTGGGTTTTATAATGTCGAGAATGTAACTGACTTGGTATTGAATGGAAGTGGAAGTCCTAGTGAAACTGGCTATATGCCTGCTTTGTTAAAGGTAAATTTTACTTTTGATAATGCTATCCCTTATTCATGTGTTTTGAAAGCGTGTCCAGCATCTACCTGGAAAACAGGCACGTTTAAGGAAGCATTTCATGCATATACCAGCATCCCGTACGGAGTACTCGAGATTGTGGGTGCTGTGCCATGGATAGGCAATAATTTTCAGAATTGTGCGGGGTTGTTAAGTTCTCTGTTAGGCTGGAATAGTTGTGTTAAACATAATCTTACTGAACTGTTTAAGCAACATCAGAACGAGGTTTTGACGGTTGATCCGAACAGTGCGGAAATTCAGTCAATCCTTAACCAAAGCTCAAATGAGGTGAGTTGTAATGGTGCTTTGTGTATTTTGTTAAAACCGGTTTTGAACTTGTTGAAACCCATTCTGAATGGTGTTGGATTGGTATTAACCTCATTGCTTGATGATGTGCTTGGGCTTGAGTTGGGTCGTACTGATGTGACAGCATTGGCTATTGAATGCGATCCCGCCCAGCTGGTTTATTAACAAGCAATAAAATGCCTCGTTAACCCAGTTTTAACGACTTCAAGGTCAGTTTAAACTTACTGGTATGCTTATATTTAATCAATGTAGGCCAATTTGAATGCTTGTTTTTGCACTTTAGTCGGCTGACATGCTGAATATTGTTTCTTCTGGTGGTTTGCCACATTGCTTAATTGAATAGGATTTGCTTAAAGGTCGTTTTGAAATCTGAAATCGTATTGTTGCCAGGATTTTTAAAGCGCTTGGGTATATTGAGCAATAGGGAAGCGATATTTGGCGTTAAGGATACGCTGGTTGCACCTTATGAGCGTGTGGAAAACGGTCAAACCATTTGGCAGTCGTCTTTTGATTTTGTCCTAACCCCACTTGATGTGAAAGCAGCTTGCGTACAGGGCAAAAAAAAGCAGATGGTTGAGGTGTAAGTGATTTAAGCCTGGGGCAGTTCACTTTTGCGTGGGAGTGGACATTGGGTTCGGTTAAGAAATTTTCTTATTTGATACATCCCAAGAGTCTTTAAAGTAAATCATTGAAAAATATCCAAGAGGAATGCTTAATACGAGCGATTTTAAAAAATCCATGATGATTGGTTTAGTAAAGTCTCCCATATTGGGTATGTTTAAATTGCTTATATAGATCCAGTTAAGAACTGGGGGACTTGTTAATATAAAAAACCATATTCCCCAATGCTTTACAAATTTCCTGATAATAAAATACATGGGGGTAACTTCTTCATTATTGTTTTTTCTAATTCTATGATGGGAGCTTCGCTTAAAAACGGAAACAATAAAACAGATCCATAGAAGAGGTGTCAATGGCTGTAGGTGAAAAAGAATGATGAG
This sequence comes from Advenella sp. RU8, assembly GCF_048381675.1. Taxonomy (NCBI): domain Bacteria; kingdom Pseudomonadati; phylum Pseudomonadota; class Betaproteobacteria; order Burkholderiales; family Alcaligenaceae; genus Advenella; species Advenella sp. RU8. Next base: position 283,394 of record NZ_JBLWIS010000004.1, read on the forward strand.
ATTCGTTGCAAGAATCAAAAAACCTATGGGTGAATAGTAAAGATGGGCCCCAAACATTAATT
>NZ_JBLWIS010000005.1:0-225165 GCF_048381675.1 Advenella sp. RU8
GCCTATGACTTTTGTCATCTCCCGTACCTTTTTACCTGGAAGTAAGTCGACCCCTCGTCAATTTGGGTGAATTTATGGCTCTTCATAGCCAAAGGTCATAAGATTTGGGGAGAAAGGTTATAAAAGTTAGGAAAGACCTTCTGACCTTTTCCCTGATTTTTTATGACCATCTCAACCTAAACAATTGATTTTTTTATAGATGCTAAATTTCTCCTGTATGTATGGTGGAGAAATCGATAATAATGCTGCAGAACGGGCACTACTTGCTATTTATCAGCTGGACACAAAAATTACGTATTCCTAGGTTCGGATGTCAATGGAAACTGGGCTTCGACGCTTTATAGGCGAGTGCAGCTGTAAAAAAAAACAAGCTTTAAGCTATCAATGACAGTATTGGATAGAACATTACTAATACTAATACTAATAACCTCCTAGACCAGAACTTTAATGAAACTCACATTTCTGGAACAAAACTTATTGTCACTGAAGTCTCTTTTTACTCATTATTTGATAAGCCGCAATTAAATCCAGATTCCTCATTGTTTTGACAACCAAACCCAGCCTCATATGAGTATTATTCGAGTTTCACCAAGATCTAGCTTCCCCTATAAGAGAACAGATCTTTAATGTCACTAACTTTTAACAAAAACAGTCTTTTAGAGCAGAACTTATTGTCACAAAAAGGCTAGAGCAGAACTATTTGTCACGGATCAAAACTTTAATGTCACTCACCAAGATTTTTTCGTGCATGCCGTTTTTTTACAGCATACCCGTCATTTAAGGGTTATTATTAAGGGTATTCCATAACCCCAAGGACAGAAAAGCAGAATGGCTGTCAATCTTCATATTCCCAAAGAAACAGATATTTTTCCTGTCGCAGGCGTAGAAATCGGTGTGACCGAAGCTGGTATCAAAAAAGAAAACCGTAAAGATCTTACTGTTTTCAAATTCAGCCCAGGTACTGCCGTAGCGGGTGTTTTTACCAAAAACCGTTTCCGTGCCGCGCCTGTTCAAATCTGCGAATCACGTTTGCACGCCGGTCATGACATCCGCGCCTTGCTTATCAATACCGGCAATGCCAACGCAGGCACCGGTGCCGATGGCCTTGAACGTGCCTATGCCACTTGCAAAGCCCTGGCCAAAGAACTGGGGGTTCTCGAAGAGCAAATCCTGCCTTTTTCAACCGGCGTGATCCTTGAGCCCCTGCCTAGCGACAAAATCATTGCCGCCTTGCCGCAAGCCATCAATGCCCTGGGTAAAAACGAATGGATGAAAGCCGCTTATGGCATCATGACCACCGACACCCTGCCCAAAATCTGCTCCCGTCAAATCCAGATTGATGGCAGAACAGTTACCTTTACCGGCATCAGCAAAGGCGCCGGCATGATTCGCCCCAATATGGCTACCATGCTTGGTTTTCTGGCCACCGATGCCGACATCGAGCCCGAACTGCTGAAGTCGCTGACCCTTGAAATTGCCAACCGCTCTTTCAACCGCATTACCGTTGACGGCGACACCTCCACCAATGATTCTTTCATTGTGGTTGCCACCGGCCAAAGCGGCATACAGGTTAACAACACCAGCTCTACGCATTACGACATCATTGCCAGCACCCTGTCCGACATGGCATGCGAACTGGCGCAAAAAATCGTGCGTGATGCCGAAGGCGCCACCAAATTCATTACCATTCGCATTGAAAACGCCGGTGACAACGAAGAAGCACTTAAAGTCGCTTATGCGATTGCCCACTCGCCACTGGTTAAAACCGCTTTTTACGCCTCCGATCCGAACCTGGGCCGCATTCTGGCCGCTGTAGGTTACGCCGGCATCGATGACCTTGATGTCAGCAAAACCCGCTTATGGCTGGGCGATGTCCTGGTGGCCGAAAATGGCGGCCGCTCTCCGGCATACCAGGAAGAAGATGGTAAACGCGTAATGACCGAAGCCGAAATTCTGGTCCGTATTTCACTGGGCCGCGGTGAAGCTGCCGAAACAGTTTATACCTGCGATTTCTCTCATGATTATGTCAGCATCAATGCTGATTATCGCTCATAAGCATTCATGAGCAGTTCCCAAAAACCGGTTACGCCCGTCGTTAACCGGTTTTTTTCTGCCGGGCAAAAAACCTTGCCTTGCCAGTCCTGGCGCGACCTTTACTGGTTATTGCACACCCAAGCTTTGCTGGCACCCGGCTTTTCTGCGCCATACCCGCCCGCCCGCTTTCCCGACCATTGCCTGCAACAAATCATGCAATGGATGAAGCAGGAAGAGCAGTACCCACAGGCATTAGCCACCCATACAGAGGCCAATTACAGGCGTCTTGGCCTTTATGCCGAACACCTCCTGAAACTAAGCCTGGACCACTGCCCAAGTATCCAACTCTTGCTGCACCACCATCCCATTCATGTCGCACCGCTTGCCCATGAAAAAGGCCGCAAAACACTTGGTGAAGTTGATTACATCTGGCAAGACAAGCAAACCGGCAAGATTCACCATTGGGAACTGGCTGTCAAGCTTTACCTTTACCTGCCTCAGGCTGAAGCACCCAATATGCCTGACAGCCTGCAAGCCAACAATGAATTGCCGCGTTTTGTGGGGACCCAGTTACACGATACGCTATACAGAAAAACACAGCGGCTGTTCAATCACCAGTTGCTGCTTTCCACGCATGAGCAGATTACCGACAAACTGGGCAGGCACGTCGATGAAACCGGTCTTTACCTGAAAGGATGGCTGTTCTACCCCTTGCAAAACCAGGACTGGAACAGCTATCTTTACCCTGAAAAGCCCACGCTGGATTTGCTCAATCCGGCCCACAACAAAGGCTGGTGGCTGCGTCTCCCCCATTTCCTGTCCCGCCTTGCCCGCCAACCCGATTCCATTCGCTGGCTTATCCTGCCTAGGCTGTACTGGCTGTCCGAAGCATGGGCACCTGCTGCGCAAACCCTTGATGCCTCACAATTACTACACCTGCTTGAAGCGCATTTCCAGGGCAGCGGCAACCCTGAAGAACCACTACTGCTCGCCGCACTCCAGGAACACCCTGGTCACCCCGGACTTTACCGGGAAATCCACCGCGGTTTTGTGACCGGCAACACTTGGGCGCGTGCCTGAAAACCACAACCATACCCCTTAAGCAGCTTTAAATTCATCAAGCAATTGATTTATTTGACTTTTCAAAACAATGTAGGCTAAAATGCAGGGCTTAGCATAAAATATTTGCTATGAAATTTAATTATTTTTGAGGTTAAACCATATGTACGCGGTCATAAAAACCGGCGGCAAGCAGTATCGCGTTGCCGAAGGTCAAAAACTTAAGATAGAACAGATACCAGCTGACATTGGGCAAGAAATCTCGCTAGACCAGGTTTTATCAGTTGGCGAAGGTGAATCAATCAAGATTGGTGCTCCTTTTGTCGCTGGTGCTGTGGTGAAAGCAAAGGTTCTTGCACAGGGTCGTCACGATAAAGTGAAAATTTTCAAAATGCGCCGTCGCAAGCACTATCAGCGTCACCAAGGCCATCGCCAAAATTACACACAAATCGTAATCGAAGCTATCACAGCTTAATTTCGACTTACCTTAATACAGCAGGAGCTAATCATGGCACAAAAGAAAGGCGGCGGCTCAACCCGCAACGGCCGCGACTCAGAATCCAAACGTCTGGGTGTTAAAGCGTACGGTGGTCAGGAAATTCCAGCAGGATCCATCATTGTTCGTCAGCGTGGCACTCGTTTCCACCCCGGAACAAACGTAGGTATCGGCAAAGACCACACTTTATTTGCATTGGTTGATGGCAGCGTACAGTTCTCTGTAAAAGGCGCTCTCAACAAGCAAACTGTTTCTATTATTGCGGCAGAATAAGCGCAATTTCAAAAACAGCCAATGCCGTTCACTGTATCAAGTGAGCGGCATTTTTATTTTTATCCCCCTTCCGAAATGCAGTTCTTGCAATTTGGAATTAGAATAACTATTTACAAGTAAAAAAGCGAACCATGAAATTCGTAGACGAAGCCACCATCGAAGTAGTCGCGGGAAAAGGCGGCAATGGCGCAGCCAGCTTCCGGCGTGAAAAATTTATCCCCAAGGGTGGTCCCGATGGCGGAGACGGTGGTCGTGGTGGCAGCATTTATGCCATTGCCGACCGCAACATCAATACCCTTATCGATTTTCGCTATGCCCGCCTGCACCGTGCCAAAAACGGTGAGAATGGTCGCGGCTCCGACCAATATGGTGCGGCGGCCCCCGATATTACCTTGCGAGTTCCCGTCGGCACGGTTATCTATGACCATGAAACCGGTGAACAGTTGTTCGACCTGGACCGTCACGGTGAGCAAGTCACACTGGCAGCGGGTGGCATGGGTGGCATGGGCAACCTGCATTTCAAATCCAGTGTCAATCGCGCCCCTCGCCAGTTTACTTATGGAGCAGAAGGCGAGCAACGCAAGCTGCGCCTAGAGCTAAAGGTACTGGCCGATGTGGGCTTGCTGGGCATGCCTAATGCCGGCAAATCCACCCTTATCACCAAAATATCCAACGCCAAGCCTAAAATTGCCGATTATCCATTTACCACCCTGCACCCCAATCTGGGTGTGGTGCGAACCTCGGCCGCCCGCAGTTTTGTCGTGGCCGACATTCCAGGATTAATTGAAGGCGCTTCGGAAGGAGCCGGCTTGGGTCATCTGTTCCTGCGCCACCTTACCCGCACCCGGGTACTGCTGCATCTGGTTGATGTCTCCTCTATTGACCCGGATGTTGATCCGGTAGAAAAAGCCGTCGCTGATGCCAGGGCCATTGTGGAAGAACTGCGTCTGTACGATGCAGAACTCTACAACAAGCCCCGCTGGCTGGTTCTGAACAAACTGGACATGCTGGACAACCCGGAAGAAATCAAGCAACGCTTCTGCCAGGAATTCGAATGGGATGGACCGGTCTTTGCCATTTCAGCCCTTAACGGCGGAGGTACGCAAGAACTTATTTGGGCCTTGCAAGACTACCTCGACAAAGTCAAGGCCGAAGAACATATTGAGCAGGACAAGCAACAGGAAAACTATACGCCTGAAGATCCGCGCTTTGATGATTCCCGTTACAATCTTTAATTAATCATTTATTTTTTAGTATCTGCCCCGATTCACACCATGAGCATCGCGTCGAAATCTGCCGTTCATTCAGCCCAACGTATTGTCGTTAAAGTGGGCTCTTCCCTGGTTACCAACAATGGCAAGGGCCTGGATAACACCGCCATCCGGCAGTGGGCGGCACAAATCGCCGCGCTCAGGAAACAGAACAAGCAAGTGGTTCTGGTATCCAGCGGTTCGGTGGCCGAGGGGATGGCACGCCTGAACTGGCAAACCCGCCCCAAGGCCATGAACGAACTGCAGGCAGCCGCCGCAATCGGGCAAATGGGACTGATCCAAGCCTATGAAACCGCGTTCCATGAACACAATATCTGTGCGGCGCAAATTCTGCTCACCCACGAAGACCTGGCTGACCGTCACCGTTATCTGAATGCGCGTTCCACCCTGTTTACCTTGCTGGACCTGGGTGTGATCCCAATCGTGAACGAAAACGATACTGTTGTCACCGATGAAATCCGGCTGGGAGATAACGATACGCTAGGGGCGCTGGTTACCAATTTAATCGAGGCTGATGCCCTGATTATCCTGACCGACCAAAGTGGCCTGTATGACAGTGATCCACGCAAAAACCCGCAGGCAAAATTAATTTCCGTTGCCAAGGCAGGCGACCCGGCGCTTGAAGAAATGGCCGGCGGCGCCGGTTCGAATATCGGCACTGGCGGCATGGCCACCAAGGTGCTGGCCGCGAAACGTGCCGCCAACAGCGGTGCCCATACGATTATTGCCTCTGGCCGTGAACCGAATGTCCTTGAGCGCCTAAGCCAGGGCGAATCAATCGGCAGCGAATTGCGTGCCTCGGTGGCAGTACGCTCGGCCCGCAAACAATGGCTGGCCGATCACTTGCGCCTGCGCGGCCAGATAACCCTTGATGAGGGCGCCCTGCAAGCCCTTACCCAACAAGGAAAAAGCCTGTTGCCCGTTGGGGTTATTGGTGTAAACGGTGATTTCGAACGGGGCGATGTCGTGGCCTGCGTAGATGAAAACCATGTTGAATATGCCCGTGGCCTGATTAACTATTCGTCTTCAGATACCCGCCGCATCATGCGCCAGCCCACCCATAACATTGAAACCATTCTTGGCTCAATGACGGCCGGCGAACTGATGCACCGAAACAATATGGTGGTGCTGCGCAAGTTTGCCAAAGCCTGAAGTCCTGCACCAATACTCTTCTGGTTACCGCGCGGGAGCGTGGGAACCAATAGAAACAGCTCTTGTTGTCTGGCTCCCACGCTCCCGCGTGGTAACAAACAGACCATATAACCATAAGTTATAAACATCAATAAAATAGTTATTTTTGTTTATTAAGTATTTCATATAGCATTCATCAGATCCCATCATTGTTTCTTATCGCTCCTGGTTTCTGATGTCTTCTTATTACCCCATCTTCGCCGATCTTAACAATCGCCCCGCCCTGGTTGTCGGTGGTGGCCACGTTGCCGCACGTAAAATTGCTTCCCTGCTCAAGGCCGGTGCCCAGGTGCGCGTGGCGGCCCAGGTGCTTTGTGAGGAAGTGACCCAATGGGTAAAAGAAGGCCGTATCAGCCATATTGCGGACACTTTTCAGCCCGGGCAATTAAATGACGTCTTTCTGGTTATTGGTGCCACCGACAATGCAGAGCTGAACCGCCAGATCGCCAGCGAAGCAAACCAGCGCCAGAAACTGGTGAATATTGTGGACACCCAGGAACTGTGCTCATTCATCCTGCCTTCCGTCATTGACCGTGCGCCCATTCAAATTGCCATTTCAAGCCAGGGCACCTCTCCCGTCCTGATCCGTCTGCTGCGGGAAAAGCTGGAAGCCCTGATTCCCCATCATTTAGGTGAGGTCGCCAGCCTGGCCGGTAAATGGCGCGATCAGGTCAAAACCCGCTTGGGCAACATCACAGAGCGCCGCCGCTTCTGGGAGAGCCTGTTTGCCAGCCGTTTTAACACCCTGGTGGAAAACGGACAAACCCGACTGGCTGAAGAAGAACTGGAACAACAGCTGAATGGTCATACCAGCCAGCCTGGCGAGGTTACCCTGGTGGGTGCCGGCCCCGGAGACCCGGAACTGCTCACCTTAAAGGCCTTGCAAGCCATTCAGCAGGCCGATATCGTGTTGCATGACGCCCTGATCAGCGACGAAATACTGGAACTGGTGCGTCGTGACGCGATTCGGGAGTCAGTGGGCAAACGGGCTGGCGCGCATTCGGTCGCGCAGGAGGAAACCAACCAGCGCTTGGTAAAATATGCCCAACAGGGATTACGGGTAGTCCGCCTGAAAGGAGGCGACCCGTTTGTCTTTGGCCGAGGCGCTGAAGAACTGGAAGTGCTGAAACAGGCACAGATCCCTTTCAAGGTCATTCCGGGCATTACGGCTGCCCTGGGTGCAACCGCCTATGCCGGTATTCCACTCACACACCGTGATCATGCCCAAACCGCCATGTTCATTACCGGCCATTGCCGCCCCGATGGCAGCGAGCTTGAATGGAAAACCCTTGCCCGTGGCAAACAAACGCTGGTGATTTACATGGGTACCATCAAGGCCGAAGAGATTTCACAAAACCTGATAGACCATGGCCGTGCTTCGACAACACCCGTGGCCATTATCAGCCACGGTACCCGCAAGAACCAGCAGGTTCATACCGGCACCCTGGCACAATTGCCCGAACTGGCCAAACTGGCGCAGGCCCCAGCCCTGATCGTAGTGGGTGAAACCGCCGGACTTCATTCAAACCTGAAATGGTTTGGTGAATAGGCGTTCTTGTGCCGGGGGCTGGCTGTGGTTCCCACGCGGGAGCGTGAGGATTAGGTAGTAGGTAGACGCTCCCATGCAGAGCGCTGGAACAAAGAATCTTCTACCTATTATGCCTGGTGATAAATCTCGGCGCCCTTCTTCACGAACTCGATGGATTTCTCCTGCATGCCTTTTTGCAGGGCCTCTTTTTCGCTGACACCCTGCTGCTCAGCATACTCGCGCACATCCTGGGTAATTTTCATACTGCAGAAATGCGGACCGCACATGGAACAGAAATGCGCCACTTTCATCGAGTCTTTCGGCAGGGTTTCATCATGAAAATCCTTGGCCGTATCCGGATCGAGCCCCAGGTTGAACTGGTCGTCCCAACGGAATTCGAAACGTGCCTTGGACAAGGCATTGTCCCGAATGGCAGAGCCCGGATGCCCCTTGGCCAAGTCCGCGGCATGGGCGGCAATCTTGTAAGTAATGATGCCGTCTTTCACATCTTTTTTGTTAGGCAATCCCAAATGCTCTTTAGGAGTCACGTAGCACAGCATGGCGGTGCCATACCAGCCTATCAGTGCGGCCCCAATGCCTGAAGTGATGTGATCGTAGCCGGGCGCAATATCGGTAGTGAGCGGGCCCAGCGTATAAAACGGTGCTTCATGGCAATGTTCCAGCTGCATGTCCATGTTTTCGCGAATCAGGTGCATCGGCACATGGCCCGGGCCTTCAATCATGACCTGCACATCGTGCTTCCAGGCCACCTGGGTCAGCTCGCCCAGGGTTTTCAGCTCGGCAAACTGGGCTTCGTCGTTGGCATCGTAGCCCGAGCCCGGACGCAGGCCATCCCCTAGCGAGAAGCTGACATCGTAAGCTTTCATGATGTCGCAAATGTCTTCAAAATGCTCGTACAGGAAGCTTTCCTTGTGATGCGCCAGGCACCATTTAGCCATGATGGAACCACCCCGGGACACAATACCCGTCATGCGATTGGCCGTCATGGGAATGAAGGGCAAGCGAACGCCAGCGTGAATGGTGAAGTAATCCACGCCCTGCTCGGCCTGTTCAATCAGGGTGTCGCGGAATATTTCCCAAGTAAGCTCTTCAGCCTTGCCATCGACTTTTTCCAGTGCCTGGTAAATCGGCACGGTACCAATCGGCACCGGCGAATTACGAATAATCCATTCGCGGGTTTCATGAATATTTTTGCCGGTGGAAAGATCCATCACGGTATCGCCCCCCCAACGGATGGCCCAGGTCATTTTTTCCACTTCTTCGTGAATACCCGACCCCAAGGCCGAATTACCAATATTGGCATTGATCTTGACCAGGAAATTGCGACCAATCGCCATGGGCTCAATTTCAGGGTGGTTAATATTGGCCGGAATAATCGCGCGGCCACGGGCTATTTCATCGCGCACGAATTCGGTGGTGATACGTTGGGGAATGGAAGCACCAAACGACTGGCCAGGATGCTGTCGGCTGATGCGCGCGGCCAGTTTTTGCCCTTCGGGGCCACTTTGGCGCAGGCTTTCCAGATATTGCTCTACCCGCATGTTCTCGCGAATGGCAACAAATTCCATTTCAGGGGTCACGATACCCTTGCGGGCATAGTGCATTTGCGACACATTATGGCCCGCCTTGGCCCGGCGTGGCGGACGCTGCAACTCAAACCGCATGGCAGCCAACTGCGGATCTTGCAGACGCTGTTGGCCATATTCACTGCTGGGGCCGCTTAACACCTCGGTATCGTTACGTTCTTCAATCCAGCTTTTGCGCAATGCGGGCAAGCCCTTGCGGATATCAATCCGTGCCGCCGGATCGGTATAAGGCCCGCTGGTATCGTAAACGGTTAACGGCGGATTCTTTTCACCCCCAAACATGGTAGGGGTGTCGTCTTGCGATATTTCCCGGAAAGGCACGCGGATGTCGGGGCGGGAACCCTGCTCATAAATTTTGCGTGAACGTGGCAATGACTGGATGGCAGCGTCGTCAACGTGTGCCGTTGCCGCTGTAAAGATGGGTTTAGCGCTCATGAATGCTCCAAATGAAAAAATGGAGCCGAATAGGGAATGACTTTCGATGGATTCGAATGTTGAACTCCCAGCCTCGGCATTATCCGTACTGGTACAAAGGGACTCTCTCAACCAAGCTAATGCTTAGTACCCCTGTTTGAAGCGCAAATTATACGAAGGTGACTGCCTTGTGTCCAGATTATTTTCCAACAACAAAAAATACTCATTTTCCAAAACTAATTAACCGAATCCCATGGGAATAAATCGTATTTACGCAAATCTGTCATAAAATCTTGGCTTGCCTAGTATTTAAATAACCGCCCCAAAACACACCTACTGTTACCTTGAAGGAAAGATCATGTCTTTAATGAAAAAAGCATTGTTTGTCGGCCTGAGCCTGTGTTTTTCTGCCGTGTCCGCGACCGCCTCGGCTCAGGAAACCACCAAAGTGGTCATTGGCATGTCTGGCTGGACCGGATTTGCCCCCCTGACCCTGGCACAAAAAGCCGGCTTTTTCAAGAAACACGGTTTGGATGTCGACATCAAATTCCTGCCCGTTAAAGACCGTCTGCTGGCCTACGCCTCTGGTTCTTTGCAATGCGTGGCCACCACCATCGACAGCTTCATCGCCTGGAATGCCAACAATGTACCGGTCACCCAAATATTCATGCTGGATGCCTCCCATGGCGCCGATGGCATCGCGGTACGCAATGATGTTAATGACATCAAGGAACTGAAAGGGAAAACCATTGCCGTGGAAACTGCGGGTGCCTCTCCTTACTTTCTGCTGTCTTACATGATGCACAAAAACGGCATCAAAATGTCCGAAATCAAAACCAACACCCTGTCCCCACAGGCGGCTGCCCAGGCATTCAATGCAGGTCAGGTTGATGTAGCCATGAGCTACGAGCCCTACCTGTCCACCGTTCGTGAAAACGAAAAAGGCGGCAAAATCCTGGCAACAACCGTTGAGTACCCTGCGATCATCGACTTTGTCGGCTGCAACCCCACCTGGCTCAAAGACAACCCCAAAGCCGGCTACGCACTTGTTGCCGGCTACTCTGATGCCCTGGACATGATTAAAAATGATCCTAAGGAAGCCTATACCATCATGGGTGCCGAGGTTAAACAGTCTGCTGAGCAATTCGAAAAATCCGCTTCATTCCTGACCTGGAAAACCAAGGAAGACAGCCGCGAATACTTCAAAAATGACATTATTCCCTTCATGAAAGAAGCCACCGACATCCTGATTGACACCAAAGTGATCCGCAAGGCACCAGCAGACCTGAACGCCCTGTTTGATGCGACTTATGTTAATTAACTCATGACGTCTTAAGTCTTAAATAACGCAGTAATGAAACCAACACAACACAAAATTTTTGAATTCAGGCCGTTGCATCCCGTTCACCCACGTTTCAAGTGGGTGCTGGGTCTGCTCTTTTTCATTGTATTCGTTGCCGTCTGGGCCGCTTTTACCCTGGGGGGATTTGTTTCCCCCACTTTCCTGGCCAGCCCGCTTACCATGCTTGAAGAGGGATACCTGCTTTTCACGGAATACAATTTTATTCATGATATTGGTATGACGGTCATGCGTGTGCTGGTTGGTTTCCTGCTGGCGTGTCTGGTTGCCGTGCCACTGGGCATTGCCATGGGGGCCTTCAAGTTTATTGAAGCGTTCCTGGAGCCCTTCGTGTCCTTCTGTCGCTATCTGCCAGCCTCGGCATTTATTCCCTTGCTGATTTTATGGGCAGGTGTTGATGAAGCACAAAAAATACTGGTGATCTTTATTGGCTCGGTCTTCCAGATTATTCTGATGGTTTCAGTCACGGTCAGTAATGCCCGTAAGGATCTGGTGGAAGCGGCCTATACGCTGGGCGCCAATAACAAGGGAATTATCCGTCGTGTGATACTGCCCGGTGCAGCACCGGAAATTGCAGAAATCCTGCGCTTGGTGCTGGGCTGGGCCTGGACCTATGTGATTGTGGCCGAATTGATCGGTGCCTCGTCCGGTATCGGTCACATGATTACCAATAGTCAATCCCTGATGAATACTGGCCAGATTATTTTTGGCATTATCACCATTGGCATTATCGGCCTGATTTCCGATTTTGCCTTCAAGGCCATCAACCGCCGCTTATTTGCCTGGAGCAATCTGTAATGAGCCAGCTGGAAATTCAAAACGTCAGCCGCGTCTTTCCGGGTAAAAAAGGCACGCAAACCCAAGCCCTGACCCCGATCAATTTCAGTGTTAATGAAAATGATTTTGTCACAATCCTGGGCCCTTCAGGCTGTGGCAAATCCACCATGCTACGCATTATTGCCGGCCTGGACCAACCCACTACGGGCCAGGTGCTGCTGGATGGCAAGCACATTACCGGCCCCGGTGCCGACCGTGGGATGGTGTTTCAAAGCTATACCCTGTTTCCGTGGCTCACTGTAGAGCAAAACATCTGTTTTGGCCTGCGTGAAAAAGGCATGTCCGCCGCCGAGCAGAAAGAGCGTAGCGGCTACTTCATTAACCGCGTCGGCCTGAAAGGCTTTGAACAACATTTCCCGAAACAGCTTTCTGGCGGCATGCAGCAACGTACAGCGATTGCCCGTGCCCTGGCCAATGATCCCAAGATTTTGCTGCTGGACGAACCGTTCGGCGCACTCGACAACCAAACCCGCCTGCTGATGCAGGAACTGTTGCTGGGCATTTGGGAGTCGGCCCAAAAAACCGTGCTGTTCGTGACCCATGATATTGATGAATCCATTTTCATGGCCAACCGGATTGCCGTATTCAGCGCCCGACCTGGTCGCATCAAGACCGAAATTGCGGTTAACCTGCCCCACCCCCGCCACTACACCGTCAAAACCACGCCCGAATTCATGGAACTGAAGGCCATCCTGACGGAAGAAATCCGGGCCGAGGCAATTGCGGCCGAGCAACGATAAGGCAACGCAGCCAGGGGTACCGACAGGCGATACCTGCCTGTCAGCCCCATCACTTTGCGGGGCCACTCATTACGCCTTATGCAAGGCTGATCATAACTACCCTTAATCAAAGTAAAGCCCGCCTTTCAAAATTTTCAATTACCCTTTCTGACATTTGCATCTACAATTGACGCTCCTGTAACCAATTAAAACGTAGAGACAAAGTGTGAAGAAGACAAAGAGCGAGCAACAGCAAGACATCCGTTTGCTGGGAAAAATCCTTGGCCAAAGTATCCATGAATCCGATGGCAAACCCATTTTCGATGTCATTGAAACCGTCCGGCGTTCTGCCGTCAGCTTTCGCAGGGAAGGCAATATCAATGACAGCGAAGTATTGCTGGACAAGATCACCTCTCTGTCTGATGATGAAGCCAATACCCTGTCAAGGGCATTCAGTTACTTCCTGCATCTGGCCAATCTAGCCGAAGACCGTGACCAGAACAAGCGCCACCGCCGCATCCTGCTGGAAAACAGTGATGAGCTACGTGGCAGTTTCAAACACACCCTGCTTGAACTTCAGAAACAGGGCGTATCCATTGAAGCCATCCAGGAATTCTTCGCACAAGCCTGTATTGTTCCTGTCTTAACCGCCCACCCCACCGAAGTCCAGCGCAAAAGCACACTAGACCTTCACCGCGAGATTGCGCGTTGCCTGGCCCTTTACGACAATCCGCTTACCGAATACGAAAAAACCGAACTTGAAACCGAACTGGCTGGCCATATCAAAACCCTGTGGCTGACCCGAATGCTGCGTTTTAACAAACTGATGGTTGATGATGAAATTGAAAATGCCATCGCCTATTTCACCAACACGTTCATACCGGCTATTCCCAAGCTGTACACCCGCCTTAAGCACTACCTAAAAACACACTCAGAAGAAGGGCAAGGAACAACCGGAACTCTGCCTGCTTTTCTGAAAATGGGCTCCTGGATTGGCGGAGACCGCGATGGCAACCCATTCGTGAATGCCGAAACGCTTAAACATGCCGTTCTGCGCCAGTCCACCACCATTTTTGAATATTACCTAAAAGAAGTACACTTGTTAGGCTCCGAACTTTCGCTTAGCACCTCGCTGACCCATGTCACCGAAGCCTTGCAAGCAATGTCAGACCTCAGTCCCGACCAGTCCAAACACCGGCAGGATGAACCCTATCGCCGCGCGCTTATTTACATTTATGCACGCCTGGCCGCTACCGCACGGTTCCTGACCGACCAGAGCATCAGCATTCGCAGTACCCATGTGGCAGAACCCTACGCCAACCCTGAAGCCTTTGCCAGTGACCTGGAAATCATCATCGATTCCCTGCAACACAACCAGGCAGGTGACGTGGTTACGCTGCATCTGGACCGGCTATTACAGGCAGTGCGTGTCTTCGGTTTTCATCTGGCGACCCTTGACTTGCGACAAAGCTCGGATGTGCACGAAAGAGTCCTTACCGAACTGTACCGTCGCGCCGCCATTACCTTCAATGGCAAACCGGTTGACTATGCCAGCTTAAGCGAGGAAGAAAAAGTAGCGTTGCTGCTAGAGGAACTTAACCAAAGCCGCCCACTGGTCTCGCCGTGGCAAGGCTACAGCGAAGAAACCACCAAAGAACTAGATATCCTGCGGGCGGCCGCTTTTGTCTGCAACCGCTATGGCAAACAAACCATACAGCAAAGCATTGTTTCCCACACCGAAACGCTTAGCGACATGCTTGAAGTGCTGGTATTGCAACAGGAAACAGGCCTCATCACCCAAGAGCGGGATGAAAACGGCAAATTGCTGCCCCTGTCCGCCGATGACGGGCTGATCGTAGTACCCCTGTTTGAAACCATTCCCGACCTTCAGGCCGGCGCCGACATCATGGATCGCTGGCTGAGCCTACCAATCGTCAAGAACCGCATCCAGCACGCCCAGAATGGCATTCAAGAAGTTATGCTGGGTTATTCCGACAGCAACAAGGACGGTGGTTACCTGACTTCCAACTGGGCACTCTACAAAACCGAGCTGGAGCTAGTCAGGGTTTTTGAAAAACATGGTGTTCGCCTGCGCCTGTTCCACGGGCGTGGCGGTTCAGTGGGGCGTGGTGGTGGATCCAGCTTTGATGCCATCCTGGCGCAACCACCGGGCACAGTTGCAGCACAAATCCGCCTGACCGAACAGGGTGAAGTCATTCAAAGCAAATACAAGAATGCCGATATTGGCGGCTGGCATCTTGAACTGCTGGTTTCTGCCACCCTTGAAGCCAGCCTCTTGGCCAGCAGCCATGAGCAAGACAAGCATATGGATAAATTTGGCCCAGCAATGGACTTCATGTCAACCATTGCCGAGGAAACTTACCGCCAGCTGGTCTATGGCACAAAAGGCTTCAATGAATATTTCTTTGCGGCTACCCCGATCCATGAAATTGCCGGCCTGAATATCGGCTCGCGCCCGGCCTCACGCAAAAGCGGCCAGCGTATTGAAGACCTGCGCGCCATTCCCTGGGGTTTCTCATGGGCACAATGCCGCCTCATGATTACCGGCTGGTATGGCGTGGGCACCGCCATAGAAACCTACCTGAATGAAGGTACCCCCGAATCCCCCAAAACCGCCAAGGCCCGCCTAAAACAATTGCAGGACATGGATCAGCACTGGCCTTTCTTCCGCACCTTGCTGTCGAATATGGAAATGGTGTTGGCCAAATCAGACCTGACGATTGGCCGGCAATACAGCTCTTTGGTTACCCAAAAGTCAACCCGGGAAAAAATCTTTGGCATGATTGAAACCGAACACGCCAAAACCCTGGCCATGCTAAAGAAAATTACCGGCCGCAAGCTGCTGGCTGACAACCCCGAGCTGGTTTCTGCCTTGCAAGAACGCTTTGCCTATATCGACCCGTTGAATTACTTGCAGGTTGAAGTTATTCGCCGGCAACGCCAGTATGAAAAACGCAAGGTAAAAGTCAGCAAATTCGAAAGTGCCCGCAGCCAGCGCACTATCCATTTGACGATCAACGGGATTGCCACCGGACTGCGAAACTCAGGCTAACAGCAGGAACACGAGATTAAGCTGCCACAGGAAAGAGTAAAATAACCGCTTACCTTAACAAGGAAAGTCAAAACAATGAAGGACAACAGCGCGTTAAATCCCATTCGCCTGACCCAGTACAGTCATGGGGCAGGCTGTGGCTGCAAAATCTCACCCAAGCTGCTCGATGAGATACTCCATTCCGGATTCCCGCAATTCCAGGATCCCCGCCTGCTGGTCGGCAATGAAACAAAAGATGATGCTGCCGTGTACGATATTGGCAATGGCACAGCCATTGTGAGCACCACCGATTTTTTCATGCCCATTGTGGACGATCCTTTTGACTTTGGCCGTATAGCTGCGACCAATGCCATCAGTGATATTTATGCCATGGGAGGCAAACCCATCATGGCGATTGCGATTCTGGGCTGGCCCATTTCAGTACTCCCTACCGAAATTGCCCGCCAGGTTATTGATGGCGGCCGCGCTGCGTGTAAAGAAGCAGGCATTACACTGGCGGGTGGCCATTCGATTGATACGCCCGAGCCAATTTTTGGCCTGGCCGTTACCGGCATTGTGCCCACCCACCAGGTCAAGCGCAACGCCAGCGCCCAAAGCCAGGATCGCCTGTATCTAACCAAACCCCTGGGCATCGGCATCCTGACCACCGCCGAAAAAAAGGGTCTTTTGCAAGAACATCACCAAGGCCTGGCAACCCGTACCATGTGTATCCTGAACAAGCCGGGAGCCACTTTTGCCGAATTACCAGGAGTTCACGCCATTACCGACGTGACCGGATTTGGCCTGCTGGGCCACCTTGGCGAGATTTGCCAGGGTTCTGGTGTACAGGCAGAAATCAGTTTTGCCAGCGTTCCCTTCCTGGATGGTGTCAACACCTATATAGAACAGGGCTGCATCCCCGGTGGTACCCAGCGTAACTTTGACAGCTACGGTCATCAGGTCAGCGTAATCAGTGAACAACAAAAAGCCTTGCTTTGCGATCCGCAAACATCCGGAGGCCTGCTGGTAGCGGTTAGTCCCGATAGCGAACAAGCCTTCCTTGAACTGGCCGCCAAGCTGGAAACAACCGTGTATGCCATCGGTCAGCTCCTGCCTGGCCAAGACAATCCTGTCTTGATTACCGTCAAGCCCTAGTCCATGAGCAACTCTCAACCACTGTCGGCACTTGATACCGACCAATATGCGCATATACTGCAGCACCCCATGCTGGATTTGCGGGCACCTATCGAATTCCAGCTAGGTGCCTTTCCTGGTACCGTCAATATCCCCCTGATGACCAATGATGAACGGGCACAGGTGGGCACCTGTTATAAACAGCATGGGCAAGAGGCTGCCATCAAGCTGGGGCACCAACTCGTCTCAGGTTCAATTAAAGAAGAACGCATCAGCCAGTGGATGGCGTTCTGCAAGAACCATCCTGATGGTTTCCTGTATTGTTTCAGAGGAGGCTTGCGCTCGCGCATCGTCCAGCAATGGCTTGCGGAAAGTGGCATGCCCTACCCAAGGGTCATCGGTGGGTACAAGACTCTGCGCAATTTCTGCCTGCAGCAATTGGATACGCTAAGCCGCCAGAAAATGCTGGTTCTAAGCGGCTATACCGGTAGCGGAAAAACCCCCATCATCGCCGCATTACCCAACAGTATTGACCTGGAAAAGGCGGCTCACCACCGTGGCTCTTCCTTTGGCCGTCATGCTCTACCACAAGCCACCCAGATCAACTTCGAAAATCACATTGCGCGCCAATATCTGGATAAAGGTCACAGGCCAACATGGATAGTTGAAGATGAAAGTAAAACCATTGGTTCCTGCCATTTGCCTCTTGCCCTTTATCAAAATCTGAAACAGGCACCCATTGTCTTGCTGGAAGAACCTTTTGAATATCGCGTGCAGCATATCCAGGAAGAATACATCGACCTGATGCTGGCCGAATTCATGCAACAAGACCCGGAACAGGCATGGCAGGCTTTTAGCCAGTATCTGGAACAAAGCCTGTATGCCATCAGGAAACGACTCGGCGGCGCGCTTTACCAGGAATTAAACCTGATACAGCAACAGGCCATCAGCAGGCACCGGGAACAAGGCGATGCACAGGCCCATCTGGCGTGGTTGACCCCGTTAATTGAGCAATACTATGATCCCATGTACCGCTATCAGTTGGAACAAAAACAGGAGCGCATCATTTTCAGGGGAAACAAGCAGGCAGTTCTTGAGTATTTATTAGCCTGTTGATCATCCCGCCATGGCCCACGCCCGACTTGACGACGCATAATCACGCTCAGGATTGCAACCTGATTCAGCGCAGATAACTCCAAAAAAATTGCCCCTGAAACCGCTAATCACGGTTCAGGGGCAATTTTATGCCGATCGCTAATATATCGATTAACGACGCTTCAACTGGCTGACATCACGTACGGCCCCACGATCTGCCGATGTTGCCATGGCGGCATACGCCTGCAAAGCCTGTGAAACATAACGTTCACGGTTTTCAGGTTGCCATGCACGGTCACCCTTGGCTTCCATGGCGACACGGCGACTTGCCAGTTCTTCGTCAGAAACCGCCAGGTGAATGGTACGGTTGGGGATGTCAATTTCAATGATATCGCCCTGCTGGACCAGACCGATATTGCCTCCTTCAGCGGCTTCAGGAGAAGCATGGCCAATCACCAGGCCTGAAGAACCTCCAGAGAAACGGCCATCGGTCAAGAGAGCGGCTTTTGCACCCAGACCTTTGGATTTCAGGTAAGAGGTTGGGTACAGCATTTCCTGCATGCCTGGCCCGCCTTTAGGACCTTCATAACGGATAATGACCACATCACCCTCTTTGACTTCATCGCCCAGGATGCCTGCGGTGGCATCTTCCTGGCTTTCGTAAATGACAGCCTTGCCGGTAAATTTCAGGATGCTTTCATCAACACCGGCAGTTTTCACAATACAGCCAT
Source organism: Advenella sp. RU8 (assembly GCF_048381675.1). Taxonomy (NCBI): domain Bacteria; kingdom Pseudomonadati; phylum Pseudomonadota; class Betaproteobacteria; order Burkholderiales; family Alcaligenaceae; genus Advenella; species Advenella sp. RU8. Next base: position 18,802 of record NZ_JBLWIS010000005.1, read on the forward strand.
TGATTGCCAGGTTGCCATACAGCACCGCCAGGCCACCATCTTCAGAATAGGCATGTGCCTTGTCGCGGATACAGCCATTGGCCCGGTCCAGGTCTAGGCTGGGATACTGGCGCTCTTGGCTGAAAGCCACCTGGGTAGGCACACCACCGGGGGAGGCTTTGTAAAATTCTTTCACTTCATCGCTGGCATGGCCACCGCAAACATCCCATTGCTCAATCGCTTTGCCCAAGGTACCGGCATGCACGTTGCCAGCATCCAGGTCCAGTAGTCCGGCGCGGGACAATTCACCCAAAATGGCCATGATACCACCAGCACGGTGCACATCTTCCATGTGATATTTATTGGTTGCCGGTGCCACCTTGCTTAAGCATGGCACTTTGCGGGAAATACGGTCAATATCGGACATGGTGAAATCAACACCTGCTTCCTGGGCAGCTGCCAACAAGTGCAGCACGGTATTGGTTGAACCACCCATGGACACATCAAGGGCCATGGCATTTTCATAAGACGCTTTGGCAGCAATATTACGCGGCAGGACAGAAGCATCATCCTGCTCGTAATAGCGTTTGCAAAGGTCAACAATCAACCGGCCCGCACGCAGGAACAGGGATTTGCGCTTGGCATGGGTCGCTACCAGAGAACCGTTACCCGGCAAGGACAGGCCCAGCACTTCGGTCAGACAGTTCATGGAGTTGGCGGTAAACATGCCGGAACATGATCCGCAGGTAGGACAGGCACTACGTTCGGTTTCCAGGGACTCGGCATCGGATACGGTTGGGTCACCAGCCTTGATCATGGCGTCGATCAGGTCAATCTTGGCAATTACCTGAGTAGTGCCCGGTGCGGTCACTTTACCCGCTTCCATCGGACCACCCGATACAAACACGACGGGAATATTCAAGCGCATGGCAGCCATCAACATTCCGGGAGTGATTTTGTCGCAGTTGGAAATGCATACCATGGCGTCAGCGCAGTGTGCATTGACCATGTATTCGACCGAGTCAGCAATCAGCTCGCGGGAAGGCAAGGAATACAGCATGCCACTATGGCCCATGGCGATACCGTCATCAACCGCAATGGTGTTGAATTCTTTGGCCACGCCACCGGCCGCCTCAATCTCACGCGCCACCAGTTGTCCCATGTCTTTAAGATGCACGTGCCCGGGCACAAACTGGGTAAAAGAGTTAACCACGGCAATAATGGGTTTGCCAAAATCACCTTCTTTCATCCCTGTGGCACGCCACAAGGCACGGGCACCAGCCATATTACGGCCATGGGTGGAAGTTTTTGATCGATACTGAGGCATACTGATTCCTAATACTAACTTATACGACGTGTTGTAAAAAGTCTTTTAAACGCTGACTGGGAGGATTAGATAATAATTCAGATGGCGGGCCATCATGCGCTATTTTACCTTGATCGATAAAAATTAAGCGACTTCCTACCTTGCGCGCAAAGTCCATTTCATGTGTCACCACAATCATGGTCATGCCCTCTTCGGCCAGATCTTTCATGACCTTAAGCACTTCATGACGCAATTCGGGATCCAGGGCCGACGTCGGCTCATCAAACAGCATCAACAAGGGATTAACCGCAAGTGCACGGGCAATGGCCACACGCTGCTGCTGCCCGCCAGAGAGCTCGCCGGGATAATGGCCCATGCGCTCGGCCAGGCCGACTTTCTCAAGCAGGGCAATTGCTTGCTGGCGAGCTTCCGCCTTGGAGGCACCACGCGTATGAATCGGACCAAACATGACGTTTTCAAGGGCGGTTAGTTGCGGAAACAGGTTGAACTGCTGAAACACCATCCCTGCTTCCCGGCGCAATTCACGCACCTCGGCTGGCTTGCCCCGTACGCTTAGCTTGCCTACCCGGATATCGCCCCCCTGAATGGTTTCCAGGGCATTGATGCAACGCAGGAAAGTGGATTTACCCGAACCGGAAGGCCCCACCACCACCACGACCTCACCCTTTTCAATCGTCAGGCTGATGTCGTTGAGAATTGTATTGTGGCCAAATTTTTTGACCACGTTTTCAAAAGTAACCATGCTCATAAAATACGCATCCTATGTTCCATCGTTTTCAGGATAAGCGCAATCAGCCCTGTCAGGATCAGGTAAATGACAGCGACCGCACCCCAGATTTCAACAGCCCTGAAGTTACTGGCCATGATTTCCTGGCCTTGGCGAGTCAGCTCGGCAACCCCGATCACGATAAACAAAGAGGAGTCTTTGAGGCTGATAATACACTGGTTACCCAAGGCGGGAATCATGCGACGGAATGCAATGGGCCCGATAATGCGGAGCAGGATCTTATGAAAGGGCAAACCCATGGATTGACCGGCCTCGTACAGGCCTTTGGGCACCGATTGCAAGGCACCCCGCACGATTTCCGCAATATAGGCACCCGAGTTGATCATGAGCGTGGCAATCGCGGCACTCATCCCATCAACACGGACATCCACCATCAGTGGCAGGGCAAAGTAAATGAACATGACCTGCACCACAATAGGCGTTCCGCGCACCACCAGGATGTAGCCCTGGGCAATCATCGACAACAATGGAAGCAATATGCCGCTTAGTGGCCGTTGACTGATGAGTTCGGCCGAAAACCAGGCGGGCACATAAGAACGGATCACCCCCGCCAAAGCCCCCAGCAAGGCACCGCCAAACAGGCCCCAGAGGGTAATTTTGATTGTCACAATGGTGCCTTTCCATAAGCTGGGCAAGGCATCCCAAACAACCGACAAGTCAAAGTCCATATAATCTATCCTTTGCTGAATTTTTAACCGGTAATCCTGAAAAAAGAAAACGGTGATTGCCAGACACAAAGCCAATCACCGCCTCAGATTACCTTGACATATATACCAGAAAAGCCTGGTTTATTACTTCACGGCAGAACCGAACCACTTGGTGTAGATTTTGTCGTACTCACCGCTTTCCTTGAGTTTTTTCAGGGCACCGTTGACTTTTTCAACCATGTCGCTGCCTTTGGGGAAAGCAATGCCATAAAAATCGCCACTTTGCAGGGCACCGGTTACCACCACTTTGCCTTTACCCGCTGTATTGGCATAGTACTGCACGTTAGGGGTGTCATGAACAACCGCATCCACACGGCCGGTAGCCAGGTCAAGGAAGGCATTGTCAATATTCGGGAACAGTTTCAGTTTGGCCTCGGGCACTTCTTTTTTCAGGAAGTCCACAGTAGCCGTACCGGTTTTGACTGCCACCTCTTTGCCAGCCAAGTCTGCCGCCGTTTTGATGTTTTCATTTTTGACTGACGTCAGGATAGCCAGGCCACTTTCATAGTAAGGGTCTGAAAAATCAATAACTTGCTTGCGTTCGTCTTTAATGGTGATGCCAGCCAGGGCAGCATCAATGTTTTTGGTTTGCAGGCCGGGGATGATGCCATTGAAATCCATGGGTTGCAGGCGGTATTTCAAGCCCAGCTCTTTGGCGATGGCATCCCATAAGTCAATATCAAAACCAACATATTTATCATCCTGCTTGAACTCGAACGGCACGAAGGCAGTATCGGTGGCAACAATAAGCTCTTTGTCCTGGGCATAAGCCGTGGTGGCAACAGGTGCCGCAAAAGTAATGGCAAAGCCCAGCAAGGCCGCTTTCATTTTGTTTTTCAACATGTCTACTCCTGAATACGTGGATTAATGCTTCGTGTTCTTCATGCGCTGGGCCAGCAATCCCCTGCATGATGAATAACGCTCAATATAACCTGTTTTATAGGATAATGAACAGTTAAAAATAAGGTCTTAAGGTAAACCCGAAAGTCCATAAAACCTGTATAAATATTCATTCGGTTTTTTCCAAAGGTGTTTCCATGCTGTCTTATATCAATATCAAGGGCTCGGCCCATGAGGCAGGCCGCCAGTTGGGTGAGTTTGGTGCACCCGGCGTCCATGCCTTTCTGCTCAAATCACCCGACTGGGCTTATATCACTTCTTTCAGGAATGACCCTCGGCTCATCGACATGAAAGCACGGGTGCAACAGCATTTCCCTGCTATCTGGGAGGAAATCCAGGGACTGTCAAAAGGGCTGGAACTGGATGAAACCGATGTATTCCTGTGGAATTGCCGTGGTGACATCTGGGCCATGAGCAAAGACGGCTGCACCACCGTGCAATACCCGCAAACGGCACAGCGCAATGAACGGCGCATTTGCCACAATGAAGACGGCTACCCTGAATTTAACGGCTATTGCGCCATGGCCCATTACCAGATAGATAGCGGCCCCGCCTTCACCTCATTCGTGTATCCGGCCTCTATTCCTGGACATACATTTGGGGTGAGCAATGCAGGCCTGGCCATGGCTGTTAACAACCTGCGTGCCCGCCACGTGGCTAGCGGCATTCCGCGCATGGTGCTTACCCGCGCCCTATTAAACCAGACCACGCTGGAACATGCGGTGGAACTCTTGCAAACTACTCCCCGGGCGGGCGGTTTTCATGTCAGCCTTGCCCATACGGGCAGCTCCCAACTGCTTAGTATCGAATTTTTTTCATCCATCTGTTCCGTCAAGACTATCACGACAGATCATGTGCATGCCAACCATGCCATCCACCAGGAAACCTTCAATTACCCGCAAATCATTACCGGCTCATCGGGCTGGCGCCAGCTGCGTGGACAGCAAATGCTGGCTGAGGGAGTCAGCCAGCCATTGCAAATCCTGGCCGACCAAAGCCACCCGCAATTCCCCATCTACCGCAAGCAGGCCAATGACAGCGACCATGAAAACACCCTGGCAACCGCAGACATGCAAATTGGACAGCAAGGCATAGAATGGCAGGTATACGATAGCGCCTGGCCAGCCAAACCGCTTTATGTGTTTCATAATGCCGATCTGGTTTCCAGCAATGTTTAAAGGGCTTGTTCCCAAGCAGGAGCATGGGAACAAGCGTACTTAAGGGTTGCTACTCGTTCCAACGCTCTTGCGCGGGAATGCAGATTTATACTGCCTGCCACAACCGCCAAAGGCTTCCTAACAAAAAAACGCTTAATTGTTGCGGTTAGTTGAAAAATGACAAAAACCAATCAAGGCATTTTTATACGGAGAATCGGGAAACGGTGCCAAGGCATTCAGTGCACGCTCAGCCTCTTCCTCTGCAATTTTACGGGTATATTCAAGGGCATCGGTAGCCTGAATCGCCCGTGCAACCTCGGTAAAATCAGCCTCGCCGGTTTCAATCGCCTTGTAAACCAGGTCGCGCTGCTCTGGAGTACCCACTTGCATGACACGAATCAGCGGCAAAGTTGGCTTGCCCTCGCGCAGATCATCGCCCACGTTCTTGCCCAGTGCCTCGGCATCGCCAGAGTAATCAAGCACATCATCAATCAACTGGAAAGCCGTACCCACATAACAGCCATATTCGGCAGCGGCCTTTTCCTGTTCCGGGGTTGCTCCGGCAATCACCGCCCCGGTTTGCGCGGCAGCTTCAAACAGCTTGGCGGTTTTATAACGCACCACTTGCAGATAACGCTCAACCGAGACATCGGGATCATGGACATTCAATAACTGCAGGACTTCACCTTCGGCAATGATGGTGGTTGCATTGGACACGATTTGCATCACCCGCATGGAATCGATGTCGACCATCATTTCAAATGAACGGGAATACAAATAGTCGCCCACCAGCACGCTGGCCGCATTGCCGAACACCGCATTGGCGGTACTGCGACCGCGCCGCATGTCAGACTCGTCTACCACATCGTCATGCAACAAGGTAGAGGTATGGATGAACTCAATGATAGCGGCCATCAGGTGATGGTCTGCCCCTTTGTACCCTAGCGCATTGGCAACCATAAGCACCATGGCAGGACGCATGCGTTTGCCTCCTGCGCTGATGATATAGTCACCAATAGTACGGATCATGACGACTTCAGAGTTCAAACGCTGACGGATAACGGCATCTACCGCTTTCATGTCATTGGCAATGGGGCTAACAATCTCGGCTAAGTTCAAGGTAAATCCAACAGATTAAGAAAAAGAATCAATGTAGAATGCTGTTAAAGTCTGTAATTATATTCGACTCACCCGCATATCATAGTGAAAAACCTTATTTCAATGATAATGTACCTGTTTTTGATGATTTTCGAAACAACTCTGCAGCAATGACAAACCACGATTTCACCACCCTCCTGTCACGCGCTGAACGCGTGCTGGGCCAGCTTGAAGCATGGCTGCCCCCCGTCCCTCCAACGCCTGACTGGCATGCCTGCGCTTTCAGATGGCGTAAAAAAGGCAACACCGCCTGGCTCGATGCTGTCAAACATGTCTCGGCCATCAGGCCTGATGACCTAAAGCACATCGACCGGCAAAAAAACATCATCGAACGCAATACCCTGCACTTTCTTGAAAAAAAACCGGCCAACAACGTCCTGATGACCGGTGCCCGTGGAACCGGCAAAAGCTCGCTGGTCAAAGCCATGCTGGATAAATACGCCAGCCAGGGCCTGCGACTGATAGAAGTAGACAAATCAGACCTGGGTGACCTGGCCGATATTGTCGATCTCGTTGCCCACCGCCCCGAACGTTTCATCATTTTCTGCGATGACCTGTCCTTTGAAGAAGGCGAAGCCAGCTACAAAGCGCTGAAATCCATCCTTGATGGCTCCATCTCTTCAGCAGGTGATAACGTGCTGGTCTACGCCACCTCAAACCGTCGCCACCTCATGCCTGAATACATGAGCGAAAACCTCGACGCCAAACACCAAAGCGATGGCGAAGTCCATCCTGGCGAAACGGTGGAAGAAAAAATTTCCTTGTCAGAGCGCTTTGGCCTTTGGCTATCCTTCTATCCCTTCAGGCAAGACGATTATCTGGACATCGTCTATCACTGGCTGCGTGAACTGGGTTGCCCTGAAGAACACATCCTGGCCAGCCGCACCGAAGCCCTGCAATGGACCATTGAACGTGGTTCCCGCTCAGGCCGCGTCGCCCGCCATTTCGCCCGCGACTGGGCTGCCCGCCACATGAACCCATCAATCCGTTAAGACAAAAAAACACACAAACATGTCAAAACCACACATTCATGTCGCCGTTGGCGTCATCATCCGTGACAACGGTGAAATACTGCTTGGACAACGCCCTAAAGGCAAACCCTGGGAAGACTGGTGGGAATTTCCAGGCGGCAAAATAGAAGCCGGTGAAACGATCCTCCAGGCCCTGTGCCGTGAACTAAAAGAAGAGCTTGATATCACTGTCGAACAAGCCACCCCGTGGGTCAACTTTGTTCATGAATACCCCAAAAACATCGTTCACCTTTCCTTCTGGAAAGTCACCCGCTGGCAAGGCACCCCCACCGGCCTGGAAAACCAGCGCCTGGCCTGGACCACGCCCGAAAACGCCGAACAACTAGGCCAACTCCTGCCCGCCTCCCTTCCCCCCCTGAAATGGCTCAGCATACCCAACCGCTACGCCATCAGCGCCGTCGGCTCGGCCGCCAACGCACCGGCCTGGCTTGAAAAACTGGATAATCTGCTAGATCGCGGCGTCCACCTATTCCAACTGCGTGAACCCGACTGGGACGAAGGCCCCAAAGCCGAATCACTTAAAGCCCTCATGCAGGAAGCAGTCAAGCGCTGCCACGAAAAAGGCGCCCGCCTGCTTATTAACAGCATCCACCCCAAAGCCTGGTGGAGCCTGGCCGATGGCGTGCAATTACGAGCCCAGGATGCCTTATTGCTGGAAGAGCGCCCCCTGCCCGAAAACAAACTTGTCGGCATCTCCGCCCACAACCTGGCTGATCTGCTCTACGCCAACATCCTGCAAGCAGACTTCGCCGTCCTTGGTCATGTATTACCCACTGCCAGCCACCCCAATCAGCCTCCGCTGGGCTGGGAAGCCTTCAGCGAACTGGGGGCCGAAGCCGGTCTGCCCGTTTTTGCCATTGGTGGCATGAATGAAACCCTGCTGCCCGTAGCCCAACAAAACGGTGCGCACGGGATTGCGGGAATTAGCGGGTGGTGAACAACTAAAGCGTTTAACCACCCAGCGTTGCGAGAGAGGTATCTGCTTGTTTAGAACTACCCCGGGGCTACGAGAGAGGTATCTACTTGTTTAGAACCACCCCGGCGCTACGCGCCACCCCTCCGCAGAGGGGAATTATCCAAACCCTTTTTATCATTGAAAAGAGTTCAACAAATTCCCCTCCTGTGGAGGGGTGGCAGGCGAAGCCTGACGGGGTGGTTCTAAATAAACCCGATACCTCCCTCGCAGCAACGGGGTGGTTCTAAATAAACCCGATACGCACCTCTCAGCGCCAGGGTGGTGTTTTCTCCAAAAGAGCCCATTCGTCCAAACCAGTAAAAGGTGAAAAAAACACCACCGGTGCAGCGACTTCGGCCCGCAGGGGCGTCGGAGCAAACCGGTGGTGTTTTTTTCACCGTATCAAGAAGAACGGGGGATGCATTACAACGCTGGAGCGTGGGAACGAGGCTTGAACGAGAGGCAGGAAAAGCTTTCTACTCTCCGCCCTTCTGAAAAAACCGCTCATCACGACTGGTCGCCTGACTCACAAAACTGCCCGGCGCCACATCATGCGTCAACCAAACATTGCCCCCGATCGTCGCCCCTTTTCCGATGGTCACCCTACCCAGAATAGTTGCACCGGCATAAATCACCACATCATCCTCAACAATCGGATGCCTTGGCAAGCCCTTATGCAAAGACCCGTCATCATTCACCGGAAAACTCTTGGCACCTAACGTAACAGCCTGATAAACCCGTACCCGCTCGCCAATAATCGTCGTTTCGCCAATCACCACACCCGTGCCATGATCAATGAAAAAACCCTCACCAATCTGTGCACCCGGATGAATATCAATCCCTGTCTGGCTATGCGCCAATTCGGCAATAATACGCGCCACCAGCTTCGCATCCTGCGTATAAAACTCGTGCGCAATCCGGTGATAAATCATGGCCAGAATACCCGGATAACACAACAACACCTCATCAACACTGCCTGCTGCAGGATCACCCACATAAGCCGCATTCACATCGGTGTCCAACTGACTGCGAATCTTAGGCAATGCAATCGAAAACGCCTTCATGATATCTACCGCCTTGGCCTCTAGCTCCTCGGCACCCAGATTATCATTGCGATACTGATACCTGACCTCAAGGCGAACCTGTGCCAGCAACACATTCAGGGCCACCCCAATGGTATAGCCAACATAATAATCCTCGGTTTCCTGCAGCAAATCATTCGGCCCCAACCGCATCGGGAACAGCGCGCCAATCAGTGAATCCAGGGCATCACTAATGGCACTGGGAGAAGGCAAATGCCGCCCCCCGATCTCGTGCTGACGGTTCTGGGATACCCGCCACTTATGACGGGCCTCACGCAGGCCACAAACAATATCGTCCAATGGAAAAACCTGGGGATTGTCACTTTTTGAATCACACTTGAAAATCGGCATAAAACACCCATAAAAAAGGGTAAAAACTAAATATTACAGTTTTAACACAAGCGGGGAAAACACCGCAAACAAACCACACCAATACTATGGTGTTAGCTGCCCGCTCCAGCCACCGCCAAGCGCCTTGATCAAATCCACCGTCGTATTAAGCCGTTGATTCTCCAACTGCAAGGCCGTACGCTCCGCCGAATAAGCAGAAGCCTCCACCTGCACCACACTCAAATAGTCAATCAGGCCAGCATTAAACTGATTGCGGGTAATCTGCAAAGACTCGCGCGAAGCCGCCAAAGCCTGTAACTGCACCTGAAGCTCACGATTTAGCACTGCCAAGGTACTGATTGCATTCTCAACTTCCTGCAAGGCCGTCAATACCGTTTGCCGGTAAGCCGCCACCTCGGCCTGATAAGAAGCCTTTGCATAATCGATACTGGCCGAACGCGCTCCCCCGTCAAGCAAAGTCATCGCCAAAGACGGCCCCAATGACCAGAAATTAAGCGGCGAGGAAATCCAGTCGGAAAACGTAGCGGCCTGCAAACCACCGGATAAACCCAGGTTCAGATCGGGAAACCAGGCCGACTGGGCCACCCCGATCTCCGCATTGGCCTGCGCCACCCTGCGCTCGGCCGATGCCACATCAGGGCGCCGTTGCAAAACGGTTGCCGGTACGCTAACGGGAATGGCAGGCAACTTCACCTCAAAAGCCGTTTGCGCTATGCTCACGCTGGAAGGCAACTGGCCAGTCAATACGGCAATCGCATTTTCCGTGCGTACCCGCTCGGCTTCAATATCTATGGCCTGTGCGCGCGCATTATTGACCTGTGCCATCGCGGCCACCACATCACCCCGTGCCGATACGCCCTGTGCATAGCGATTCTGGTTCATCCGCAAAGAGCGTTCATACGCCTCTAACGTACGATCCAGCAAACGCTTCTGCTCGTCAATCATGCGCAAGGTAAAATAATTCTGTGCCAGCTCCGACTGCATGCTCAGCCTGACATTGGCCAGTTCTGCTGCACTAGCCTGCTGTGCCGCCTGTTGGCCCTGCACCTGGCGACGAATTTTTCCCCACAGGTCAACCTCCCAGTTCAGGGAACCGCTCACATCATATTGCGATGCGCCAGAACGGTTACTGCCACCCGAGCGGTCATAGGCGGTGCCGCCTCCCAAGACCGGAAAAAATCCGGAACGGGCCTGTGCACTCAAGGCCTTGGCGGCATCATAGCGGGCAACTGCCTGAACAATATTCTGGTTGGCGGCGTTCAGCCGCTCCATCAAATCATTCAACACCGGGTCATTGAAGCGTTCCCACCAATTACCCTTGGCCAAGTCATCACCAGGCCTTGCCTGCACCCAGCCTGCCACCTTTTCAGCCTTGAAGGAAAGCCCTACTTCCTGCTCGGGGCGCACATAATCGGGACCTACCGTACAGGCACTTAACAGGACCAAGGACAGTATGCCCATCACAACCCTGAGATGCCTGCCCGGAACACGGGAATCATTGCTCAATGCTTGACTCATTTTTCAACCTTTCACTTTCAGTACCCGGCAACACTTCACCAGTACGTTTTTTCTTTCTGGCAAAACGCCAGCGCAATTTATCCAGATACAAATAAACCACCGGTGTGGTATACAAAGTAAGCACTTGGCTCAGGAACAGCCCCCCCACAATCGCCACCCCAAGCGGCTGACGCATTTCCACACCCGCACCGGTTGCCAGCACCAAAGGCAGGGCACCAAACATGGCCGCCAGGGTTGTCATCATGATCGGCCTGAAACGGACAACACAAGCCTCATAAATAGCCTGCTCGGGGGGACAGTTTTCCTGGCGCTCTTTTTGCAAGGCAAAGTCCACCATAATAATGGCGTTTTTCTTCACGATCCCAATCAGCAGGAATACCCCGATCAGGGCAATCAGCGTGAACTCCATACCCACCATCATCAAGGCCAGCAAAGCGCCCACACCGGCCGATGGCAAGGTCGACAGAATGGTTAGCGGATGCATATAACTTTCATAAAGGATGCCCAGCACAATGTACATCACCACCAGCGCAGCCAGAATCAGCAAAGGCTGCTGGCTGGTGCTTTGTTGAAACATCTGCGCATTGCCCTCGAAACCGGCCTGAATTTCATTGGTCGGCAAATTCAGGCGCTCAACGGCATTTTCAATCGCATTGCTGGCCTGCTCGAGGGTCACCCCTGGCGCCAGGTTAAAAGCGATTGAATCGGATGCCAACAATCCCTGGTGCCGCACACTAAGGGGCGCATTGGCGGTCTCAAAAGTGGCAAACGCAGACAAAGGGACCCGGCTGCCATCTGCCGTCATCAATTCAATCGTCTCCAATACCTGGGCGTCCTGGGCATACTGCTGCTCTACGCCCATCACCACATGATATTGATTTAATTCACTGTAAATCACGGACACCTGACGCTGGCTGAACAGGTTATTCAGGGAACCGGCAATCAGGCTCATGTCCACGCCCAACCTGGTGGCCATTTCCCGGTCAATCACCAATTCAATCCGGCGTCCTTTATCCTCCACCGCAGCATTCACTTCGGTCAGTTCAGGCAGGGCTACCATGGCCCTTTGCACTTTAGGCACCCATTCCCTAAGCAGTTCCAGGTCTCCGGACATCAGGGTATAGTCATACGACCCCGTCGAGCCACCGCCCGGTCCGCCCATGCGGATATCCTGCTGCGGCACCAGGGAAAGCTGTGCCCCCGGAACGGTCGAGAACTTGCTGCGCAAGCGGTTAATCACCTCATTAGCCGACAACTCTCTTTGCTCAAAAGGCTTAAGCTGGATCATCAGGAAACTGGAATTGCTGCCACCCCGTCCCCCCGCATAGCCCATGACTGTATCCACATTGGGATCCTTGAGAATTTCCTGGCGGTAAGTTTCCAGCTTGGGCACCATCGCCTGGAAAGAAGTCCCCTGATCCACCCGAAAAAAACCCAGGATCATGCCGGTATCCTGCTGAGGAAAAAAGCCCTTGGGCACAATCACGTACAAGTAAACGTTCATGCCTATCGTCAGCAAGAGCATCAGCAAAGTCAAGAACCTGAAACGCAGGGCCCAACCCAGGGTTTTCTTGTAAAAATCCAGCATGGCATCAAAAGAACGGTTCCAATGCCGAGTCAGCCAGCGCTCCTTACGGACAACAGGCTTGTTTTTCAGCCATTGCGCGCACATCATCGGCGTCAGTGTCAGGGAAACCAGCAAGGACATTAGAATCGCCACCGACAAGGTCACCGCAAACTCCCTGAACAGGCGCCCCGGCAACCCTCCCATCAAAAACAGGGGAATAAACACCGCAATCAGGGAAACACTCATGGTCATCACGGTAAAGCCGACTTCCTTGGCGCCTTGCAGTGCCGCCGTAAAAGGACGCACGCCCCGCTCCAGATGACGGGTAATGTTTTCCAGCACGACAATGGAGTCATCCACCACAAACCCGGTTGCCACAATCAGGGCCATCAGGGAAATGGTATTCAGTGAATACTCCAGAAAATACATGACAATGAAGGTACCCAGCAGGGATAGCGGCACTGAAACGGCCGGTATCAGGGTAGCGCGCACATTCTGCAAAAACACCAGCACCACCAGGGTAACCAGAACCACCGACATGATCAGGGTAAATTCGGCCTCGGCCAGGGTGGCGCGGATGCTGGGCGTACGATCCTGGACAATATCCAGATCAACCTGCGATGGCAAAAGCAGGCGCAAGGCTGGCAATTCGGCCTTGACCAGATCTACGGTTTTAATAATATTGGCCGACTCCTGCCTGCGCAGCAGCATCAGAATGGCTTTTTCATTATTGTAAAAACCACTGTTGAAAACACTTTCAATCGAATCATAAACCTTGGCCACGTCTTTCAGGCGGACCGCTGCCCCGTCCTGCCAGCGTATGACCAGGTCTTCAAAATCCTTGGCCTTGCTCAACTGCCCGTTCGTGCCAATCTGCCAACGGTATTCGGCATTTTCCAGAAAACCGTTAGGCTTCACGGTATTGGCCGATGTAATGGCCGAGCGGACCTCATCCAGTGCAATACCGTATGAAGACAGGACATAGGGATTAAGATCCACCCGCACCGCAGGCAGGGAACTGCCACCAATAGTCACCTCACCGATTCCTTCCACCTGAGCCAGCTTTTGCGCCAAAATGGTTGAGGCCAAGTCATAAAGCTGGCCCTGGTCAAGGGTGTCAGAGGTTAGCGCCAGTGCCATAATGGGGGAGGAAGACGGGTTAACCTTGCGATATGTGGGTGGCGTGCGCATGCTGCTTGGCAACAGGGGCTGGGCGGCATTGATGGCGGCCTGCACCTCGCGGGCCGCGTCATCAACATTCTTGTCCAGGTCAAATTGCAGGAAAATCCGCGTGCTGCCCTCGGTATTGGTCGAACTCATCGACATCAGGCCGGAAATATTGCCCAATGACCGTTCCAGTGGTGTGGCCACACTCGAGGCCATGTTCTCGGGACTGGCTCCCGACAGCGAGGCCCGGACCGAAATCATGGGAAAAGACACTTGGGGCAAGGGAGCAACTGCCAGGAGGTAATAGGCAATCGCCCCCATCACGGCAATCGCCACTGCCAGCAATGAGGTAGCAACAGGACGCGAAATAAAAGGGCTAGACAGGCTCACTGCTTTCATCCCTGCGCGTTGCTACACGCCGGCTGCCAAGCCGGTCAAACATCAGATAAATAACCGGCGTGGTAAACAGCGTCAGGATCTGGCTGCAAATCAGCCCCCCCACCATGGCCAGGCCCAATGGCTGGCGCAACTCTGCACCGGTACCGGTAGACAACATTAATGGAATCGCCCCAAAAAGCGCCGCCAGGGTGGTCATGAGAATCGGCCTGAAGCGTAGCAGCGCTGCCTGGTGAATGGCTTCTTTGGGGCTTAGTCCCTGATGTCTTTCCGCCTCGAGGGCAAAGTCAATCATCATGATGGCATTTTTCTTCACAATGCCAATCAGCAGGATGATGCCGATAATGCCGATCATGTCCAGGTCCCTCCCGGTCATGATCAAGGCCAATAAGGCACCTACGGCCGCTGAAGGTAAGGTGGACAGAATGGTAATGGGATGGATATAGCTTTCATAAAGCACGCCCAGCACAATATACATGGTAAAAATAGCCGCCAGCATCAGCCAGAGCGTACTGGACAGGGAGGATTCAAAGGCCTGGGCCGCCCCCTGCAGACGCATTTCCACCGAAAGCGGCATGCCAATCTGCTCCCGCACCTCGTTAACCACATCCACCGCATCAGACAGGGAAACCCCTGGGGCCAGGTTGAAAGAAACCAGTGCCGCCGGAAACTGGTCAATGCGCATGACTTCAAGCAAGGTTTGCGAGTCATCAATGCGGGCAATCTGAGTTAGCTGCACCGGATCGCCATTACTGGAGGCCACATAAACATTTGACAGGTCTGCCGGTGACTGCCCGTACTCGGGATCCACCTCGAGCACCACCCGATATTGGGCTGACTGGGTGAAAATCGTGGAAATCTGACGCTGCCCGAAAGCATTGTAAAGCGCCTCATCGACCTGCGACATGGAAACCCCATAACGCGCTGCCGCATCCCTGTCCACGATCACATTGGTTTGCAAACCACCGCTCTGGTAGTTGTCGGTGACCCCGGTTAACAGCGGACTTTGCCTGAGCTGGCCCACAAATTCCGGTACCCAATGCTTAAGCAGCTCGCCATCAATGCTTGAAAGGCTGACTTGATATTGCGTGCGGCTAACCTGGGTATCAATCGTGAGGTCCTGCGCCGGTTGCAGATAAACCTTGATACCACTTAAAGGTGCCAGACGATCCTCTAGACGTTGCATGATCCGTGCAATGCTGTCACGGCTTTCATTCGCCTTGAGCGATATTTGCAAACGGCCGGTATTCAGGGTGGTGTTACTGCCATCAATACCCACAAAAGATGATACAGACACCACATCAGGATCTTGCAGCACCAGCTCAACCACTTCCTGCTGCCGTTGGGAAATCTGCTGGAAAGAAGAGGATTGTGGTGCCTCGGTAATCACCTGGATAAGGCCCGTATCCTGCTGCGGAAAAAAACCTTTGGGAATCCACCAGTACAAAAACAGGGTCAGCAACAAGGTTGCCAGTGCCACCATCAGGGTCGTGCCCTGGTGCCTCAGCACAATCTTGAGCAGGCGATCGTAATAATGGATGAGTCCGTCAATCGCCTTGCCCATTCTGGCATGGAAGGCATTACCCCTGTACTCGCTTTCGGGCTTGAGCATGCGGGCGCACATCATGGGGGTCAGGGTTAATGAAATGACCAGGGAAATCAGAATGGCCACTGCCAGGGTAATGGCAAACTCACTGAACAGCCGTCCAATGACATCCCCCATGAACAACAGGGGAATCAACACGGCAATCAGGGAGATTGTCAGGGAAATCAGGGTAAAACCGATTTCTTTCGCCCCCTTGAGCGCCGCCTGCATGACCGTTTCGCCTTTTTCGATATGGCGGGCAATGTTTTCGATCATGACAATCGCATCATCCACCACAAAACCCGTGGCAATCGTCAGGGCCATCAAAGACAGGTTATTCAGGCTGAATCCAAGCAGGTACATGACGGCAAACGTACCCACGATAGACAGCGGCACCACAATAGAAGGAATGATGGTAGCGCTGATGCTACGCAAAAACACATACGTAACCAGCACCACCAGGCCAATCGCCATCAACATTTCTGACTGCACGTGCGAAATTGACTGGCGGATGGTTTCGGTCCGGTCAGAAGCAATATCCACCACGATGGATGCAGGCAAGGCAGCCTGTAATTGGGGCAGCAATGCCTTGATATTATCAACCACCTCGATCACATTAGCCCCGGGCTGGCGCTGGATGTTCAGCAAAATAGCCTGCTCATTGCCAATCCATGCCGCCTGCCGGGTGTTTTCCGCATTATTCACCACCCGCGCCACATCGCTCAGGCGCAAGGGCGCACCATCGCGATAGGCCAGAATAAGCGCTTCATATTCTTCAGGGGTTTTTAACTGGCTATTGGTGTAAATCGTGGTTGCCCGACGCGGGCCGTCGAGGTTACCGGTAGGCTGGTTGATATTGGCACCGGTCACGCCGCTACGGACATCTCCCAGCGTCATGCCATTGGCCGCCAGTGCGGTTGGATTCACCTGTATGCGAACGGCCGGACGCTGTCCGCCGGCAATGCTGACCAGTCCCACCCCAGAGATTTGGGACAGTTTTTGGGCCATCCGGGTTTCAACCAGGTCACGGGCTTCATACAAGGGCAAGGTAGGCGAGGTAATTGCCAGGGTAACCACCGGTGAATCGGCCGGGTTCACCTTGTTATACACCGGTGGCATGGGCAAGTCGGCCGGCAACAGATTGGACGCGGCATTAATGGCGGCCTGCACCTCTTGCTCGGCCACGCTCATATCCAGAGACAGGGAAAATTGCAGGGTAATGACCGATGCTCCCCCCGAGCTTGACGAGCTCATTTGCACCAGGCCAGGCATTTGGCCGAACTGACGCTCAAGGGGTGAAGTGACCAGAGAGGCCATGGCATCGGGACCCGCCCCCGGATACAGGGAAACCACCTGAATGGTAGGGTAATCAACCTCGGGCAAGGCGGAAATGGCCAATTGACGGTAAGCGGCAATCCCGGTAAGGAAAAGGGCTACCATCAACAGGGTAGTGGCTACCGGCCGAAGAATGAAAGCACGCGAGATATTCACTGGACGATCTCTATTTTGGAACCATTACGCAGACGATCAACGCCCTCGGTAATAATCTGGTCGCCAAGCGTTACCCCTTCAAGGATCTGCGTATAGATGCCATCGGTCACGCCCAGCTTGACTGGTACCATTTCAGCGGTATTGCCTTCAACGACCTTGAACACGAAAGGACCGCTTGAGCCGTTCTGGATCGCGTCGGTGGAAATGGCCATGGCCTGTGGCACCTGACGGATTTTCAGGCGTGTATTGACAAACTGATTAGGAAACAGGCGCTCGTCTTCATTGGAAAAATTGGCTTTAAGCTTGATGGTGCCGGTGGTTACATCGACCCGGTTATCCATGGATGACAACACGCCAGTTGCCAATTCCTGCCGGTTATCGCGATCCATCAGGGTGACTTCCAGCTGTGCACCATTGACATATTGGCTTGCCACCTCGGCAAGATGAATTTCAGGCATGGAAAACACCACTGAAATAGGCTTGACCTGCGTAATCGTAACCAAGCCTTCAGTGGCATTTGCCGTCACCAGATTGCCAATGTCAATATTTCGTAAACCCAGGCGCCCGTCAATCGGCGCCAGCACCTTGGTATAGGCAAGATTCAGGCTGGCTTCATCAACCGCAGACTGGTCGCTTAATGCCTGGGCTTCCAGCCGCTTGACCAGTGCCGCCTGCGTATCTACCTGCTGGCGGGCAATCGAATCCTGTTTGTAAAGTGTCTGGTAACGCTTCAGGTCCTGCCGGGCATTGGCCAGTTCGGCCGCATTCTGGGCTTGTTGGCCCTGGGCCTGCTGAAGCTGTATCTGGAAAGGACGGGGATCAATCTCAACCAGCAGATCTCCCTGCTTGACCTCTTGTCCTTCGTCAAAGGCAATCTGCACAATCGGGCCGCTTACCTGGCTGCGAACCTCTACCGTATTGAACGCGGTTACCGTACCCAAGCCGGGCACTTTCACTTCCATATCTTTTTGCTGGACAGTTTCAACCCTAACAGGCGTCACCATGGCAACACGCCCCCTTCCTCCGGGACCCGCTCCATTACCTGAGGGTGGGCCACCGGCGCTTGGTGGCTGTGCCGTATTGTTGCTGCCGGCTGAAGGATTGAAAAAATACTGCCATCCATAGTATCCGCCAATCAGAATCAACACAAATATTGCCAACTGGAAGCGTTTAGATGGTTTTTTTACGTTTTCTTGTATTTGATTGCCCATTGCTCAACAATTCGTGATTAAAAAAATTAATAAGCAATATTGTGAACTATCTAAATGAATTCTGGCTACCTTACGCCGGCAATTTGAAATAAACTGCAATACCTGTTGGCTTAAACGTTGCAAAGAGCAATTTTAAAAGCAATCGGACTGGTGAGCAGTTCTGTTTTTTGCCCGGCCGATAACTGGTGAAAACGAATCCAGATAATATACTTGTTGGCGCTGATTTCAGGATAAGTACGAATATGATCGGGCACCCACACCCGGATAAGCTGATAGACCTTGCCACCCAGCATTTCCTGGTAAACACCTCCCTCCTGGGTACTGGCATCAACCGAGTGACCTGATTCACGCAACATTTTCAGTACCTGGGCCACACCATCATACAAAGGCATGAAAGGCCTGATCCAGTTAATCAGGGAAGCCTTGCGCTCTTCTTCAGGAAACAGCTGCCAGGCGGAGTAAGATGGCATATCCATTTGGGAGGTACCGCCAGGAATGGCAAAGCGGTTTTTCAGGCTCATCAACCACTCATTTTCGCGGGTGGCCTGCCCTATGCGCCCGGTCCCGGACAAGGCGGCAGAAACACGCTCAAGATCGGCAATCGCCTGGTTCAGGGCAGCCAGATCCACATCGGGATAATGACGGTAAGCCTCGAGATTGGTTTTCTGTTTATCAATATCCTGCAAAATTCCGGTCCGGACTTCAGCCCGGTCACACGAATCCATGATTTCAAACAACACCGACAGCGCCACGTGCTGCTGCATGGGATCAGAGGATCCGGCAAAGGCAAACAGTCGCTTGAACAAATACTCCAGGCGCATGACGGAACGGATTCGCTCGTTAAATGGATACTCGTATAAAATCAATCTCACTCCTTCTTGCGTTCAGCCCGCACCGGCAAGCTTGCGAGCCGATAACAACCATTTTTGATGCAATTCAAAAGCGCGTTGCTCTAATTGTTCGTGGGTGACACCACTGCCATTAAATATTACTTCGTTGGCAACTGCAAGCCTTTGTTCACGACTGGCCTGTGCCTTGATAATATTCCTGATAGCCTCATCCGACAATCCACTTCTGCTTTTCACCCGCAAGAGCTGTTCGGACACCTCGCAATCAACCACGCAGATAACGTCAAGGAAGTCTTTGTATTTATTAATGGACTCAACCAGCAAAGGTATATCGTAAATAACGTAATCGCCTGTGGCACTGGCCGTTTTACTGGCCATTTCCTGGCTGATAAGGGGGTGGATAATGGCTTGCAATTGATGACGCGCACCCGCATCATCAAAAGCCAATTGTCGCATATAGGCCCTGTCCATGCCGCCCTCGGCATTAATGGACTGGCTGCCAAAAGCAGCCCGTATGACAGTGATGGCCTTGCCACCCGGCCCGGTCAATTCATGGGAGATGGCATCGGCATCAATAATGGTGACATTCCATTGGGCAAACAAACGGCAAACCGTTGATTTTCCGGATCCAATCCCACCGGTTATGCCGACTTTGAATTTTTCCATGACGCATTTGATTTTAAAAACAGATAATCGGATTGGCACAGCCCCAGCTGGCATGGCATTGCAAAACAACCATCACGCCAAACGTCACCGCGCGACCGGATAGCCAAAACCCAGCCTGCGTACAATGTACACCAAACCGGGTTGACA
Organism: Advenella sp. RU8; assembly: GCF_048381675.1. Lineage (NCBI taxonomy): Bacteria > Pseudomonadati > Pseudomonadota > Betaproteobacteria > Burkholderiales > Alcaligenaceae > Advenella > Advenella sp. RU8. The sequence goes on from NZ_JBLWIS010000005.1 coordinate 38,832, forward strand.
CGCCATAAACACCTGAGGCAATCTGATTACAATTTGTTCCTCATGGAAGACAGAACGTGAATCACTCAAAGCAATTCAAGGGTCGTTAAACCATACAATAGATGAACCAGATTTCTGGCATTCATTTTCCGAAAAATATGTGCCCGATGGGCCTCTATGGTTCTTTCGGTGACCCCAAGCATGGCAGCCACTACCTTGTTGGGCAGCCCCTTGCCAAGCAGTTTAAGTACTTCTTTTTCACGTGGCGTCAGTCGTGCCAGTTTTTGCACCAGGACTGGATTTGAATGGTCCATATAACCTCCTTAACTCTTATATAAGACTTAAAAAGATTATATGGACCATTCGTGATTTTGACACCTACCCGTTTATGCAGGAGCAGGATAATTAAAGCTCGATTTCCAGATTGTCAATAAGACGGGTAGCGCCCAGCTTTGCCGCTGCTAAAACAACCAGCGGTGTTTTGTTGGCAATGTCTTCGGCCGTTGGCTCGTGCAAGTCAAGCTGCTTTCTGACCGACACATAATCAACCTGCCACCCACGCCTGGACAGCGTACTCCTGGCAAAATCCTCAAGGGCCGCCGGTTCGGTTTCTCCGGCCTGCAACCTGTCTTTGACCTGGTTAAGGGTCGCGTACAGAATGGGGGCTTCGGCACGCTCGGCATCGCTGAGATAACGATTGCGCGATGACAGGGCCAACCCGCTAGGTTCACGAACCGTTTCATGCGCATAAATGGTGACGGGCAACTGGAACTGCCTGCACATGTTTCGCACAATCATGAGTTGCTGGTAATCTTTTTTTCCAAAAACCGCAGTCATGGGCTGCACGCAGGAAAACAGCTTAAGCACAACGGTTGTCACGCCTTCAAAAAAACCCGGACGGAATTCGCCTTCCAGGACATTGCCCAAGTCGGAAGGGGTCTGCACGCGATAGCTTTGCGGCTCTGGGTACATTTCCTTGACCGAGGGGGCAAACAGCACATAGACATCGCGTCGCTCTTCAAGCTTGGCAATATCCGCTTCGAGGGTACGCGGATACTTCTCAAAATCCTCATTGGGCCCAAACTGTAGCGGATTAACGAAAATACTGGCAACGACCGGATCACCGTGCTGCCGGGCAAGGCGCATCAGGGACAAATGCCCTTCGTGAAGGTTTCCCATAGTGGGGACAAAGGAAGCCCGTAGCTGGCCACGCAGCTGATCCCTTAATTCCTCAATGGTGTGAACTACTTTCAATTGTCTTCCTTTCTTGTTTATGGACCGTCAATTTATTCAACGGCAATTGTATAGGCAAGCCGCACATAGATGGGTGCATAGGGCTCTACTTGGGTGATTTCCAATAATGATTCACGCGCCAGTTCCAGCATCGCGATAAAGTGCACCACAATCACGGCAGCCGGCTCCCCTTCCTCGATTCTTTCCATGAACAGGTCGGTAAACTCCATGAAACGGATATCCGACAACCTTCGCAATATATGCGTCATATGATCGCGTACCGAAAGCTGCTCCCGGGTAATCTGGTGGTGCGCATTCAGTTTGGCCCGTTTCATGATATCTTGCCAGGCCTGCCTGAGGTCATCAGTACTGACCTCGGGCAACATGCGTTCCACGCTTAGATCCATCTGCGCACTGGCACGTTCAAAGTCACGCCCCAGCTGCGGCAAGGCATCCAGTTTTTGGGCGGCAAGCTTCATTTTCTCGTATTCAAGCAAACGCCGCACCAGTTCGGCACGGGGGTCCTCCACCTCTTCACCGGTATCCGACTTACGGACCGGCAACAGCATCCTGGACTTTATCTCGATGAGCATGGCGGCCATCAATAGATACTCGCCGGCAAGCTCAAGGTTCTGACTACGGATTTGATCAACATAGCTCAGGTACTGCCGAGTAACCTCGGCCATGGGGATATCCAGCACATTGAAGTTCTGCTTGCGAATCAAGTAGAGCAGCAGGTCGAGCGGCCCCTCGAAAGCCTCCAGAAACACCTCGAGGGCATCAGGGGGAATATACAGGTCTTGCGGGATATTGAATAAGGGCTCACCGTACAGGCGAGCCAAAGCAACAGAATCAACCACATCGGGTGTACTGTCTATCTCGGGATCAACCAGTATATCGATTGCCTCTGGGGCGACTGCCATGGGAATGGCTTAATTGGTTTGATAAACGTAAGGTTTCTGGGGAACACAGGCAGCCTTGAATTGTTCAAGCTGTTCAGCATCCTGCTGCTTGTCCCATAAAAGCGAACGTCCTTCAAGCTGACGCTTTTCGGTACCAGGGTGTTCGGTTTTGTAACCTTTAAGAAACTGGGTAATTTCTGACTCGTAATGTTTTGCCATGATCACTTACGCAAGAATAAACTAAAAATGAAAGTTTACTGCACTTCTTGGTGAGAAACCCGATTTCAGGCGTTTTTTTCGTTTTACAGAAGAAAACCGCCAGGCAGCCTTGCGTCAGAAAGAGCAGGAAGCGGCCCAGGGCAGCAAAACACGAAACGCCCGGCACGCCCATCTTTAATGCAATATCTGGCTTAAAAACAATTTGGTCCGCTCATGAACCGGATGATCAAAAAACACATCTGGCGTGTTCTCTTCGACAATCCGGCCTTCATCCATAAAAACCACCCGGTCGGCCACTTTTCTGGCAAAACCCATTTCATGGGTAACACACAGCATCGTCATGCCTGACTCCTCGGCCAGGTTAACCATGACATCCAGCACCTCCTTGACCATTTCAGGGTCAAGTGCCGAAGTAGGCTCATCAAACAGCATGACCTTGGGACTCATGCACAATGAACGGGCAATCGCGACCCGTTGCTGCTGCCCGCCGGACAACTGGCCAGGATACTTGTGTGCCTGCTCTGGAATCCGAACCCGTTCAAGGTACTTCATGGCTACCGCTTCGGCCTGCGATTTGGGCATTTTCAAGACCCAGACCGGCCCCAGGGTAAGGTTTTCAAGCACGGTCAAATGGGGAAACAGGTTAAAGTGCTGAAACACCATGCCCACGTTGCGGCGTACCAACTCGATATTTTTCAGGTTATTGCTCAGCTCGACGCCATCGACAATAATACGACCCTCCTGATGCTCTTCCAGACGATTGATGCACCGGATCAGGGTGGATTTTCCTGAGCCTGACGGCCCGCAAATGACAATACGTTCGCCGGCAGCAACCGACAGGTTGATATCCCTGAGCACATGAAACTTTCCGTACCACTTGTTCACATTTTCCATACGGACAATCATATCTGACACACCAGGCTCCTTTTAACGCTTGTGTCCCGTATCCAGGCGAGCCTCAAGATTTTTGGCATAGCGGGACATGGCAAAACAGAAAACAAAATAAATAACCGAAATGAATAAATAGGCCTCGACACTGAAGCCACGCCAGAGCGGATCAGCCAGGGCGGCCTTGGCCGACAGTGTCAGGTCATAAATGCCGATAACCACTACCAGCGAGGTATCCTTGAACAGGGCAATGAAAATGCTCACCATGGGAGGAATCACGATTTTCAGGGCCTGGGGCAGGACAATTTTATACATTTGCTGCCAGTAGGTCAGCCCCAGTGACTCGGCTCCCTCCAGCTGTCCCTTGGGGATGGCCTGAAGTCCACCACGCACGGTTTCGGCCACATAGGCGGCAGTGAACATGATAATGGCAATTTGCGCGCGCAACAGCTTGTCAAAGGTGACCCCTTCGGGCAGGAACAGGGGCAACATGACCGACGACATGAACAGCAGGCTGATCAGGGGAACCCCCCGGATGATTTCAATATAGACCACGCACAAGGCCTTGATCGCAGGCATGCGGGAACGCCGTCCCAGGGCAAGCAAAACACCTAGGGGAAAAGCCAGGCCAATGCCAAACGTGGCAAGAATAAGGGTAAGTGGCAACCCGCCCCAACGGCTGTTTTCAATTGGGCTTAAGCCCAGCACCCCTCCCCACATCAGGATGGCTACCGAACTCAGGCCAACAACCCAGATCAGCAGCAGCCATTTATTCCAGAAAGTGCGGATGGCACTGCAAACGATAACGGCCACCAGAATAAGCACGGCCAACAAGGGACGCCACTGTTCGTCATACGGATAAGTACCAAACAGGATAAGCCGGTATTTTTCCTTGATAAAAGCCCAGCATGCGCCTTCTGTACCCTGGCACTCTGTGCCACTGCCTGCCGTGAAGTTGGCCTTGAGCCAGGCCCACTCGAGCAGCAACGGTGCCGTCATTAACAAGAACCACAAAATCAGGGCAGTGATCAGGATGCTTAGGGGCGAAGAAAAAAGATTCCTGCGCATCCAGGCCAAAACACCGCTTTCATTTTTTGGCGGTGGACGACTTCCTGGCTGGACGGAATCAATGGGCAATGTATGTTGACTCATCTTAGCGCTCTACCAGGGCAATATGCCGGTTATACCAGTTCATGAATACCGAAATGGAAAGGCTGACCGTAAGATAGGCAGCCATGATGATTAAAACCCCTTCAATGGCCTGGCCGGTTTGGTTCAGGGTGGTGTTGACCACGGACACGATATCCGGATAGCCAATCGCCACCGCCAGCGAACTGTTTTTGGTCAGGTTCAGGTAAGTACTGGTCATGGGAGGAATCATGACCCTTAAAGCCTGAGGCAAAATAACCAGACGCAACACCTTGCTTTTGCCCAAGCCAATCGAACCGGCAGCCTCCCATTGCCCCTTGCCGATACTTTGGATGCCGGAGCGGACAATTTCCGCCACAAATGCAGAAGTATAGATAACCAAGCCGGCCAGCAAAGCCGAAAGCTCTGGAGAAATGGACAAGCCACCAACAAAATTAAACCCCCTGAGCTCGGGATAATCCAGTGCCAGCGAAGCCCCACTCATGAAATAACCCAACAGGGGAAAAACCAGCAACATGCCCAGGCCGGCACGCAAAACCGGAAAAGTTTTACCGGTTTGATCCTGCCGCTTGCGCGACCAGTAATAAAAGACAAAAGTACCAAGCACGGCCAGCAGCAGGCCATAGAATATCCAGCTTAAGGACGCTCCCTCAAGAGCAGGAAACTTGAGCCCGCGGTTGGAAAGGAAAACACCGCCAACCGGATTTAGGGCCTGCCTGGGGCCGGGCAGGCTTTCAGTAATCAGGGCATACCAGAAAAACAGCTGGATCAGCAAGGGGACATTCCGGATGACTTCAATATAAACCGTAGCCAGCCTGCCCACCAGCCAATTTGTAGACAGCCTGGCCACACCGATAATTGTTCCCAGCAAGGTTGACAGAATAATGCCCAGGGCGGAAACCTGCAGGGTATTGACAATCCCCACCATGATGGCACGTTTATAGGTATCAGCGGGTGTATAGGCAATAGACGACTCGCCAATGGCAAACCCCGCCTCACGATCGAGAAAATCAAACCCCGTAGTAATATTGCGGATGGAAAGATTATGCAAGGTATTGGAAACCAGATACCAGGCAACATAGGCCACTATACCCAACACTGCAATTTGATAAACGATGGAGCGGAATGCCGGATCATTCCAGGAAAGACGCGTTTTATTTGTTTTTTTGGAAGCCATAAGCATTTACTTTACAAACCAACGGATATTTGTAACCCAAATATTACCTGTTTGTATAGCCTTTAAGGAAAAATACCAACCTGCAGTGTATAGACTGAAACATCCATATAATAAATCGTAATTACATGCCCTTTTAATTAGCATGCGTAGATCCCCGGAAAACACGTATATACACATGTTGCAACACTGCATAAATACCACCCCAAAAAAATTTAATTTTGAAATGATCCTGCCAGAACGGACCACGCGCAAAATATAACGGGCCATCTGCCTGAAATAAGTTTCACAATCGGAGGTTTCATGAAAAAATGCCCTAAATACAATAAAATGCTGGCATTATGTGGATTTATATGCCCGCCCTTACCTGAACAAACATGATTGAATTCAAGCACGTCTTCAAGTCGTATGGCCAAAGTGCCAATATCCTGGCTGATATCAACTTCAACATTTCACGAGGTGAATTTGTTTTTGTATCTGGCCCGTCCGGTGCCGGCAAATCCACCCTGCTCAAGTTGATTGGTGGGCTTGAACATCCTACCCGTGGCTCCATCATGGTGAACGGACAAAGCCTGGACAGCATGCCGGCACGGGCACGGCCCTACCTGCGCCGTGCGGTTGGCATCATTTTGCAGGATACCCATTTGCTGTATGACCGCAACGCCTTCGAAAATGTCATGCTCCCCCTGGCCGTGATGAACCTGGATCACAATAAAGCGGTTTCCAGGGCACGTGCCGCAATTGCCAAGGTAGGGCTTTCCGGCAAAGAAAAGCTCAACCCGATTGCGCTGTCAGGGGGTGAACAGCAACGCCTGGCCATTGCCCGCGCCATCGTCAACCGTCCGGCCATCCTGATTGCTGACGAACCCACCGCCAACCTGGACCAGGACAATGCCAGCCGAATTCTAGAGGTATTCCGGGATTTCAACCGCGTGGGGGTGACCACCCTGATTGCCTCCCATGACATGCCACTGCTACAACGCCATGCCAACCGGACCCTGCTGCTGGAGCCCGGCCGTTTCAAAGATCTGGGAAAACATTAAATGAGCACCTGGCTTAGACATCACCTCTACGCGATTCGCATTGCCGCACGCCGGCTGCTGGGCACCCCCTTTTCATCCCTGACCAATATCATTGTGATTGCCCTGGTCTTGACCTTGCCGCTACTGGCAAGTGCCATCCTGGTGTCCATGGAACCACTTGCCCGCAATATATCCGTGAATCCGGCCATTTCCCTGTTCATGAAAGAGACAACCACCATTGAACAAACCCGTGCCGTGGCCAGCCAGCTGCAAAACGAACACAGCCAATCCATTCTTACCCTGGAAGTCATCGACAAGGCCGATGCCTTGAAGTCGCTAAAAGCATCGGAAACCTGGTCAGACGCACTTAAAGTCTTGCCACAAAACCCCCTGCCGCACTCGATTGTCATCACCCTGTCCGATGAGGCCAGTGCAACCGAAACCGCAGAACAGCTGGCGCAGGCCTGGAGCAAGCGGCCCGAAGTGGACCTGCTGCAGTTTGACAGTGCCTGGATCCAGAAGCTGGAAGCCATTCTTTATTTCATCAGGATTGTGCTCGGCCTGCTGGCTGCCGGGGTGGCACTTATCGTGATTACGACCGTTTTCAATACAGTCCGCATGCAGGCACTGGTGCAGCGTGACGAAATTGCGGTTGCCCGCCTGGTCGGTGCCACCGAATCCTTTGTGCGGCGGCCTTTCCTGTATTTTGGTGCCATCACGGGCATGACGGCCGGTTTACTGGCCGTATTGCTCACCACGATTACCCTGGGCTTTTTAAACCAGGCCATTACCCTGCTTTCAAACAGCTATGGGGTGCCGTTCAGCTTTACCTTGCCCCCCGTCTCATGGCTGGTCCTTACGATTGCACTGGTCATGCTGGTGGCCGCAACGGCAGCCCGCTGGTCGGTAACCCGCCACTCACATTTCTAAACACATGCAATTTGCCGATCTTATCGTTGCCTGGCAGAAAACCCATGGCAGGCATCACCTGCCATGGCAGAAGACACGTGACGCCTATAAAGTATGGTTATCCGAAATCATGCTCCAACAAACCCAGGTGGCCACTGTCATTCCATACTACGAACGGTTCCTGGCCACTTTTCCCACTATCAACCGCCTGGCCAACGCTTCCCAGGATGAAGTGCTGGCGCTATGGGCCGGCCTTGGCTACTACGCTCGCGCCCGAAATCTGCATAAATGCGCCCAAACCGTCGTATCGGACTGGCAAGGCATCTTCCCCCGGCAAGCGCAGGACATCATGAGCCTGCCGGGCATTGGCCAATCCACCGCCAATGCGATTGCCGCTTTTTGCTTTGATGCCAAAACCCCCATCATGGATGGCAATGTCAAAAGGATTTTTACCCGATACTATGGTATTGAAGGACAAACCAACAAAAGGGAAGTAGAAAAAAGACTGTGGGATCAAGCGCATGAGAATATCGAATTGGCCAGCAAAGACCTGGACATGCCTGCCTATACCCAAGGACAAATGGATCTGGGTGCCACCATATGCACCCGCAGCAAACCCAAATGCAATGTCTGTCCCCTGCAGGCATCCTGTTATGCCCGGAGGGAAAACCGGCAGGCAGAATTACCCACCCCAAAAATCAAGAAAACCATACCGGTACGTTCGGTGAAAATGCTGGTATTGCAGCATCAGGACCGTATCCTGATCCAGCAACGCCCCGAGCAAGGCATCTGGGGCGGCCTATGGTCACTACCCGAGTTCCAGAGCGAACAAGAGCTGCTAACCCTGCAAAACGACTGGCAACAAACCCGGCAAACCGCCATCAAGCTGGCAGCCTTCGAGCATGTATTCACCCATTTCAAGCTGCATATACAGCCATACTGGCTTAAATGCCCACACCTTTCGCTAAGGGAAGAAAACGGCAACGGCAGCAAGCAGCAATGGCTTCCCCTTGACAGGCTTGAAACCACCGCCTTGCCTGCCCCGGTCCTGAAACTGCTGCAAGGGGTGCATCAGTTTTCTGGCATGGAAGATTTGCCGGGTTCGTAATTTGAAATACTCATCAGCAAGCCGCAAGCAAAACCCAAGGTAACCAATGCCGTTCCGCCATAGCTCATGAACGGCAACGGCACCCCCACAATCGGCAGAATACCCATGACCATCCCCATGTTCACAAATACGTAAACAAAAAACATCATGGTAAGGGCACCGGCCAGCAAACGGCCAAACTGGGTGCGTGCCTTTATGGTAATGAAAAAACCACGCAGCAACAGCAGGGAATACAAAATCAGCAACAGTATTCCGCCGTACAGGCCAAACTCTTCGGCAAACACGGCAAAAATAAAGTCGGTGGTACGTTCGGGAATAAAATCGAGATGGGTTTGCGTCCCCTGCATATAGCCCTTGCCATAAATACCCCCCGAGCCAATCGCGATCATGCCCTGAATGGTATGAAAACCCTTGCCAAGCGGATCGGTACTGGGATCCAGCAAAGTGCAGACCCGGTGTTTTTGGTATTCATGCAGCACTACCCAGTCAAACCCGGGTGCGCAAAGCGTTTGCTCATAATACAAAATAAGGACCAGCGCAGTAACTCCCAGGACAAACAAGGGAGCCAGCAATTTGAAGGACAAGCCGGCAAAATAAATCACAAAAAAGCCGGTAGCAAAAACCAGCAAGGCCGTCCCCAGGTCGGGCTGCTTGACGATAAGGGTAAACGGCACAAGCAGTAAAACACCAGCGGCCAGAAAATCGATAATCCGCAGCTCTGCCCTGTGCTTGTCAAAATACCAGGCCAGCATCATCGGAACCACCAGCTTCATCATTTCAGAGGGCTGGACAACCGTAACACCCACGTCCAGCCAGCGGGTTGCCCCCTTATTGGTAATACCAAAAAACTCCACGCCAAGCAACAGTACTATACCCGACAGGTAAAACGGAATGGCCAGTTTCATCATTTTGGACAGGGGGATCATGGCCACTACCCACATAACGGCAAAGGCAACCAGAAAATTACGTGCCTGGTCGGCAAACCGCCAATCGGTGCCACCTACGGCCGAATGCATGACAGTCATGCCCAAGCCTGACAACAAAGCAAGGATCAACAACAAGGGCCAATCTATGCAACGCAAGGAACCTAGAATCCAACTCATTACCCGGTTCATAATGCCCCTGCCTCATCATTGTGCACGTCGTCCCTGCCATTCCGGTTCATATCGATACTTGCCAGAATTTCAGGTGTATGTCCCGGCGCATTATCGTCCGGATTGGCGGGAATGTTTTCCGGGATCTCCAGATCCGGAGAAATCTCTTCTTGCTGTTCCTCGTCATCAAAACTGGGGATGTACTCGGGAATATTTGCCCGTTCGGGTGCCAGCCAGTAATCAAAAACCTTACGGGCAATTGGGGCGGCCACACTGGAACCCCAGCCACCATTTTCCACAATCAGGGCAACTGCAATCCGGGGATTATCAACCGGAGCAAACCCCATATACAGGGCATGATCATGCAAGCGTTTGTTGAGTGCTTCAGCCTTGTATTTAGTGCCTTTCAGGCTAAATACCTGGGCCGTGCCGGTTTTTCCGGCGGACTCATAGCCGGCACCGGCAAAAATCCTTCTGGCCGTACCGGTGGCATTTACATCGGACAATGCCGACTTCACCAGGTCTATGTGCTCTTGCGCCACATCCACCTTATACTCAGGCTCCGAGACCGTTTGCTCAACGGTTTTCAGTACCGGGTTTTCTATCCAGTTAACCAGATGCGGCTTGGTATAAACACCATTGGCCGCCAAGGTTGCCGTCGCCTGTGCCAGCTGGGTGATGGTCAGCGAATTATAGCCCTGCCCGACAGAAACCGAAATGGTATCGCCCGGAATCCATTTTTGCTGGGCCGGATTCTTGAACGCATTTTTCTTCCATTCACGGGAAGGCAAAATCCCTTTTTTCTCGTGCATCAAATCAATGCCGGTTTTCTTGCCAAAACCAAATTGCTGGGAAAAATCATGCAAGGCATCGACCCCAATCAAAGGACCGAGGCTAAAAAAATACGTATCTGAAGAGACCACAATCGCCTTGTGCATATTGGTTGGCCCATAGGCCGCTCCGCCGGCATTACGAAAACGTTGACCACCATATTCAAAATAACCCGGATCGGGAATTTTGGCATTGGGATCACGTACGCCCAGCGTCAATGCAGCCAGTGCCACAAATGGCTTGTAGGTAGAACCAATCGGAAAAGTACCGTAAATAGGCCGGTCGATCAGGGGATGGTCGGGAGAATCAGACAGCCGACGCCAGTTTTCAACGTCAATGCCATCCACAAACAAATTGGGATCGTACGAGGGAGCAGATACATAAGCCAGCACTTGCCCGTTACGTGGATCAATGGCAACCAGGGCGCCCCTCTGGGGATTCTTGGGATCGTTATAAATACCCTCAACCAGTTTCTGCAAGCCCATATCAAGCGACAGCCGCAAGTTGTCGCCGGGAATCGGATCGGTTCTTTTCAAGACCCGCACCGGCTTGCCGGAAGCGGCAATTTCAACCTCTTCCCAACCGGTTTTGCCATGCAGCCTTTCTTCATAGCTGGCTTCAATGCCTTTCTTGCCAATCACCTCGGTGCCCCGGTAATTGCCCTCCAGCCCTTTTTCTTCAAGCTGCTCCTGGTCACGCTCGGAAATCCGGCCGACATACCCGATAACATGGGCCGCCGACTCGCCCTCGGGATATTCCCGTACCCAGCGTGCCTTCAGGCTGACCCCCTTGAACTTGTATGAATGTGCGGCGAAGGTAGCCGCTTCGTCATCGGTCAGGTTGCTTTTAAGCAGGACTGACGCAAAACGGTTTGAGCTGCCCAGCCGACGCTTGAAGCGCCGTAACTCGAGTGGCGACAAATGAATGATCTGCTCCAGCTGTTCGAGCATTTTTGGAATATCTCCGACTTGCCCGCGCACCATTTCAAGCGTATAGTCACGATGGCTGCGGGCCAGGACGACACCATTGCGGTCAACGATATCACCCCTGCGTGGGGTAATCGGCACCAGTGTAATGCGGTTTCTTTCCGCCCGTTCAGACAGGCCCTGGTACCGTTCTACCTGCAAGACCCATAAGCGGTTCACCAGAATCCCGAAACACAAAAGCACAAACAGCACGGCCACCACAACCCGGGTGATCAGTTGCCGCCGCTGGCGCATTGCCTGTTTCCTGAATTCAAACATAAGCCTTTCCTGTACCCAAGCTAGATGGTTGCATCATCATCCTCCACCGGACGCAGCGGCAGTTTCAGGATAAGGTCGGCGGCAAGCCACAATACCCCTGTAATCACACCAGACCAGACCCATACCCAACCTGGCCAAACACCGGCAAACCATGCCTGCATCAGACGACTGGGTATGGGGGCCAGGCAAAAAATCGGGAACATGTGAATTAATTGGCTGATAACACCAAACCGCATCATGCGTTTTCGAATGGTCAGGGTGCCGTAGATGACAAAGACATAGGTAAGGGCATGCTCGCCCAAAATATTCATGTCATGTACATCCATCAGGAAGCCAAAGCAAAAGGCGGCCAGCAAGCCCACCCCTTTTACTTCATGCGCACACCAAAATGCCAGAACCAGTATCAGTAAATCGGGCGAGCCTTCCCAGCTGCGCCAGGGAAGCATGGATGCCATCCAGACAAAAATAATGGTTCCCCAGCCATATACCGGATTGACAATATAGGAATACTGGGTGGATTGCAGGGGCTGCAACGACTTCAGGTTTTTATTCGCCATGAATCAATTCTTGCCATGTTTTGTAGTAGTTGGCGCCTTGGCCAAAATATCAAGTTCATCCTTTCCCGGGACCTCGTCGGTAGGCACCAGCAAGACCAGAAAATGGCGGTAGCGTTCGGGGTGGGCAGAGGGCTCAGCCACCGCCCGGACAAACCCTTCGGCCGAGTTGGCCTCGATGGCGGTCACGGTACCGATGGACAGGCCTGCCGGATAAATACCGCCAATACCACTGGTCGTGAGGGTATCACCTACCCTGATATCCGCATCCATGGACAAATACCTGACTTCGAGCTTGCCACCCTGTCCGGAACCAAAAACAATCACCCGCAGGCCATTGCGCAATACCATGGCGGGAATGGAGACTTTTTCATCGGTAATCAGGGCCGCCTCAGAAGTCATGGCGGTGACCCTGCGAATTTGACCCACCACCCCACCTTCACCGATTACCGGCATGCCCGGTTCAATGCCATGATTACTACCTTTGGTCAGAACCATGGTCTGGTTCAGGGGGTTAGGTGCTGTGTACAGGATTTCCACCGCCACCGATGGGGTCTGGGCCGTATTTTTAATGCCCAGCAACCTTCGCAACTGAACGTTCTCAGCTGCCATCTGTGCCGCATGAGCGGAAATTTGTGCCAGCTCTATGCGCTGGTGCTGCACTGCCTCGCTTTCCTGCTTGGCGATGGCCACGATATTGGACCAGTCATTGAATTTGGCAACGACATCGCGTGGCCACAAGGCTGCTTTCTGAAAGGGATAAAGGACAACCGCTGTCGCCTGCCGAATGGGATCAAGCACCCGCCAGCCGGAATCGGTAATCATCAACCCAATACATAACAAGACCAGGAAAAACAGTCTTACCTCTGCAGCCGGCCCATGTTTGAATAAACGGATCGATCTGTTCTGCTGCATAAAACAACCGTGGAAAGAAGGACAACATGGACCAGGCCATACCGTACAGGTACGGCCCGATGAAAAATTCAGTTGCTAAGGGAATTAGTCATTAATAAAGATGGGACCCAGTTTTTCCAGATGCTCAAGTGCTTCTCCGCACCCTTTGACAACGCAGGTAAGGGGATCATCGGCCACGACCACTGGCAAGCCGGTTTCTTCCTGGAGCAACCTGTCAAGGTCTTTCAGTAAAGCCCCACCACCCGTTAATGCGATACCTTTTTCGGTAATGTCTGCGCCTAGTTCCGGCGGCGTTTGCTCCAGGGCAATTTTAACCGCAGAGACAATCTGGTTCAAGGTGTCGGACAATGACTCGAGAATCTCGTTGGATGAAACGGTAAAGCTGCGCGGCACACCTTCGGACAGGTTCCTGCCCTTGACTTCCATCTCGCGGACTTCGGTACCCGGGAAAGCGGATCCGATTTCTTTTTTAATCAGTTCGGCAGTGGGCTCACCAATCAACATGCCATGGTTACGGCGAATATAATTGATAATCGCTTCATCGAATTTATCGCCACCCACACGCACGGATCCCTTGTAAACCATGCCACCCAGCGAAATAATGGCTACTTCAGTAGTGCCGCCACCAATATCCACAATCATGGAACCGCTGGCGTCCGAAACATTAAGCCCGGCACCCAGGGCAGCCGCCATGGGCTCTTCGATAAGATAAACCTGGCTTGCACCTGCTCCCATGGCCGCCTCACGAATGGCGCGTCGTTCTACCTGGGTGGACCCGCATGGCACACACACGATGATGCGAGGGCTTGGCGCAAACATGCTGCGTGGATGAATGATACGGATAAACTGCTTGATCATTTGCTCGGTAACGGTAAAGTCGGCAATTACCCCATCTTTCATGGGGCGAATGGCTTCGATATTGCCTGGAACACGTCCCAGCATTTGCTTGGCGGCATGACCGACTGCCTGAATGATTTTACGACCATTGGGACCACCTTCGTGGCGAATCGCAACGACCGAAGGTTCATCAAGCACAATGCCTTTTCCACGAACGTAAATCAGGGTATTGGCGGTACCCAGGTCAATAGCCATATCTGTTGACAGATAACTTCTTAAAAATCCGAACATTTTTCGCGCAGGTAAAAATTTTAGAGGAGATAAAAGCGCAGCGACAAGCCCAGCGCACATAACGATTAAGATAACTTATAATGATAACTGAAAATTGCTGCCAACTATCGGATTTAGTGCGCCAACACATTGTTTTCTTTGTAACCTTGTGCTGTTTTCTTTACTGAATTCCACAGTATTTTATTTTATTTTTTGTATACGTCCTTTTTTCTTTTTATTTTTATATCGCAAGAATTATATGTCACTCTCCCTAGAAGATGTAACGCGTATTTCGCGCCTGGCACGACTGGAACTGACTCCTGAAAAAAAGGAGCTGGCCCTGAACGAACTGAATAATATTCTGGGACTGATCGAGAAGCTGCAATCCGTGGATACTACCGGTGTCGAGCCCCTTGCCCATCCGTTATCCGCGCATGAAGACATAACCCTCAGACTGCGTGAAGATGTCGTTACCGAAACCGGCTCAGAATCCGGACGCGACGCCATGCTGGCCAACGCCCCAGCCACCGAAAACGGCTTATTCCTGGTCCCTAAAGTTATCGAGTAACCATGAGCAATACAACCACCCACTCCTCTTTTTCCAGCATTGCCGAAATGCGCAAGGCGCTGGACAGCAAGCAGGTTAGCGCGACCGAACTGGCGCAAGAAGCGCTGGACCGTGCCAATGCGGCAAAACACCTTAACATTTTCCTGCATATCAACCCGGAAGCTACCCTGGAACAGGCCAAACAGGCAGACCAGCGCATTGCCGAAGGCAAACAGCATTTGCTAACCGGCATCCCGATTGCCCACAAAGACGTTTTTGTGACACGCCAGTGGCGTACCACTGCGGGCAGCAAAATGCTTGAAAACTATACCAGTCCCTTTGATGCCACGGTTGTCGAGCACCTGAAAAATGCAGGTGCCGTCAATATCGGCAAGCTGAATTGCGATGAGTTTGCCATGGGTTCGGGCAATGAAAACTCCGCCTTCGGCGCCTGCCTTAACCCTTGGGATACCAGCGCGGTTCCGGGTGGTTCATCGGGCGGCTCGGCAGCTGCCGTTGCGGCCGGAATTGTAGCGGCTACCACCGGTACCGATACCGGTGGCTCGGTTCGCCAGCCATCTGCCATGTGCGGCGTCAGCGGCATCAAGCCAACCTATGGCACAGTATCCCGCTTTGGCATGATCGCCTACGGGTCAAGCCTTGACCAGGCTGGCCCGATTGCCGGCAGTGCCCAGGATCTGGTCGAACTGCTTGACGTGATCAGTGTTTTCGACGAACGCGACTCCACCTGCATTGAAACCTGCGATGGCACACCTAACAGTCAGGGACGGGTCAAGCAGGCTTACCTGGACAACCTGGCCAACCAGAATGCCCAAGGCAGCAAGCCCCTGAAAGGCTTGCGCATTGGTGTACCCAAAGAGTTTTTTGGCCCGGGCCTGTCCGCAGATGTAGCCAGCGCCATTGAAGCCGCCCTGCAGCAATACGAAGCGCTGGGCGCTGAGCGGGTTGAAATTTCCCTGCCCCGCACCGAGCTGTCCATCCCCGCTTACTACGTGCTTGCCCCTGCCGAGGCGTCCAGCAACCTGTCTCGCTACGATGGCGTGCGGTATGGCTATCGCGCCAAAGAATACAAGGGCCTCGAAGAAATGACCAGTCGTTCGCGGGCACAGGCCTTTGGTCCCGAAGTGCAGCGTCGCATCATGATTGGCACCTATGTTCTGTCGCAAGGCTACTATGATGCCTATTATCTGCAGGCACAAAGAATCCGCCGTATCATTGCCAACGACTTCCAGGCCGCCTTTGCCTCCCAATGCGATGTCATCATGGGGCCTGTCAGCCCTGCCGTTGCCAAAAACATTGGCGACAACCGCGATGACCTGACTGCCGACTGGCTGGCCGATATCTACACACTGGGCGTCAGCATGGCAGGCTTGCCAGCCATGTCGATTCCTTGCGGCTTTGGCGGTGCCAACGGCAACCGTCCAATTGGACTGCAAATCATCGGCAACTACTTCAATGAAGGCAAAATCCTTGCCATTGCAGATCGCTTCCAGCAACACACTGACTGGCATACACGTAAACCGGAAATCAAATAATGAATTGGGAAATTGTCATTGGTCTGGAAACGCATGTACAGCTTTCCACACAATCTAAAATCTTTTCAGGCAGCAGCACCGCTTTTGGCGCCGCCCCCAACACGCAAGCCAATATGGTTGACATGGCCCTGCCCGGCAGCCTGCCTGTCATGAACAAGGCGGCCGTCGAAAGAGCCATCCGTTTTGGCCTGGCCATTGGTGCCGAAGTCGCACCCTACTCTGTATTTGCCCGTAAAAACTACTTCTATCCCGACCTACCCAAAAACTACCAGATCAGCCAGTACGAGCTACCGGTTGTCGTGGGCGGAAAAATTTCCTACTTCGTCGGACAAGAAGAAAAAACCCTCAACCTGACACGGGCCCACCTTGAAGAAGATGCCGGCAAATCCCTGCACGATGACTTCATCGGCCCGTTGGGCGAACTGTCCACCGGGATTGACCTTAACCGTACCGGCACGCCATTGCTGGAAATCGTGACCGAACCCGAACTGCGTTCGGCTGCCGAAGCTGTTGCCTATGCCAAAACCCTGCATGGCCTGGTGGTCTGGCTGGGTATTTGCGACGGCAACCTGCAAGAAGGCTCATTCCGCATCGATGCCAACGTCTCTGTGCGTCCCGTAGGCCAAAAAGAATTTGGCACCCGTGCCGAAATCAAGAACGTCAACTCATTCCGTTTCCTTGAGCGCGCCATCCTTTTTGAGGCCCGTCGCCAGATCGAACTAATCGAAGACGGCGGTACTGTTGTGCAGGAAACCCGCCTGTACGATGACGTCAAAGATGAAACCCGCAGCATGCGCACCAAGGAAGACGCCCACGACTATCGCTATTTCCCCGACCCTGACCTGCCACCGCTGGTGATTTCACAGGAATGGAAAGAGCGCGTGAAAGCCAGCATGCCCGAACTGCCGGCCGCCCGCCGCGAACGTTACTGCGACGAACTGGGCCTCCCCGCCTATGATGCAGCCCAGCTTACCGTTTCACGTGCCATGTCCGACTATTTTGAAGAAACCATCAAGGTACTGCCTGAAGGCAATGCCAAACTGGCTTCCAACTGGATCATGAGTGAGTTGTCGGGTGCCCTTAACCGTGATGAACTGGACATTGAAAACAGTCCGGTCAGTCCCGAACAGCTGGGCAAGATGCTGCTACGCATTATTGACAACACCATTTCCAACAAGATCGCGCGTGATGTATTTGCCGATATGTGGGCCGGTGAACACAATCGTGATGCCGATGCCATCATCGAGGCAAAAGGCTTGAAACAGATTAGTGACAGCGGGGCCATTGCCGCCATGATTGACGAAGTATTGGCCGCCAACCCCGAGATCATTGAAGAATACAAGGCTGGCAAGCCAAAAGCCTTTAACTCTTTAGTGGGCAAGGTCATGAAAGCAGGTAAAGGCAAAGCTAACCCAACCCAGGTTAATGAGCTCCTTAAAGAGAAACTGGGGTAGGTTGCTAAGAAGCATCTTGTAGCGCAAGGCGACCACCCCGTCAGGCTTCGCCTGCCACCCCTCCACGGGAGGGGAATGGTTTGGGGCTTCGTTTGGGCGTTGGGGTTTGCTTGGGACTACCCCGTCAGGCTTTGCCTGACACCCCTCCGAGGGAGGGGAATGTGAGGCACAGGCGTTTCCACGAAGAAGGAAAATTCCCCTCCCTCGGAGGGGTGGCGCGAAGCGACGGGGTGGTCACTTCCACTCGCTTAAAAACAGTCCTGCCTTTAAAGTGCTTGCCTCAAGAGAGCAGATAATAATCATACGCAGCATCCAGCAGCATTTTTACCGTATATTCGGCAAAGCTCCTGCGCACCAGCAAATGCCAGCCATCGGACACCGGCCTTACGGCAATATCCGACTTGAAAAAATGCGACTGGGCACACTGCCCCTTGCCAAACACACTGGTATCAAAATCCAGCGGGCAGCCTTTGTTAAGCACATCTGTGACCATGCTCCCACTTAAATGCAGCAAGGTGTAGCCACTGCTGACATCAAGCACCCGGGCAAACGAACCTGCCAACAAAGCCTGGATTTCATCAACCGGTGCCGGCATATCAACCGGCCCGACTGACTGGGCCAGCCACTCATCAGGCCCCAGCCACCAGATCACATGCCGGTCATTTTCCGCAACCGTATTAGGTTGCACAGGAAATTGAAGATTAAATGAATTACCCAAAACCCTGGCAACATTGGCATCACCAAGGTCGGCCCGCACATTATGCAATGCACGAAAGGGTAGCTCTCTTAAAAGGAATTTTTCTGGTGCTTTGCCGGCGGCCTCTTCCAGCAAAACCTGCACATTAAACAATGGCGACTGCATATTCACATCAAGCTGCATGCTGGCGACCCCCTTCTTCATCCAAAAACACCGGACTGCAAACCTTGGCTTTCACAAAACCGGTTTGCCCTGTCCATACCACAACCGTTGAGCCCAACAGGCTGAAACCATCCTTGATAACCGCCAGGGCGATTGAGCGTTCAAGCGTTGGACTGTAATAACTGGAGGTGACGTGGCCCAACATGGGAGCCGGACGCTGTATGGTTTCTTCCCGCAATACTTGCGCACCTTCGGGCAGAACCTGTTCCGGGTCATCAGACAGCAGGCCCACAAACTGTTTACGGCCACTGCCTGCAGTATGGCTTCGACTTAATGAACGCTTGCCAATGAAATCCTTGGTTTTGGCCACCAGGCCATCCATGCCCAAATCGGCAGGCGTCATGGAACCGTCGGTATCCTGACCCACAATAATGAAGCCCTTTTCAGCCCGCAGTACATGCATGGCTTCGGTACCATAAGGGGTAATATTGAATTCCTGCCCGGCCTGGATCAGGGTATCCCAAACCGCCCTGCCATAATTGGAAGGCACATTCACTTCATAGCTAAGTTCACCCGAAAAACTGATCCGCATGATACGCACCGGAACGTTCATAATGCTGCCTTCACGGAAACTCATGAACGGAAATTGCGCGGGCGAAAAATCAATGTCGTGACACACTTTTTGCAGCACCTTACGGGCATTTGGCCCGGCTACGGCAAAGGTGGAATAATGGTCAGTTAGCGAAGCCAGGTGAACTTTCAGCCCGGGCCATTCAGTTTGCAACCACCTTTCCATCCATTGCATGACCCTGGCTGCGCCACCGGTGGTGGTGCTAAGCAAATAATGGTTCTCGCCAAGGCGGATATTCACCCCATCATCAAAAACCATGCCATTTTCATCAAGCATCAGCCCGTAACGGCATTTGCCAATGCCCAACTTGTTCCAGGCATTGGTGTACATGCGATTGAGGAATTCGGCAGCGTCGGGGCCCTGAACATCAATTTTGCCCAAGGTAGAGGCATCCAGAATACCCACCCCGTTACGCACAGCCAAGCACTCGCGCCTGACGGCTGCCTGCAAATCTTCATTGCCAACGGCGTAATAAAGGGGCCGCTTCCAGTTACCTACATCTTCAAATACCGCGCCATGCGCTTCATGCCAGGCATGAATGCAAGTAGTCCGGACCGGTTCAAAAAAATCCCCCAGCTCACGCCCTGCCAGAGCACCAAAGGTAACCGGCGTGTAATTGGGCCGAAAGGTGGTGGTGCCGGTTTGCGGTATGGTTTGCTTCAGGGCTTCGGCCAAAATAGCCATGCCATTGATATTGCCCAGCTTTCCCTGGTCGGTGCCAAACCCCAGCGCCGTATAGCGCTTGACATGCTCAACCGACTGATAGCCTTCGCGCGCGGCCAGATAGATATCGGCGGCGGACACATCATTCTGGTAATCGACAAACTGCTTTTCACCCTGGCCAATCTGCTCCCTGTCACCAATTAACCATAGTGGCAGAATGGGGTTTTCCCGGTATTCATCCAGCTCCCAAAACACGGGCTGTACGGCAGGCAAGCCGAGCTGTTCAAGCATATCGCTGGCCGCCTGCTGGCCACCGGCCAATGCCTCTGACAGCAGGAAGTCTCCATTGGCTGCTCCCACGCTGGTTTCAGCCTGGACCGAAACACCCGGCAGAAAGCAGGCTTTTTCATCCGACCAGGCGGCTTTACCACCAGACTGGGCAAACAAATGCACCACCGGGCTCCAGCCACCTGAAACCCCTAGCAGATCGCAGCACAAGGTAGCCACAATCTCGCCCAGATGGCCTTTTCGATAAGAGGCCACGCTGACCTTTTCGATATGATGGTCAAACTGTTCGCTGAAGGCTTCAAGCACCACCGATTCAAAAAGAATGGAAATACTCATGGCATGTGCACGTTGCGGCAAGGTACCACCAGAAACGGGTCGTGCATCAATCACCGTGACATTCGCACCGTGCTGCTTCAGGGCAATGGCCGCGCGATAGCCTTCATCATTATTGGTGAAAACCAAAGCCGACTTGCCTGGCAAAATCGCATAGCGATTCACATAAGTGGCAATGGCCCCCGAAAGCATGATGCCCGGCAAATCATTATTGGCAAAAACCAATGGCCTTTCATGGGCCCCCGTGGCCAGAATGACCTTGCGGGCTCGGATTTTCATGATCCGTTCACGGGTTCCCTTACGTTCGGCCAACGGCAAATGGTCCGTCAGGCGCTGGCAAGCCGTCACCAGGTTATGATCCTGATAGCCAAAAGCGGTCGTACGCAAAAAAACCTTCACCTTGGGCAATTGCGCCAATTGCCGCATGATGCCGTCTATCCATTGCACTGCACTCATGCCATCAATGGTTTCATCACTGGACAGCAACGTGCCGCCCGCCTCTGCCTGGTCATCAAGCAAGATAACCCGTGCACCGCCCTTTCCGGCAGCCAATGCTGCAGCCAGCCCGGCCGGGCCAGCCCCCACCACCAGAATGTCGGCATGCATGAACTGCTTTTCATAACGATCGGCATCACGGGCTTTGGGGGCCACACCCAAGCCCGCCATCTCACGGATTTTTTCTTCGAAGCGGGGCCAGTACTTTTGCGGCCACATGAAGGTTTTATAGTAAAAACCGGCAGGCAGGAAACGCGACAACTTCTGCACAAACGCCATTTTGTCATGGGCCAGGCTAGGGCTTACATTCACACTGCTGGCCACCAGGCCCTCATAAAGCGGAACCTCGGTTGCCTTGGCATTCGGCACGGTATAGGCACCGGTTTCAAGCTGGACAATCGCATTAGGCTCTTCAACCCCGGCAGTCATGATGCCACGCGGACGATGGTATTTCCAGCTACGCGCCACAAACTGCACGCCATTGGCCAACAAGGCCGAGGCAAGTGTGTCGCCCTCGTAACCCTGATAACTTTTTCCATTGAACTGGAAACGGATTTTACGAAGCCGGTCAACCCGGCCTCCTTCCTTGACCCTGAACGACTGGCTCATGCGGCATCTCCTTTCTGAACCGGGACTTCTGCCTGTTCAAAGGCATACGTGACGGTATCCCTGTGCAACGTAAACCAGCGTCGGCAACCATGCACATGCTGCCACTGTTCCTGCTGCAGGCCACGTGTATTTTTCCGCATAAAAAGATAATCCCCCCAGGCTTCATCGCTTAACGACTCGGGGTTGGCAGGCCTGACAATACCCGCCTCACCACCCGCTGCAAATTCGGATTCGGCCCTTTCTCCACACCACGGGCATTTTATCAACAGCATATTTTTTTCCTTCAGGCTTTAACTAATGGGCAACACCAGCAGCCCCATGCTCATCAATCAGGTGGCCGGTATAAAAACGGTCAATGGAAAAGGCCGCATTCAGCGGGTGAGGGTTATCGTTGGCAACCGTATGGGCAAACACCCAGCCAGAACCAGGCGTGGCCTTGAAGCCTCCGGTACCCCAGCCGCAATTGAAATAAAGTCCCTTGACGGCCGTTTTCGAAATAATTGGGCAGGCATCCGGGGTGACATCAACAATCCCGCCCCATTGCCGGTTCATGCGCACACGACTAAGCACCGGGAACATTTCAACAATCGCCTGCAAGGTGCCTTCTATGGTGTGAAAACTGCCGCGCTGCCCGTAACCGGTGTATTGGTCTATGCCAGCCCCGATCACCAAGTCTCCCTTGTCGGATTGGCTGATATAGGCATGCACGGCATTGGACATGATAACGGTATTGATAACAGGCTTGATGGATTCCGAGACCAGGGCCTGCAAGGGATGGCTTTCGATGGGCAGGCGAATCCCGGCCATCTCGGCCAAGACACTGGAGTTGCCCGCCACAACCACCGCCACTTTCTTGGCCTTGATGAAACCCTTGACGGTATCAACACCGGTAACGGCGCCATTTTCACGACGAATGCCGGTTACCCCACAGTTCTGGATAATATCCACCCCACGATGGTCGGCCGCCCGTGCAAAACCCCAGGCAACGGCATCGTGCCTGGCTACCCCGCCACGCGGCTGGAAAGAAGCCCCCAGTACCGGATAGCGGCTATTAAGATTGATAATCGGCACCCGTTCCTGCACCTGATGAGGGGTCAGGAATTCGGCATCAATATTATTAAGCTGGTTGGCATTGACGCGACGCTGCGTGTCACGCACTTCCTGCAAGGTATGGGCCAGGTTCATCACGCCCCGCTGGCTGAACATGACGTTATAGTTCAGGTCCTGGGACAGGCCTTCCCATAGCGACATGGATTTTTCATACAGCAGAGCGGCTTCATCCCACAGGTAATTGGAGCGCACAATGGTGGTATTGCGGGCCGTGTTGCCACCACCCAGCCAGCCTTTTTCAAGCACGGCCACATTACGGATGCCATGCTCTTTGGCCAGATAGTACGCGGTTGCCAGGCCATGACCGCCCCCACCCACAATCACGACATCGTATTCTTTCTTGGGTTCGGGACTGCGCCAGGCGCGTTCCCAGTTCCGGTGATAACTTAGCCCGTTGCGGACCAGACTGAAAATGGAATATTTCTGACTCATACTTCCTCTTGCAACTGGTGGGATAATAAAGGTTTCTGTAGGTTTTCATTCCAACGCGGGAGCATGGGAACAAGGCAGGTTACAAGGAAATACCTCGCGGCTCGAGGCAACCACCCCGTCAGGCTTCGCCTGCCACCCCTCCGCGGAGGGGAATTGTTTGAATTCTTTGCCCTGATCAAAAAAGTTTAGAAAATTCCCCTCCGTGGAGGGGTGGCGCGAAGCGACGGGGTGGTTGCCTTGCACCATGAGGTGGTTCCGCGAAGCGACGGGGTGGTTACACGCCGTATTTTGCGCGATAAGCGGCAACGGCGTCCTTGTGTCCGGCAAACTCGGGATCTTCATTCAGCAATTGCATGATGTCGCTCAAAGAAGCAATGCTAACCACCGGAATGCCATAAGTTTGCGACACATCCTGCACGGCAGAATGGGCCGACAGCGCCTCATCGGGGCCGGCACGCTCCATGCGATCAAGGGCAATCAGCACGGCAGCAGGGGTTGCACCCGCCTTGCGAATAATATCAACCGACTCACGCACCGACGTACCCGCTGTAATCACATCATCAATGATGACCACTTTACCCTGCAACGGTGCACCAACCAGTACCCCGCCCTCGCCATGGTCCTTGGCCTCTTTGCGATTAAAAGCAAACGGCACATCACGCCCGTTTAGCCCAGGATGATTGGCCAGGGCAATAGACGTAGCGGTTGCCAGTGAAATGCCCTTGTAGGCAGGACCAAACAACATGTCAAACTCTACCCCGGAATCAACCAGTGCCTGGGCATAAAACTGGGCCAACTCACCCACCGACTTTCCTGAATCAAACAGGCCGGCATTGAAAAAATAAGGGCTGAGGCGACCAGACTTGACTTTAAACTGGCCAAATTTCAAAACACCCTGACCCAATGAAAAACGAACAAAATCAAGACGATTCCGAGATGACATAATTAACCTTGCACAAAAACTGATGAATAAAATAATTCTGTCATCTTAGCAATATTCATACCGCTGCTCCACCTTTATTTGGCAGTTTTTCCGAAAAGAAAATTACATACCCTTATCCCACCTGCTGAACCACGCCAGAAAAACGGATTCGCGCCAGTAGCTAGCATAATTACGACCTCATCACGCCTCTATTCCTCCAATAATGGAACAGTGCATTCAGGTTAATCCCGTTTATTTACTTCCCGATCCTGATTAGAATGTATTAATAGAAAAAAGAAACCGTTTTTGCACTAAACCAGACATTAATTAGCCAAAACCTGCCTGATCGACTTATGACGCGCAAACACCTGGCTACCGATTATTGCTTTTAAAAGGAATTCATATGAAAATGCCCTGCTATTTTATTTCTCACGGTGGTGGGCCCTGGCCGTATATTAAAGAATGGGATGAGCAATACAAGGCATTGCGTGAATCCCTGCAACACCTGCCTGCAGAACTTCCGGAAAAACCCAAGGCCATCCTGATGGTCTCGGCGCATTGGATTGGTCATGAGATCCTGATCATGGGCAGTGAAAAACCGGGGATGCTTTATGATTATTACGGTTTTCCCGAGCACACCTATCATGTTCATTACAATGCCCCCGGTGAGCCGGCCCTGGCTGCCAGGGTACAAGCCATGCTAGCCGATGCCGGCTTTGAAACCCGGATTGACCTGGATCGCGGTTTTGATCATGGTGCCTTTGTGCCCATGGCCGTTGCTTTTCCCGAAGCCGACATTCCGATGGTTCAGGTATCCATCAACCGCAATTATGACCCGGCCTATCATATTCGCATGGGCCAGGCACTGGCTGCGCTACGCAACGAAGGCGTACTGATTATTGGCAGTGGCCTGAGCTACCACAACCTGCGCCTGATGGGTCCGGCCGGTGCCGCTCCTTCGGCCAACTTTGATCAATGGCTCCAGGTTTCTATACTGGACAGAAACCTGGAGGACCGCAGCCAGGCAATGATTCAATGGGAAAAAGCCCCTGCCGCCCGCCTGGCCCATGCCCAGGAAGACCACCTGATACCGCTAATGGTAGCTGTTGGTTCGGCTGGCGATGATCCTGCTACCTGTGTGTATCATGAAACTACCGCATTTGGCGCCATTACCGCAACAAGCTTCAAGTTTGGCTAATGCCTTTCAAGCAGGCACAGTACAAAAAGCCAGCGCATCATGTATCCTTAATGCATTGGCTTTTTCACCTTTTTACGATCCCATTTCATGATTTCTGCACGTCAGGGCCTTGTTTCTGCCCATCTCGCCGCTTTTCTGTTTGGACTTACCGGTGTTCTTGGTGCCCTGATAGACAGTACGCCCGCCATCATTACCTTTGGCCGGGCTTTTTTTGCGGTCATCGCTTTGGCTATCGCCTCTTTTTTGCTGCGCAGTCCGATTGCAAAAAACATCAACCACCATACGCTTAAAATTTTATTTTTCTCTGGCCTTTCCCTGGCCATTCACTGGTTTACCTTCTTCATTGCCATCAAAACGGCCGGGGTTGCCATTGCCACCCTGGGCTTTGCCAGCTTTCCAGCCTTCATCACCCTGCTTGAACGTATCTTTCTGAAAGAGCAAATAGGCAAAAGAGAATGGTTTCTACTGGCTCTGGTCTTAATCGGCCTGATTCTGGTCACGCCTGCACCATCAACAGACCCTAACAATCATGCTGCCAGTGGTTTGATCTGGGGTGTTATTTCAGGTTTCGCTTTTGCCGTACTGGCCGTCATGAACCGCAAAAATGCCGTCAGCCTTAACCCTGTACAACTTGCCTTCTGGCAGAATCTGGTGGTTGCCACCTTAACCCTGCCTTTTATTTTTACCAATATCCTCCTATTGGCACCACAGGATTATTTCTGGATAGCGGTGCTTGGCATCATGTGCACGGCCCTGTCCCATTACCTGTTCGTCTTCAGCCTGCGTTCCCTGACCGCCCGCACTGCTGGCTTAATCATTGCCCTGGAACCGGTTTATGCCATTGTGGTTGCCTGGATACTGTTTGCCGAAGCCCCCACCCAGCGCATGATTATTGGTGGTGCCCTGATCATAACGGCAGCCGTCTTTCCGAAGAAAACGTAACGTAAACATGGCTGTTTATTATGTTACGTTTTACTTCCACCCATTTTTTAAATATTCAAGCAATGATCAAGGTTTGGATTGATTCCAGATATTCGGTATCCAATCATTGGAATAACCTGAAATAAACTCGGCTATCGTTCCATCGTCACGATACACCGAACGATTCACTGCACCGATATTGGCGCCATAAACATGAATACTGACGGAAACCTGATCCGGGTATGCGTTAGATACCTTGTGTATATCGCCAATAGCAGGGGACACCGCTTCAACCTGCCCCGGTTTCAACAGAATCGCCTTGCCATCGGGCACCAATTTACCGCCTTCTTCCCGACTGAAACCCTGTGAGTACTCTGCACCACGCAACATGCCGATCAAACCCCAAACCGTATGATCATGCACAGGGGTACTTTGTCCCGGCCCCCACACAAAACTGACAACAGAAAACCGCCCGCCCGAATCGGCATGCAATAAGAATTGCTGATACCTGTCTGGATCAGGCTGGGCCAGCTGCTCGGGTAACCAGGTATCCTGTGCGACCAGATTGGCCAGCAAGGCCCCTCCCTTCTCAAGTATCTGTGCCTCATCAGCAGTTTGATCCAGCAATGCGGAAAATGCACTCACAAAAGTGCGTAAAGGAGCAATATTACTCATTTCAAGCCCTCCAAATTTAGAATATTGTTGTACTTACCCGTTAGCATAACAGGGCTGTTAACTGTTAAAAAACTGATTTTTCTTGAACGGCAAACCCAGATGCTCCCTGAGTGTTGAACCGGCATATTCCTTGCGGAACAATTGACGCTTCTGAAGCTCAGGGACAACCAGGCCGACAAAATCATCCAATCCGCCTGGCGTACTGCTGAACATAATATTAAAGCCATCGCAAGCCTTGTCATGAAACCATTCTTCAAAATCGTCAGCAATTGACTGGGCCGTACCAACCAGGATGCGGTGACCTCCTGCACTCCATTTTGTGTACAGCTGACGCACGGTAGGACGCTCCTTCCGGATCCAATTGACCAGCAATTGCTGCCGGCTTTTATGCGAATTGGTTTCAGGAATCATCGCTGGCAAAGGCACTTCATCATCAAACCCCAGACTGGTGAGGTCAATGCCCAGGCTGGCATAACTCGACAAGGACTGCAAGACAACATCAACATCGCGGGTTTCAAGTAATTGATCAAATTTATCCTCAGCCTCTGACTGTGTGCGGCCAATAACGGGCATCACGCCCGGCAAAATCTTAATGCTTCCGGCTGGCCTGCCCAGCAATGCGGCACGTGCCTTGACATCGGCAAAGAAATGCTGTGCATCTTGCTTGTCCTGGGCTGCGGTATAAAGCATCTCGCCGATTCGTGCGGCCAGATCCTTGCCCGACTCCGATGACCCTGCTTGCGACAAAACCGGCCATCCTTGCAAGGGCCTGGGTGCATTCAGGGGCCCTTTAACCTTAAAAAACTCCCCGTCATGATTAAGCAGATGCAATTTGGCGGGATCAGCCCATTGGCCTGTTTGCTTGTTACGCAAAAAAGCATCATCAGCCCAACTGTCCCACAATCCAGTCACCACATCAACGAATTCGTGGGCCCGTTCATATCGTTTGGCATGATCCATGTGCCCGCTCAAATTGAAGTTCTCTCCACCACCGGTAGAAGTGACCACATTCCAGCCCGCTCGCCCCTTGCTCAGGTGATCCAGGGCAGCAAATTTTCTGGCAACGTTATAAGGTTCGTTATAACTGGTACTCACGGAAGCCACCAGACCAATTCGCCTGGTCGTCACCGCCAGGGCAGACAACAAAACTATTGGCTCCCAGCGGGGAGCCTGTGGACTGCGGGCAACCGTTTCACTGTCTGAAGCGGAAAATACATTGTCGTAAAAAAAGACCGCATCAAATTTGGCCGCTTCCAGTTTTTGGGCATAGGAAATATATTTGCTGTAATCGGTATAGGCATCCGTATCAACCTGCGGATGACGCCAACTATCGCCTTGCACACCTGAACCGGTGAAATAAGCGCCCAAATGAAAAGTTCTCTGTTCTGTATTCATCATCTTTAATGTTTTGATCCGCAAAAAAACAGGTACTGACAATCAATACCAATTATTTAGGCTTAAAATTTTAGTGAACGAACCCACCCTTTATGTATTTAACGGGTTCACGGTCCATACGCAGCAAAAGCTCTTGCAACTCATCAACCGTTTTTTCCTTCTTTGCCGTTGCAGTGGCATCACGGCACAGAAAATCCTCAGTGCTCCAGGCGGTAAACGTACGCGCCCTCAGCCAGCCGGCCCGATCAGCCAGAAACTGGCTCCCTGGAAGATCTTTGGCGGTGGTACCGGCGATCAATGCAAGACTTTGCCACACCGCATCATCCTTCACCCGGCATTGCACATACGGATTTTCATGTGTATCTGCAGCAGGCCCCACCAATACCGTAAAAAGTCGAGGATCTTCCATCACCTCCTCTTCACCTCCAACGGCAACCAACCTGACAAACTGATTACGCCGCAGGCTACGCATGCGCCCGCTGTCACCATAATTGCACAACACTTCAAAATCGGGCAATGCCACAGGAATCGGCCATACACCATTACGTGCAGCCCCTTGCCCGGCAGCCAACGCTTTCAGGTAATCAAGCAATGCCCAGGTATCCTCAGGCGTCAATTCCCCGGCAAAACCGGGCATCGTCTGCTCTCCTTTCCCGTCGTACATGCCGTGCAGCATGTGCCACACCAGCTCACCATCCGCGCGCTTGCCCAACAACTGACTGGTCAAATCCGGTGGCAGGAATGACAGCAGTTTTGCATCCACGCCATGACCACGTCCATCTACCCCGTGACAATTCAGGCAATGCCTGGCATACAGCTGACTGCCTAGCTGTATGCTGCCTGCATTGAATCCGGTCGGGGATTGATGCAGGCTGGTAGGCACGGCATTGGCCAGTATCGTTGTAGCCGGCCATGGCACAAAAACCACCAGCAGTAGAGCAATCAAACCCAAACCCCAGCGTGCCCTGCGCCAGAAACAGGCCAGAACAAACAAAAGCAGTATTAGCAATCCAGCCACCAGGCTGATGATCAATTGCCGTGCCAAGCCATGATCAATGATCAGGATTTCTCCGGCAAGTCGATAACTGAAAGGCCAGGCGGGTTGGCCAAACCCGGTCTGCTTACCCGTCAAGGCATGAAATGCCCACAATGCACTTTGCTGCAGCCATTGCAATATCAACAGCAAATCATTAAGCCATTCAGTCATGGGTGGTGCATTCATGATTAAGCCTGCACCTTCTTATTATGATTTCGCATCATTACCAACTTGCATCCAGCCCCAAATGCGCCAAAGCCTCGCGACGCAGCTCGGCAATCCGCGGATCCCCACGGTGACGTGGGTAGGGCAAATCAACCTTGATCTCAGCCTTGATACGTGCGGGACGCTCACTAAAGACCACAACCCGCTGAGCCAGAAACAGGGCTTCTTCAACATCATGGGTCACCAGCAAGGCCGAAAACCCGTTCTTGCGCCACAGGTCAACCAATTCGGTTTGCATTGCCAATCGGGTTAAGGAATCAAGCTTGCCTAATGGTTCATCCAATATCAGCAGGCAAGGATCATTAACCAAAGCACGGGCAAAAGCCACGCGCTGAGCCATCCCGCCTGACAGCTGGTGAGGATAGCTTTGCGCAAATTCACCCAACCCGACCCGGTTCAATGCGTCATCAACCCGATGACGGTCGCGCTTGAGCAAGCCACGTGCCTGCAGTCCCAATGCCACATTGTCCCAAACGGTACGCCATGGAAATAATGTTGGATCCTGGAAAACCACAATCCGGGAAGGATCAGGTTGAAGAATAATTTCATCATCCTGCAAGAGCTTGCCCTGCGTTGCCGGTTCCAGGCCTGCGACCAGACGCAGCAAGGTTGACTTGCCACACCCGCTCGGGCCCAGCAATGCGACAAACTCACCCGCCTGTACACTCAGGTTGACCTGATTCAACACAGGCAACTTGCCCTGAGGGGTATCAAATACATGACTGACTTGCTGAATATCTATTTGAGAACCAATAACTTTTTGACTGCTTTGTGCCAGCCCACTTTGTTCAACGATGGCTACCATTTCACTGTTCCTTTTTGCCATGACAACACATAATCCCGCACCAAAAACAACAGGGAAATCAAGCCTGAAAACAGCAAGGCCATGACAATCAGCGCCGCATACATATTGGTATACGATGCCCAGCCCTGGGCCCAGGTCAGGTACCAACCCAAACCGGATTTAACACCCATCATTTCCGCTGTAACCAGTACCGAGAACGAGGCACTCAAGCCCATGAACAAGCCCACAAAAACCTGGGGCAATGCAGCCGGAATAGCTACCCGGAATACCAGAAACCACTCGGAGGCCCCCAAAGTGCGGGCGACATCATAATAACTTTTGCTGACACTGGCGATACCTGACCACGTCAGCACTGCAACGGGAAATCCGGTTGCCAGGGCCACCAGAAAAATGGCGGCAGAATAACTGGACGGAAAGAAATAAAAGGTCAGGGGTAATAAGGCGGTGGCTGGCAAAGGCCCCAAAACACGCAATACCGGGTGAACCCAATACCCGATGTTTTTTGACCATCCCACCGACACACCCACCAGAAAACCAACCACCGCTCCGTATGCCACGCCCATTGCCAACAGCTTCAAGGTATTAACAACACTGCTACCCAAACGTTGCCAGTCATCAATATAGACATCAATCAGGGATTGGGGTGGAGCAAAAAAAGGCACCGGTAAAATGCCCGTTTTGGCAGTCAGGTACTCCCACAGTCCTAAAATAATCGGCGTGGCAAAAAGCCATGGTCCAGCAGACCTGAGTGCCTGCAGCCTGGGGCCACCCGATTGCTGCACCCATGACGGTGAAACCAGCAACAATCCCGTACCGATCAAGACACCGGCTATCCCCAACTCTTTGGTATATAACCAGTCATTAAAACCAACGATATGATTCGGCATCACCCCGGTCAGAAGACCGAATAAAATCCAGGCCAGACCGGCCAACACACCGGAATGCCATACTTGGGATACGGCAGCCTGCCCATCCAGCGCCCCGGATGATTTGACAATAGCCGGCTCCTGTCCCAGGGTTCCACTTGCGATAAACTCATTCATTCAATCACCCCAAAACATCAACATAGACATGCTGCGAAAAGCGTTTGGTATCTGTAGATGGCTTGATGACACCGATACTTTTAAAATCTTCAGCAAAGAAGGCAATTTCATCTCGTAAATCGACATTGGTAGGATGATGATCAAAGGTCAAGGTGTTATACAGCTTGAGCAAATCATCCTCGGTAATTTTGGGTGAGTATTTTGCAAAAATACGGGCTGCCTGATTGGGGTTCTCCAGCATGAAATCACTCGCCTGCACGATCGAGCGCGCTAATGCCGCGGCCGTTGGCTTATCATTGCGCACCAGCTCTCCACGCACCCCGACCACGCAGCAAGTCTTGCGGGCATATTCGCCGGACAGGTTGGTGGCCAGCTCAACATAAGCACCGTTGGTGCGTTTTTCCAGCAAATAAAGATTGGGGTCACCATCGGCAATCGCCTGGATTTCACCCTTGTCCACAGCGATCCCCAACAAATCAGCGGGATACTGGCGCCAGGTTATGTCCTTGTCCGGGTCAATGCCGTTTTTTGCCAGCAGAATCGTGAAAAAGTGCTTGCCAGGTGCCGCCAAATCGCTGACTCCCACGGTTTTTCCTTTCAAGTCGTTTAATTGGGTCACACCAGAAGCCTTGTGTCCCAGCAATCGAACACACCCCCCATGCGAGCTACCCACAATTTTCACATCGAACCCTGCCTCAAGCGGTTTCAACCAGCGATGGATCATGCCAATCGCGGCATCCGCCTTGCCGGTTGCCACCGACTCCAGCAGCTGATCGGTAGAGCCGCTGTAGTTGAGCAAATCAACATCAAGACCATTTTTCTCGAAATAACCCAACTCTTTTGCCACCACCACAGGAGTCAGGCAAAATGCATTCTGATTCCAGGCAAACGTCAATTTTTTTTGACCTGACCAGGCTTGACTGTTGTGCAAAAGAACAGGTGCCGCAAGCGCGGTGCCAAGCGTGAGGCCTAAAAACTTGCGTCGGTTAATTTGACTGAGTTTGTGCATAAATTACTCCTACTCCAAAAAGTCAGGTTCGTCTTTTAGCAAACCTGCATATAAACTTTCAAATGCGTAACGTGCCCCTTCACTGCCACCCACTTGTGAATGGGTCAGCTTTGCCGTTTCATGATCAATAGGCTTGGGGGTGCCCGCAGCCTCTGCGAGCAATTGGGTGTGACACGCATTGTCAAGCGCAATGTAATACCAGGCAGCAGCCTCAACCGTCGTGCCTACCGACAAAATGCCGTGATTTTTCAGGATGACGCCTTTATAGGCTGATTGATCATCCTTGAAGAGCGCTTGGGCAATCCGTTCGCCCTCACTAATATCCACAACCATGCCGGTAAAGTCATCAAAGAGCACATGATCTTCGTAGAATGAACAAGCATCCTGTGTCAATGGATCCAAGCTTCGCCCCAATGTTGACCAGGCCTTGCCAAAAGTAGAATGGGTATGTGCGGCAGCCACCAGACCGGGATGCGCCTCATGAATGGCGGCATGAATGGCAAAGGCTGCTTTGTTCAGGGGAAGGTTGCCAATGACGGTCTCGCCACGACTATTCACCAGTAACAGGTCTGAGACACGCATTCGCGAAAAATGGATACCCAACGGGTTAACCCAAAAATGATCGGTTAATTCCGGATCCCGCGCGGTAATGTGCCCGGCCAATCCCTGGTCAAAGCCATAGCGCGCAAATAGCCGGAATGCCGCTGCCAGACGCTCCTGGCGATGACGTCGCTCTTCTGCCAAGGTACGGTTCGATGGTGCCGGCTCAAACCAGAATTTCTGCACCGGGGTAGGGTTCAACAGCAAGCCACTTGCTGTTTCCGCTTCATGTTTCAAAGCTACAATTGCATTCATTTTGATTTCCGGTTGTCGTTAATCATCAATTCAGGCAACCGCTTTATCGATCTGAATCTGTCGGGCCCGAACACCTTCACGCAATCTCGGAATCAGCTCACGCCCATAATCCCTGGCATCCTCCAGTGGATCAAATCCACGAAGCAGAAATGTTTCAACGCCCAGATCGTAATATTGCAGCAGTGCCTGCGCGACCTGTTCAGGGGTTCCCACCAAAGCCGTTGAGTTCGAACGGGCACCGGTCAATTTGGCAATTTCCGTCCACAACAATTGATCAACCCTGGCGCCCTGCTTTGCCGCTGCCAGCAAACGCCTGGCACCTTCGCTTTGCTGGGGATCACCCGGTTCGGTCAAGCCTTGAAGCGCACGCAAATGCTTCGCCTGTTGCAGAATCTGGTCCGCCCTTGCCCAGGCTTTTTCTTCGGTCTCCGCCAGAATGGGCCTGAATGAAACAGAAAAGCCGATTTTTCGTTTATTCGCAGCCGCCTTGGCACGAACCCGGTGAGTCAACTCACGGACCTGCTCTAATGATTCCCCCCACAAGGCATAGATATCGGCATGCCGTGCCGCCACATCAAGCGCAATTTCGGAAGCGCCGCCAAAGAAAATGGGTACATGTGGTTTTTGAGCAGGCTTGACTTCAGACCAGGCATCCTCAAAACGATAATATTTTCCTTCATGGCTGAAAGGCGCCTCAGCCGTCCAGACCTGACGAAGCACACTGAGATACTCATCGGTGCGTGCATAGCGCTCATCATGGTCAAGATAGTCTCCGTCCCTGCGCTGTTCATAATCAGATCCTCCTGAAATGAAATGCACGCCAAGACGCCCTCCGGTAAATTGGTCAAGTGATGCAATATCACGGGCCGCATAGGTTGGTGACACGAAACCGGGACGGTGCGCAAGCATGAAATGGATCCGTTCAGTGACACCGGCGGCATAAGCAATCGTATGGGCAGCAGATGGCCCGGTCGAATGATGGGGCACCAGAATTCGGTCAAAACCTGATTTTTCATGGGCCTGGGCAAAATCCCGCACATATGCCCGATCAATGACCGGCCCTGTGGCCGCCTGTATTTCCGATTGTTTTTGGCTTTGGATCATTCCAATAATTTGCACACTCATTTCAAATCGCTCCAGAGATTTATTTTGTTGTTTATTTTTCTGTTCATGGCAGAAAACATCTTGGAGACTACGCCTCTTTTATAAATTTTTTAAATACAAAAAATTAATGTTTATATAAATTTTGCATATTTAAATTTATTTGATAAAAACCTTAAGATGATTGTTTACCAAAGAATTGCGTCATTTGCAGGCCACAACGATTATGATTTTCAGCAATACAATCAGTCCAGATACAAACTCGCCAACGATTATTTCAGATACGGATCTTCTTTCACTGCGCACGGCATTTCAAAAAACAGCCGCGCATTTTGATCAAAGCGGACAGTTTCCTCATGAAAACATAGCCGCCTTACGGCAGGCAGGTTTAATACAGCTGGTTGCCCCCTCTCCCTTTGGACATGGCGCAACGCTTTCACAAGCCCGCAAAGTCATTGAAACCATTGCTTATGCCGAACCGGCAACAGCGCTGGTCCTCACGATGACCTACCTGAATCATCGTCAACTAAGCCGCCCTGATAATCAATGGCCTAAAACAATACGGGAACAAGTACTGCAAAGTGCCAGGCACGGGGGTTTAATCAACGCCCTGCGTGTTGAACCAGAGCTGGGCTCACCGGCCAGGGGCGGTTTACCCGACACGACTGCGCGCAAACAGGATAATGGATGGTTACTGAGCGGCCAGAAAGTTTTCTGCACCGGCTCACCCGCGCTGGAATGGATGGCCGTCTGGGCCAAAACCGATGAAGAAAAACCGCGCACGGGAACGTTTCTGGTGCATCGCCCAAGCGTAGATAAAGGGCTGAGTATTGTGGAAAACTGGAATCATATGGGCTTGCGGGCATCTGGCAGCCATTTGGTGATTTTTGACAATGTCAAGCTGGCACCCAGCCATGCCGTTGACTTACGACTCCCTGAAGAATGGGCAGCCAGCGGCACCTCACACACTGATTTGGGACAAAACAGGGATCAACAAGCCTGGATGATTGTGCTTTTAAGCACCTTATATGATGCCGTTGCCCGTGCAGCCCGTGACTGGTTATTGGATTTTCTGCGTAACCGGACACCTAGCAGCCTGGGCGCCCCTTTGTCTACCGTACCGCGGATACAGGAACAGGTTGGCCGGATAGAATCCTTACTGCATACCAATAAAGTTATTCTGGATCACCTGACCCAACAAACCGACCAGAACACACCGGGGTCCCCAAGCGAAAGCGGCCTGGCCAAGTACATCGTCACCAACAATGCCATTCAAGCCGTGGAACAGGCCTTGTCTCTTTGCGGCAATCATGGGCTTAGCCGTAACAATCCACTTGAACGGCATTACCGGGACGTATTATGCAGCCGCATCCATACCCCACAAAATGACAGCGTCTTAGTCATGGCCGGGCGCACCGCGCTGGCTACTGTTTAGTTTAAGCATGAAGTGCGCAATATATTTACCAAACTCTCTGGCTGGATCTTGCAAGCGACCCAATGCTTTGCCATATACCAGCCACAACTCAATAACCGGCTTGAAGTTAATGACATTGACCCGATGAAGCTGATCACTCCAATCATTACCGTGCAAGAAAGTTTCAGGAAACAGGCCCAGGCCCATACCCTGCACAATACTTTGCAATTGAACCGCACGACTATAAGTGTCCAGATTGACAAGCAAAGACAAGTTCTTCATGGCCAACGTACGCTTCAGGCCAGCCCTGAAACCGCAACCGTCCGGATTCAACACCCAGCCTTTGCTGTTGCACTGCTCCAGCGAATATTGGCGTTTGTTCCACTCGTCCTTGCGCCCAACCACAATCAGTTTCGATTTAAGCAGTTTTTCCCCATGAAAATTTTTGGGCAACGCGGCACCTGTGGGCAAAAAAAGGACCGCGGCATCCAGTTCCCCACGTTCCAAACGTTCAAGCATCAACTGACCACCAGAACCCGTAGCCATCAAAGGATGCACATCTGGCCAATTTTTTTTCAATTCAGCCAAAACGGGCAAAGCAACCAGCTCTCCAATCCCCTGGGTCAACCCAAGACGAATATTTCCGGCAGGTGGAAAATCAACCGCTGCCAGTTCACACAAAATGTCAATTTCCCGCAACACGGCATTGCATTGCTCATGCACGCGCTTGCCCAAATCCGTTGGCTTTGGCGGCTTGGAATTGCGGTCCAGCAACTGTACACCCAGCGCCTCTTCAAAACTCTGGACACGACGGGTAATCGCTGGTTGCGTCAAACCCAATTCCTGTGCAGCCAAACTGATGGACTGACAGCGCATGACTGCCACAAAAGCATCAATATCATCAATTTTCATGTTTTTTTTAAATATTTATCCATTAACTTAATTAAAAATAATCATATACCTGTTCATGGCTTGATGTCAGCTTATCCATGAACTTGAACTCATAAGGAAATCAGTAAATGACAATCCATGCCTATCCTGTACTCAGTGCCGCCACCGTCCGAGAAAAACTGCTGGCACGCAATGAAATTGCACTGATTGATGTACGTGAAGAAGACCCCTATGCACAAGAACACCCGCTATGGGCCAGCAATTTTCCGCTGTCCCGCCTGGAACTGCAGGCGTGGCGCCGCATCCCCAGACGGGATACGACGATTGTGGTATATGGTGAAGATGAATTGGAAGACTTGGCACCCCGTGCAGCACAGATTCTGTCCGGGCTGGGTTATACCCGGGTATTTATTCTGGAAGGCGGCCTTGAAGGATGGCGCGCTGCGGGCGGTGAAATTTTCAGGGATGTTAATGTTCCCAGCAAATCATTTGGCGAGTGGGTTGAACATCATAAAGACACACCATCCCTAAGCGCCGAGGAAGTCAAAAAACGGCTAGAAAGCGATACTGATACGATTGTTCTGGATGCACGCCGCTTTGATGAATACCAAACCATGAACATTCCAGGCTCAATCAGTGTGCCGGGCGCAGAGCTGGTGCTGCGGGCACGAGCACTAGCCCCCAACCCATCAACCCCGATTATCGTCAATTGCGCAGGCCGCACCAGAAGCATCATAGGTACCCAATCATTGGTCAATGCAGGCCTTCCCAACCCGATTGCCGCACTGCGCAATGGCACGATTGGCTGGACACTGGCCGGCTACGAACTGGAAACCGGGGCAAACAGAAAATTCCCTGACAATATTGACAGGCAGGCTCTTGAATTGGCTCAGGCTGATGCGCGCCGTGTCGCCGATGCCGCCGGGGTCAGGCACATTACGATCGACTCGCTGCCGCAACTGCAGGAAAAGGGCCGTACCACTTACCTCATTGATGTACGAACACCCGAAGAATATAAAAACGGTCATTTAGCCGGCTTTATCAATGTACCGGGTGGACAACTGGTCCAGGAAACCGATCACACCGCCCCCGTCAGGGGAGCACGAATTGTTCTGGCAGACCTGGATGGCGTACGGGCAAACATGTCTGCCTCATGGCTTGCGCAAATGGGCTGGGAAACCTTTGTCATTGAACCTGCCGATCCCGAGGATTTTACGGTCAAAGGTGAAACCTCAAACCCTGCTCCTGAACCAGGCAAAACACAGGAAATTTCAGCCTCACAACTTCAGGAAATCCTTAACGCTGATGAAAATGAAAACTACCTGATTTTTGATTTTACAACTAGTGTCAATTACCTGAAGCGTCATATTCCTGGCGCCCGATTTGCCCTGCGCAGCCACATCGGAAGATTAGTTGCAGCCCAGCCAGCCGACAAAAAATTCATTTTCACATGTGGCTCAAGCCAACTGGCCCGCTTTGCCGCGAATGATGCACAGGCCCATACTTCAAGCCCTATCTTTGTATTGAATGGAGGCACCCAAGCCTGGATAGATGCAGGCCTGCCACTGGAGCATGGCCCAAGTCATCTGGCCAGCCCCGCTATTGACCGATATCGCCGTCCTTATGAAGGCACCGATGCCCCGGCCAGTGCCATGCAAGCTTATCTGGACTGGGAGTTTGGTCTTGTGGAACAACTGAACCGCGATGGCACCCATTTTTTTAATGTGCTGTAAGGGCGACTGCACGCTTGATTGCCAGCATGCCTTTCGTGCTGGCCAGACCATAAGCTCTATCCATTAATCATGGCCAGATTCATATTAGTGCTGAAATGGCCTTATTAAAGAAATTGAAATCCAGAAGAATTGAAATGAAAATACCAAATAAAATCAAGACACTGTTTACCATTTTTACCCTTGCATTCACAACCCTCTCGAATGCAGAAACCTACCCGGATAAACCTATCCGCCTGGTCGTGCCCTACCCAACCGGTGGCAGTGTAGGCGTCGCAGCCAATATTATTCAAGAGCCGCTTGCCACGCAGCTAGGTCAAAGTGTCGTTATCGAATACAAAGGCGGCGCCGGTGGAACCATTGGTACATCACAAGTCGCTAAAAGTGATCCTGATGGCTATACCTTATTATTGACGCTATCCTCGCATACCATCAATCCAGCCATTTATGAAACACTGCCGTTTGACACCGAAAAAGACCTGACTCCCGTCTCCCTGGTGGCCTCGGCACCGCAAGTTCTGGTTGCAAACCCCTCATTCCCACCCTCCACCATCAAGGAATTGATCACGTTTGCCCAAAATTCGGACACCCCCTTGATTTATGGCTCTGCCGGTGTTGGCACACCTAGTCATATTGCCGTTGAATTATTCAAGAAAAGCTCAAAAACAGAACTGACACACGTTCCTTACCGTGGAGGTGGTCCTGCTACCATTGATGTACTGGGTGGACAAATTCCCCTACTCTGGGTTTCCTTGCCAGCCGTAACACAGCACATCAAATCAGGGAAACTGAAGGCGCTTGCCGTATCCACCACAAATCGCACCCCCGTGCTGCCCGATGTTCCTGCTGTCTCAGAAACACTGCCTGGCTTTAATGTGGATTCATGGTATGCCATGTTTGCACCAGCCAATACCCCTGAGACAATCATTAATAAAATTCAGACAATATTAGCTAACAGCACCAAAGACAAAGCGATACAAGAAGCGTTTCTAGCACAGGGTGCTGTAGCAGTTGGAGGCACGACTGCAGAGCTGGATCACATTGTAAAAACAGAAATCCCGCTATGGAGAGCGCTAGCAGCCGAAGCCAACATCAAGATTAACTGAAATACGATTTTGCTTTTTTTGAATCCTGTTTTTGTGAATCCTATTTGTTAATGCAATGAGTCAATTACTTAATCCTGGCTGAAGAATTCCTCAACGGCCAGAATTAATATACATCTAACCGAAAAGAGAACAACATGTCACAACCATTAACTACGGTCGTCATCAACGGCAGCTTGCACCGCCCATCCCGTACCGGTGTACTGCTGAATGAAATCGAGAAACAAATATCAAAGCGAGTTACGCTTGAAACTGAATTCATCGATCTAGTCGATCTGGTTCCCTATATTGGAACAGCACTTTCCGCCGATCATCTGAACGATTATGCAAAACAGGCTTTATCACGAATTGAAAAGGCCGATTTTCTAATCGTAGGGACTCCCGTATTCAAGGGCTCCATTCCCGGCCTGTGTAAACATTTGTTTGACCTGGTTGATATGAATGCCATCGCTGGCAAACCTGTTCTGCTGGCTGCAACCGGTGGCAGCACCCGACATGCGTTGATGATTGACCACCAGCTACGCACCCTGTTCGGGTTCTTTCATGCGCTTAGCCTGCCTGCCGGCATATACGCCACGCAGGAAGACATTGAGGATGGCCTGATTACAAGCGCTGCCCTAAGACAGCGCCTTGAACTGGTCGCCAATTTGGCAACACCTGTTCTGCAAGGCATCGCGTTACACCAACAAAATAAAGCGGAAGAACTGCTCCCTGCATAACCATATTTCAAAGGGACTAATCATTTTCCTTGCGCGGGTTTATGCTATTGTTGAGCCTTGGATACTGTTTGCCGAGACCCACCCAATGCATGGTTATTGGTGGGTTATTTATAATAACGGCAGTCATCTTTCCCAAGCAAACATAGCTTAAAAATAAAAGAGGAATTTATTTTGTTACGCGTTACCTCCATCAATGTCAACGGCATTCGTTCCGCCGCCAAAAAAGGACTTATTCCCTGGCTGGAAAAACATAATGCCGATATTGTCTGCCTACAGGAAATTAAAGTTAGCGACCCGGACCTGGTTAACGAATTGCGCAACCCGCTTGATTACCGCGGCTTTTTTTGCCACGCTGAAAAAAAAGGCTATAGCGGGGTAGGCATTTATACCCGCCAAGATGTACCGGTAGCAACCGGCATGGGCTGTGATGAATTTGACGCGGAAGGCCGGCTGATCCGTGCCCGCTGGGATGACCTGACCGTTATCAGTGCCTACCTGCCTTCAGGCTCCAGTAGCGAAGAACGGCAAGCGGCCAAGTTCCGTTTCCTGGACAAATTCGGTCCCTGGATTGATGCCATGATGGAAGACCATCTAAAAACCGGTCACAACTACATCATTTGCGGTGACTGGAATATCGCCCACAAGGAAATTGACCTGAAAAACTGGAAAGGCAACCTGAAGAACTCGGGTTTTACACCGGAAGAGCGGGCCTGGATGTCAGATGTCTTTGACCGCCGGGGTTTTGTGGATGTGTTCAGGAAGCTGAACCCCGAGCCCGACCAATACACCTGGTGGAGCAACCGTGGCCAGGCCTGGGCCAAAAACGTGGGGTGGCGGATTGATTACCAAATTGCAACCCCGGGCATTGCCGACAAAGCCGTGGCCACCTCTATTTATAAAGACGAGCGTTTTTCAGACCACGCACCGCTAACGATTGATTACGACATTAGCCTTTAAGCTTACCGGCAGGACTGGCAAGGCTGACCTAGATACCGACATTATTGCCCGCTCAGGGTTCGTACGTGTTCCCATGCAGGAGTGAACTGACCCCAAAAAGTTGGACACCCATTCAACTTTTAGGGGTCAGTTCAGAGCGTGGGAATGCATACATATTAGCGAGATGCAGTAGACATTCCTGCTTCGGTTTCAGCGCCCGCATCTTCCGTTTCTTGCGGCCGGTCCAACCGGTTAAGCTCCTTGCGGCGAAACCACAACAGCAACAAACCGGGCAGCGCAATAAACACCGTAAAAATAAAGAATCCGGGCCAGCCAAACGATTCCACCAGTGGCGGGGTCAGGGGACCTGCCAGAAAAACGCGTCCCACTGAAGACAAAGCCGATAACAGGGCAAACTGGGTAGCCGTAAACTGCTGGTGACACAAGGCCATTAACAGCGCCACAAAAGCGGCCGTCCCCAAGCCCCCACACAGGTTTTCCAGGCCAACCGCAAGCGCCATCACAGGAATGCTTTGCGGCATAATGGCAACCACCCAATATGCCAGGTTGGATACTGCCTGCATTACCCCAAAAAACATCAACGAACGGTAAAGGCCCAGCTTGCTCATGATGGAACCCCCTACCAGGGCCCCAATGATGGTCGCGATAACGGCCAGGATCTTGTTGACCGAACCCACCACCTCGGGCGGAAAACCGGCCCCACGAATCAGGAAGGTCGTGGACAGGGCGCCGGCAAAGGCATCACCCAGTTTATAAAATACGATCAGGGCCAGAATGGACCATGCCTCGGGACGTGAAAAAAACTCCCGGAACGGCACGGTAAAGGCATCATAAATATTGCGCGGCGGCTGTATTCGTGAGTCATCCGGCTCAGGGGCCAGCCAGGTTAGCACGGCAAAACCGAACATCAACAGGCCCATGAGCAGATACATATTGGCCCACCCCAGCCAGACCGAGGCAATCACCAGCGCCAGACCTCCGGAAACAATCATCCCGATGCGATAGCCCAGCGTACGGATGGCCGCCCCCGCTGCCCGCTCTTCAGGTTTCAGCACTTCGGCGCTATAAGCATCGAAGGCAATATCCTGGGTAGCCGACAGAAAGGCCACCGCGGTAGCCAGCAAGGCCAGCACAAACAGGTTTTCAGACGGGCTGAACAGGCTCATGCAAGCAATGGTGATGCCCAAAGCAATTTGCGCAATCGCCATCCAGCCACGCCGCCGTCCCATGAAGGGAGGCACAAAGCGGTCAATGAGGGGAGCCCACAGGAATTTGAACGTATACGCCGCCCCCACCAGGGTCAGGAAACCGATTTCCTTGAGCGACACATTTTCAACCGTTGCCCAGGCCTGCAGGGTGCCTCCGGTCAGCGCCAGTGGCAAGCCACTGGCCACCCCGAGCAACAGCAATGGATAAACCCGGCGGCTCAGATAAGGTTGGATATAGTTGAAAATATGCATACTCCTTGATTGACCGGGCTATGTGTTAGGCGAAAGAAAAAAGATTTATTCCTTCGCCAAGGGCGCTGACTCAAAGTGATAAACCGCCAGCGTACTGCGCCAGCTTGGCAGGAAAGCAATTTCCCGATCCTCATTGAAGGTGGCGCGCTCGAGTATTTTAATCCCCAGTTGGCTGGTCAGCGCCTCAAAATCATGCAAGGTGCACAAATGAATATTAGGCGTGTTATACCACTGATAAGGCATTTGCCCGGTAACCGGCATGCGGCCGTTAAGAATAGACCAGCCATGGGTCCAATGCCCGAAATTGGGAAAAGACACAATACCGTAACGTGCCACCCGCGACATTTCCTTCAGGATATCTTC
The DNA here is from genome assembly GCF_048381675.1 of Advenella sp. RU8. NCBI lineage: Bacteria > Pseudomonadati > Pseudomonadota > Betaproteobacteria > Burkholderiales > Alcaligenaceae > Advenella > Advenella sp. RU8. Next base: position 81,959 of record NZ_JBLWIS010000005.1, read on the forward strand.
GGTATTCTTCATGGCTTGCAACGTTTGCGACAGCACGACCGTATCAAACTGCCGGTCGTCAAACATGGCCAGACCATCTTCCAGGTTTTGCTGAATGACCTCTACCCCTTTTTGCACGCAGGTAATGACATGATTATCTTCAATCTCAACGCCAACACCGGTTACACCCTTGCTATTTTGAACGTGTGCCAGCAAGGCACCGTCTCCACAGCCCAAGTCGAGTACACGGGTACCTTCCTTGATCCAGCTGGCAATCCGAATGAGGTCGGGGCGGATTTTTCCCTGATTGGGCCTTAAAACCGATTTTTTATTCATGCCGTTACCTCTGGAGCAAGATCAAGGGCCCGCACAATACGTTCGTAATACGCCTTAACGACGGCGTGATATCGGGGATCGGAAAGCAAAAAGGCATCGTGCCCATGTGGCGCGTCAATTTCGGCATAAGTGACTTTGCTTTGGTTCTTTAGCAGGGCACGCACCAGTTCACGGGAACGCTCGGGCGGAAAACGCCAGTCTGTGGTGAAAGAAACCGTCAGGAAATCGGCCTGGACATTTGCCAGCGCCTTGCTCAGGTCTCCACCATGACGGCGGGCCGGATCGAAATAATCCAATGCCCGGGTAATCAGCAAATAAGTATTTGCGTCAAAGTAACCGGAGAACTTTTCTCCCTGATAGCGAAGGTAAGACTCGACTTCGAACTCGACATCGTAGCCATAACGGAAACGGCCGTCTTCGGTGGGATTACGTTGCGCACGGCCGAATTTTTCGGCCATGTCATCATCGGATAAATACGTGATATGACCAATCATGCGGGCCACCGACAGGCCCCGTTTGGGCACGGTCTTGTGCGCATAATAGTCACCACCGTAAAACTCCGGGTCGGTAATGATGGCGCGCCGGGCCACTTCATTGAAAGCGATATTCTGGGCAGACAGGCTGCAGGTACTGGCAATGACCACGCAATGGGCCACCCGCTCGGGGCACTGGATTGCCCAGCTTAGGGCCTGCATGCCGCCCAGCGAACCTCCCATGACCGCCGCAAAGCGCTTAATGCCAAAATAATCAGCCACCCTGGCCTGCGCATGGACCCAGTCTTCGACAGTAAGCACCGGAAACGCCGCCCCCCACGGAGTGCCGGTTTGCGGATTAATGGAGGCTGGCCCCGAGGAACCGAAACAGGAACCCAGGTTATTGATGCCAATAACAAAGAAAATATTGGTATCCACCGGCTTGCCCGGACCCACCATGTTATCCCACCAGCCGATATCATTGGGATCGCTAGCCGATATGCCGGCCACATGATGGGAAGCATTCAGGGCATGGCACACCAGTACGGCATTCGATGCATTTTCATTGAGGGTGCCATAAGTTTCAATGGCAAGGGTATAGCTTTCAAGGACTTGCCCGCTTGCCAGGGGCAAGGGCTCTTGGAAGTCCAGGTAAACCGGACTGACAACACCAACGGATTGAGACAATTTTTTTTCAGGAATAGATTCGGCCATAAGGACCTCTTTAGCTGGATTTTTGAAGCGCCCGCAAGCAGATCAAGCAAATCGGCGCAAAACTTTGAAAGCATGATTCTAACATCTTCAACGGCATACGACAGGCATTTAGTTGATTTTCACCCCATCAAGAAACTGCCTGACCTGTTCTGCCGGTGCCTGGTTGTCTGCAGCCACATAGGCTTGGGCGATAATACCGTTGGCCGCCAGTATTTTGACATGCACATTGAAAACCTTGCCGTTTACCCCCTTGTAAAAACTGAATATTTCCCCAAAAGCGGGCGCCGGGTCGGGCATGGGTTCGCCCATGGTGTAGTAAACCGAAGCCATAAGTGCCCTGCCTTTTTGCTCAATTTTTGCCTGCTCGGCCACCATCTCCACCGGAAAGACACGATATCCCACGGCATACACCTCATCGCTGACCGTGGCAATCTGCATGGTAAACGGCATTTTTTCACCATCAAGCTCCACCTGCCTGGTTTGCTCCACCGGCCGGGCCGGAAACAAAGCCGTCAGATTGCCTTCCGCGGTATTCACGCTACGCCAGTCATACTCGGGCGAACAGGCACCCAGCAACACAAAGGACATAAGCAGAAAAAAACGGGTAATTACATTCATGTTGGGGATAAAAATATTATAAAAAATAATTTTCAGGCCAATTGGCCCACTTCTCCCTTAAAATCGAATTTTCGTCAGACGATTCAGGATTATTTGTGCAGCGCTTTACTCAATTACAACAACATCGCGACATCTTAACCCGAACCATGCGTGGAATTGAACGTGAAGGTTTACGTGTTAACCGGGAAGGTCATTTATCGCGTCAATCGCATCCGCTGGCGCTTGGCTCGGCACTTACACACCCTCATATTACTACCGATTACTCTGAATCGCTGCTTGAATTGATTACCGGTACCCACACCACCGTGGAATCCCTGTTGCAGGAACTGCGCCAGGTTCACCAGTTCGTGATGCAGCAGGTCAGCCAGGAAAGCCTCTGGATGCAATCAATGCCTGCTGTTTTGCCTTCCGAAGCAGAGATCCCTATTGCCTGGTATGGCACTTCCAATTCAGGCATGCTCAAGCACGTTTACCGCAGGGGTCTGGCCGAACGTTATGGCAAAAAAATGCAATGTATTGCCGGTGTGCATTACAACTTTTCCCTGCCGCCCGATTTATGGCACTTGCTTGAATACCAAGGCAATACCCACCAGGAACAGCAATCCAATGGCTACCTTGCCCTGATTCGCAACTTTACCCATTACTCATGGCTCCTGATGTATCTGTTTGGCGCCTCTCCGGCAGTTTCAAAATCATTTTTGGCTGATACCCCCCATGATCTGCAAACACTGGATCACGACACACTATACCTGCCTTACGCCACCAGCCTTCGCATGAGTGACCTGGGCTACCAGAATGATGCGCAGGCAGCCCTGACCCTTTGCTACAACGACCTAGGTTCTTTTGTTAGCAAAATGTACAATGCGGTCACCCAACCCTGGCCTGCCTACGAAAAGATTGGCACACACCGTGACGGAGAATGGATTCAGCTAAACACCAATGTCCTGCAAATAGAAAATGAATTCTATTCCAGCATTCGTCCCAAGCGCACCACGGCACGCGGAGAACGGCCGGTAACCGCACTCATGGAGCGCGGCATACAGTATGTTGAAGTCCGCTGCCTGGATATCGATCCCTTTGAACCGGTTGGCATTGCCGACACCACCTGTCACTTCATGGATGCCTTCCTGCTTTTCTGCGCAGTCAATGAGAGCCGTTGCTTACCGTTTGACGGCCCTTGTGAAATCTGCCAGGACAATTTCAAACATGTAGTGAAAAACGGTCGCAAACCGGGCTTGACCCTGAATAACGAAGGCAACAGCATAAGCCTGCAAGACTGGGGACACCAGATCCTGGACCAGGTAAATCTTTATGCCAAAGAACTTGATATTGCCTACAGTACAACCCAATACAGTGCTGCCGTAGAATTGCAGCGCCAGAAACTGGACAACGCCGGGCTTACCCCTTCTGCCCGCCTGTTGAGCGAACTGCGTGAAAGCGGCTTAAGCCTGCACGACTATACCTTGCTGAAGAGCCAGGAAAAGTCGGATGAACTACGATTTGCCGAATTGCCACCCGAAGTGGACCAGCAATTCAAAACCATGGCCCAAGACTCCATTCTTGAGCAAAAAGAGCTGGAAGCATCCGACACCGAAAGCTTTGAAGCTTATGTCGAACACTATCACGCATCCCTGAAAAAACCGGCCTGATGCGCTGGCGAATAGGCTGCCTGCCCGCACTTATAACAAGGCAGCCCCCGCCAGATGCAACATACCCCTCGTTCCCACGCTCCCGCAAGGGAAAAGACTGTCCAGCCAACAATAAAACGCGGCAGGCAACAATGCAACACCTGCCGCGAAAACGTTTCCACTTGGAAACTGTCACCGTTTTTTAACACAAGCCAAGGATAATGCCCACATAACATTTTGATTTATATGGGTGTCCCATGGAACAAGCCTATTTGTACAGAAATTTTGATGACCGCGTTCATAAAGACAATCCTTTCTATATAAACCTGGCCCTACCGTGCCAAAAAGAGGCCAATCCCGAATTTTATTCCCGCTCTGGCTGGCTCAGTGAAAAAGGCCTGAAAGAAGGCATCCCCCAAATCTTCAAGCACTACAATCCCAAGAGCGCCCTGCAATATGACTTGCTGATTCTTCGGCATTGCGCCAGAGGCAGCTATATCATCAGCCAGATCAAGGATGGCAGAAGCAATAAAAAAATTGCCCATTTCAATGATGAATATTTAATCAAGGCCAGGACCGCTTTCAAAGAACAACTCACGCAGTCTGCCCAGGAAACCCTGTCACACCTCTAAACCTGCAGTTTCTCGATAGCCAGCAAATAAGGAGGATTATTCTTCTGGTTGATGAACTGGTAGCGCAACACCTGAAAATACTGCTGGTCCAGACCGGTTACCAAAGCCTCAATGGCTTCCTGCTCTATTCTGCCTGGCTCATGGCCCGGGTAAATAACCAGCAATAACAAACCATGCTGCCGCAACAATGCCAGGCCCTGGGTAATGGCGGCCAGCGTGGTATCCGGTTGGGTAGTCAGCGCCTTGTTGCCACCCGGCAAATAGCCCAGATTAAAAATCACCGCCGACAAGGCCTGCCGCACATGCTTATGCATGTGCTGATGGCCTTCGCAAATCAACGCAACCTGATCATCCAAGCTGGCTGCCTGCAGGCGACGCCGTGTTTTATGCAAGGCCCGCTCCTGTATATCAAACGCATACACCTTGCCGCTGCCCCCCACACATTGGGCCAGCACCACCGTATCATGTCCGTTACCCATGGTGGCATCTACCGCCACATCACCCGGCTGCACCACCTGTCTTAAGAGCTGATGGGCAAAGGAAAGGACAGGCACTAACTGGGTCATGGCAGGATAAATAACGAGAATGATTGAAAAGCGGTTACTTTAGCACGCGCTGAAAGTTTTTCACCTGAATCTTGTTTTCCAACGAAGCATCAACGGCAATATCAAACACCACTTTGTCTTCACGGTGCCAAGCGGTAAACCACTCCATTGGTAAACCGTGCTGGTCATAGTAACTGGCCTGCAATTGCAATAAAGGGCTATTGTTTTTAACCTGCAGGTAAGCCGCCAGTTTTTTATCAGCGGCAACAATCTGAATCTGGTTTCTTCCCTGTTCAGGTTTACGATTGAACTGTTTGTGTAGCTGCTGGTGCAACGAATCATTAGTCAGGTCCGCCTGCGTCAAGGTGTTAAATTCAATAGGCAACCAGGTTTGCACATAAGAGATGGGCTCTTCATTGATATAACGCAGCCGCTCAAGCAATAACCCATCCGGAGCCCCGTAAAACCCGGCCACGGCATCGGGAAACACGCCTTTTTCCAAACGCAAGACTTCGGTTCTGAGCGTTACTCCCTTGTCTTCAAGCTGGGAGTGAAGACTGAGGGAGTTTTGCAAATTACGCCGGTGCTTGACGCGAGGCGCAACCACCGACGTGCGTCCCGCCTGTTTAAGGATATAACCATCCTCAACCAGAATCGCCAGGGCCTGGCGCACCACACTGCGGGCCACATTAAAGTGTGCGCTCAAGGCATTTTCGCTGGGAATCGCACTGCCAGGTGGCAATTGATTATTGGTAATAGCCTGTTTCAGGCTTTGCACCACCTGCTTGTACAACGCATTTTTGCCTTTATTTTCGTCTGAAAGTTTTTCCAGATACAGCACGATTCCTCCGGTAATTGATTTAAGCCTCGGTGCGGGAGGCGGCTTCCCAAACGGTTGACCAGCCCAGGGACAGGCTGGCGGCACGTTCTGCAGCCAGTATCAGGCTGTCTTCGCGTGCAATATTTTTACCGGCAATATCAAATGCCGTACCGTGATCAACCGAAACACGCACCACCGGCAAGCCTACCGTAATATTCACGCCATCATCTCCGTAAACCGCCTTGAAGGGAGCATGACCCTGGTCATGATAACAGGCAACCAGGAATTTCCACTTGCCACGCACGGCCTGGGGCCAAAGTGCATCGGCCGGAATCGGACCCACAGCGTTAATGCCTGCCGCCCTTGCCTTTTCAATGGCAGGTGTCAGGATGGCACTATCTTCGGTACCGAAAATATTGTTTTCTCCGGCATGGGGATTCAAACCGGCCACGGCAATCGGCTCATCCTGACGATTCAGGGCCTTGGAAAAGGCATGAACCAGTTCAAGGATGTCATCCATGCGCTTGGGATTGGTGTCTTCAATGGCCTGACGCAGGGAAACGTGAGTGGTTGCATGAAACACATACAAATCACCGGCCGACAGCACCAGTGAATAGTTTTTCACCCCAAACTCATGGGCCAGCAGTTCGGTATGGCCGGGCCATTTGTATCCACCCAAATGCATGGCAGCCTTGTTCAGGGGGGCAGTCACGATGCCATCAACTTCGCCTTTACGGGCCAAGTCGCAGGCCTTCATCACAAACAATGCCGAACCGGCACCGGCCCGGGCATCCAGCTTGCCCAACTCAACGTCTTCCAGTGACGGGCCAACCTGAATCACTTCTATGGTGCCCGCTTCGTTGCTGGCCTGTGCCGGAGACTGGATCTCGCGCACCTTGCCGGCATCCACATTCAAACCTGCCGCCGCTTTGCGCAAGGCGGCCACATCACCAATCACCACAAATTTTGCTTTCTGCCTGAGTTCAGGGTGATTCAGCAACATCTTTGCCGTAATTTCAGGGCCAATACCGGCCACATCACCAACGGTTACCGCCAAAACGGGCAATCTTTTTTCACTCATTTAAATTTCCTTTCCATCAGGTTTTCTGCCGCCTGAATCAATATGTCGTCGGCACCAAAACCGCCTGCTTTCGTTACAATAGGCATACCGGCATAATCGCCACCAATCAGGGTACCCAAGGGCACACCGCCAGAAACCTCATCAAGCAGACGAATGCCAGTTGCCTGCAAGGCTTTCATGACCTGTTCCGCACCGTCACCACCGGTTCCGATGATTCCTTTGACATTAAACGTATTGACAATATCCAGCGCAAACCGGGCAAGCCGCCATGCCACCATTTCAGGGGATAAACCGGGATACTGCCCCTCTGGCGCCACAAGGGCCACGACCTGTTGGCCCTTCTGCAAAGCCTGGCGGCAACTGTCCAGCGCCTGGCTTTTCCAGTCATCAAAGGCCGCCTGATTATTCAAGACCTCAAGCGTGGGCAACATGACCAGGCCACCACGCTCTTGCAATACCCGCACTTGCCTGCGGGTGGCACTATGCTGGGAGGTCACGACAGCCAGCACAATCCCTTCCTGATCCATACGGTGGGCCCATGCTGCCGCCATGGCCATGGCCAGTCCGCCAGCACCAACGGGCAACGCCTGTTCACCCAAGAGCACAATGGCCCGGGCCAAACGTTTCAGATCCTGATTGGTGACGGCATCCACGACAACCGTATGACCACTTTGACGGATTTTTTCAGCCAGCGTTTCCGCCGTATCGCTTTGCTGTGGACTGATCAGAGTGCAGCCAAGCAGGCTGGGAATATGGCTTTGCGTAACGGGCGTAACCGGATCACTGCCTGCCGATGTTTCGGTTACGGGAACGCCATTGACCAGCAACACGCCCGCTTCAACCGTTCTACCGGTTGCCGGAAAAGCGGGACAGACCACAGCCACCGCATTGTCATGCCAGTGTTGCCTTGCGGCGTCAATCTCTGCCAGAAACGGGCCACGTAAGGTAGAGTCGACCTTTTTGAATAAATAACGAACCCCATATGCCTTGAGCGTCCTGATTTCGCTGGCAACCGCCTGAGCGGCTGCCTCTGCCGCCAAGCCCCGGCTGTTACTGTTGATCGACACGACGTCAGCATGAATACCTGGCTGGGAAAAGGCTTCTTTGGAGCCCCCGACATACAACTGGGTTTCCCAGCCGCAACGCACAAACTGTACGGCGGAATCACCCGCGCCGGTCAGATCATCGGCGATGATGGCTATTTCAGGTTTCATAATTTAACGACACCGTCTGTTGCCAGGCCGTCATCGGCAATAATGGTGGCATCCTCTACCGGCTTCAGTTCAGCGGACTTTTTCAGGAACCAGGAAGCCAGCACGGGCGCCATGATGGAACTGATCAACACACATGCGGCAACCTGTGCGGTCGCTGTTTCCACATACACCAGAAAACGCGGATCGGCAGCCGCCACGATGGCCGGTGTTGCAATGGCATTACCGGCGGTAGTACCCGCGGCAAAGCCGATACCGCTTTTGCCACCACGTTTCAACACGTATTTATAGCCCAGATAAACCAGGAAGCCGGTGATGGGGCTGATCAGGAAGCCAAGAACAATACCTGTCATGCCACCGCTGACAATCGCACTCAGGTTAATGCCGGTACCCAGGGAAAAAGCGAAAAACGGAATCACGATATTAGGCACCGGCTCCAGCGTTTTACGCCACTGCACGTCCAGATTACCCACAATCACACCCAGAATGAACGGTACCAGGGCAGCCACCAGCGCAATCACGGGAATGTCGCCCAGGCCGGATGCACCCAAGAACAACAGGCTGAAGAACGGGCCATCATTAACCGCACTGGCAACATATGCGCCGCGGTCACGGTTATCACCATACTGCCCGGTATAGGCCAGCCACAGGCCGCCATTGCTGTTATCAAAGGCGGCCAGCAGGGCAAGAACGGATACCCCCAAAATACCATCAAGACCCACAAACGTACCCAGCAATACAATCAGGCTGGCAGGAATAATGGTTTTACAAAAAAGAATCGTGCCTGCCGTGGCCAGAATGGGGCCACCGGTACGCATATTGACCTGGGTGCCCGTGGCAAAAATCAGCAAGGCAATAAATGGCATTGCACTGTTTTTAAACAAGGCCGTTGTAAAACTGCCAATACCCAACACCTCGGGTGCAAAGGTGCCAAGAATGGAACCCAAAATCAGAGGGACAAGCATTAACCCTCCAGGGATCTTAAGCATTGTCTTGAACATAGGAAATGTGGAACGCTCTTGTGTCATTTACCGACCCAGCCTTACTTGGTTTAAGAATATGAATTTACTTGGTGAATAAACATGAAATCCGACCGCTCATGACTGGCCACCCATGGCTTGCTGAACTCCATCCTGTACGCACAGGCTGTACGTACAGGATGGGATTATTCTACTTTGTCATAAAATTGTCAACAACAAATTTAATTTGTAAAACCAATGACTTACCAGCTCAACAGAAAAAACCAGAATTATGAAATATTGCTTTGCTGACTATATTTCTACCAAATCCAGTTTTTTTCCTGCCTGTAAAAAACGGATCTCTTAAATTAAGTTTTATTGATTTTAATCAAAACAATCTTCAGAAAGGTTCAATAGCATATCAATATAGTTGATAATGATTCTCATTATCTTCTCAAAACAAGAAGGATTTTTATGAAAAAACTATTGAAGACAGCAGTACTGGGCTTTGGGTTGATGCTTTCCACCGGTGCGCTGGCAAACGAGCGGGCTCCCCACTTCAAAGGAGAACCCTCCGAAACCTTGGCCCAGGCTGTTGCCAACTTTTCAGAATACAATCAAAAGCTCAGCGGCATACTTGAACAGGACCTGACAGCTGAAAACATGGCCAAAATCCACCAGTTAACCTACACCATAGAAAATGCCATTGCAAAAATCAAAGAAGAAGTAGATACCATGGCCGACAACCTGGAAGCAGTGCACATTGCTTCGGAAACCATGGATACCAATACGGCAAAAACCAAAGGTAAAGCCTATCTGGAAGCGGCAGGCACATTGGTCAAATAAATGGCGTGGCTTATCGCGCACTTGAACAATATTAAAAAACCCCAAAAAACTGAAAACATGTCCAGTTTTTTGGGGTCAGGCCAAAAGCGTATCCGGAGAAAACCGGATATCTAAGCACCTGTGCTACTGCACGGTGCTATTTGCCAGCACCCGCTGACAAAAAGGCAAATGGCTGGGCTTGTTCAAAAGAGGACGAGACTTCGCCTGCATACACCTTGCTTGCCATGGGTCCCAAATCCAGCTTCAGGGCTTTGGATGGATCCATGCCAAAATCGATTTTTTTCAGGTCTACCCAAAAAGTGTTGGGACTGAACGCCGATTCAAAAAAATAATTCAAATGTTTGTGATCAACCACGGTTCGCCAGCGGGTTGACGATATGTTCGGCTCTGTTTCAGAAGCAATACCATAAGGCACCGAAACATTCCGGATGACCCCAAACATACTGGCCAAGGAGTCGGCAATCGGCGCTTTTTGCGGGATGGCATCCACATAAAACGAAGCACGCACGAAACGGTCCGCCGCCCGATTGGTACCCGGCAACATCACGGTGCCGCCAATTTGTTTCCAGTAAGCGTTAAGCGCCAGCTGATCATTAAATGTGGGAGAGTTGGTCATGACCTGATATTTCCGGTCATGGTGAATCACCTGCTTGCCACCAATATATTCAATAATGGCGCTGTCTCCGGAGGCATCCGACAACGAAAGATGCAAAGTCGCCAGACGGCCCTGCCCCGGAACCTGATCGGTGACCAGGGTAAAGGGTTCTTTTTCCAGTGCTTTGACGGCCTCATCGACCGTGGCGAAACTATCCAGCATGTATTGCGCCCACAGGGAAATGTTCAAGCCGGGTTTGCTTTCCGGCGTAAATGCCGGGTATTCTGATTCGACCAGCCACAACAGGTTAACTGCCAGGCCTTTTTCATTGAGCCCGTCAGTGGTGGCAATATCATAACCCGTGGCAACCAGACTGCCATACTTGGACTCCCAGGAAAGAGAGTTTGCGCCTGCCTGCCCTTCCCGTTTCACCCCACGGGGCAATGCCCATAGATTGGTGCCCAAATCCATTTTCCAGTCCATTGAGCGAGCAGTAATAATCTGCTGCTCTTCGCCCAAATAAACCACTCGTGTACATGCCATAGCTAGTATTATTCCAAATATAATTACTTTAAAATCAAAAAGATCGCTTCATTCTTGAACCAGTACATGGCCAGTCTCAAAATTTCCAGGTAAAACCAAAAAATGGCCCTGTCAATTTTGTGTCAATTCGCATTCCCTTATCCTTATAATCGAGGTCAAGATGACGATATCCAGTTGAAACATAGATGTTTTCATTCACTTGATAATTGACGCTGAGGGCAAACTGCTTGGTCAGCTCAGAACCCACTCCAAAGCCGCCAACATCAGCATATCCCAGCATGGACCAGCTTGGACTAAGACTGAAATTAACACGCACTGCGACCACCGGATCAATAAAATTATGGGTGCTGGACCGCTGTTCACCAATCACCGGAACACTCAGAGAAGCGCGCGTATGCCAAACCCGTGCACCCGCCATGACATCAAGTGCCATGGATGAATCCTCAATGGCACGGTACCCGCCGAGTAACGTAAGCGATGCCATGCGCATCTTGGCCTTGGCTGAAACACCCGGAGAAACCGTGCCTTTCTTGGAAAGGCTGGAATACAACAGGTCTCCTGCCAGAACGAACCGCTCTTTTCTTGCAAATCCGTTAATAAAAAAAGCGGCATCCAGGTCTTTTAATGTTTCTGAAAAGGAACGGTCAAATGAAATGGTGGGTGCCCCGGAAACAGGCTTGACATGCCCCCCCACCCCGGTTGCCCAGACATAAGGGGTAATTTGCCCCTGCCAACCAGCATCCTGGGCATTAACGATTGATGGGGCAAAGACGCAGGCAAAGATTGAAATGCAAGCATCGCGTTTTCGCAAGTAGCGCCTTTGATAAAATTTAGACATTAATATATTCTCTGTGATTTTTATAAAACATGTCGCAATATGCTAATTTATATCCCGAATTGACATAATCAGAGACCCAAAAACTCAAAAGGTTTGGATTCCTCAAATTTATCATTTACCACGCCCGAGAAAAGATTAGCCTGATTTGGACCAAGATCCAGTTTTTTGACTTTACCGGTTTCTTTAGAAAAATCAATATTATTGAGTTCTACCCAGAAAACGTTAGGGGTAAGTGCGCTTTCAAAAAAGTACAGCATGCGTTTCTGGTCAGCCACGGTGCGCCAGCGGGTTGACGAAATATTGGGCTGGTCTGGTGTGCTGATGCCAAATGGCACAGACACGTTGCGAATCACACTGAACACACTGGCGATGGTCTTGCGAGGATCTTCTTCACGAGGAATGGCGTTTACATAAAAGGCAGCGCGCGTAAAGCGGTCAGCAGCGCGGTTGGTACCCGGCAGCATGACTGTACCCCCTATCTCGGTCCAATATGAATGCAGGGCGAGTTGACGCTCGAAAGTGGGCGAGTTGGTTAGAACCTGATATTTAGGGCTGTGATGAATCACCGCCTTGCCATCAATATATTCAACGATGGCACTGTCACCGCTGGCATCAGAGATGGCCAGATGTAACGTGGCCAGCCTGTTCTGTCCCGGTACGTCGCGGGAGACAATGGTGTAAGGCTGCTTACGCAGTTCATCAACCGCTTCCTGAACTGTGGCAAAGTTATCCAGAATATATTGCCCCCAGGCAGCAATAGTCAGGCCCGGTGCGCTGTTTTTATCAAATTCAGGATAACTTGATTCAACCAGCCATAACAAGTTGGCTACCAGACCGGCTTCGTTCATGCCGTCTGTCGTTGAAATGTCATAACCCGATGCAATCACGCTGCCATATTTTGAAGTCCAGCGCAGGGAGTTCTCTCCAGCCTGGCCCGTTCTTTCCATACCCCGGGGGAATACCCACAGATTGGTTTCCACATCTACACTCCAGTCCATTGAGCGGGCGGTGATGATCTGGTCATTGACGCCGTGATAAACCAACCGGGTGCAAGCCTGTGCAGCGGTGCCCGCAAGCATGGTTGCTATAAGAGTGGCAGCGGCGGTTTTGCGTAAAGCCTTGGTGAGTAAAGACATGGTAAATATCCTTTAAATATAGAAGGGGTAACTTGTTTCATGAAACCGGGAAACGCTGTTCAATCCAGGACATACGCTGGCAAGACAGCTTAAGCCGCCATGCCTGGCCACGATGGCAAACAGACGTTTATCCTCCGCGAGATTCATAGCCATCGCCGGTTTCAGTTTTCTTGAGTAGCCTTGTTTTGAGCGCCTGAATGCGCTCGGCAGACCAAGTGTCAATGCCTGTTACTTCCAGCCAGGCATCCAGGTAGTGCCCGGGTGCATAAACGTGTCCATATCCCATCGGCACGGTATCAGCCAAAGGCATGTCAACCAGCAACTGCAACATGCTGACCACCGGATACCATTTAAGCAATGGGGACACATCAGGCCCCCGTGGTGCTTTCATCCAGTCTGCTTCCCGGTAAAACAGGTCTTTCTCAAAGAAAGTAATCGCATCACTTGCGTACTGCAAATAAACAAAGCGCAGATCACCCCATTGGGAGCTTTCATTATTGAAGGTGCCGTCCTGATTCATGAATCGAACGAACCTCCCGCCTTGATAAACAGGCAACCATTCTGGAGAGCCTGCTTCACGTTCATTGGTTAATTCCCGCCACATTTCGCTCGGGAAGGGCGGGCCGCTCCAGACGGCGCCACTAATAGGATCGCTGAGAATATCAAAAAAAGTTAATGACCGTTGAGAATGGAAAGCACCCAGGCTGAGCCCGTGAAGATAGAGTTTGGGTCGCTGGCCGGCAGGGAGATCTTTCCAGTAATTATAAATAGTCCGAAAAAGGGCCTGTGAAGAATCAAGCCCGCTTTCAGGTTGAAATACCAAGGCAAGCGGACTATTAAGGTAGGAATATTGCAAGGCAACACTTGCGATATCACCATTAAGCAAATACTCTAATCCGTCCATTGCAGAGGGGTCAACCCAGCCTGTTCCTGTGGGGGTGATGATGACCAGGGCTGAACGGTCAAAGGCTTTTACGCGTATCAACTCTTCCAGCAAAAGCTGCGAACGTTCCTCTGGGGTCTCGGCAACCTGCAAGCCTGCATAAAGCCGGATGGGTTCCATGGCTTCCTGCTGGCTGAACGCGCTAATGTCAGCCGCGGTTGGCCCGGATGAAACAAACTCCCTGCCTGCACGCCCCAGCTCGCGCCAATCAAGCTTTGAATCTGGACTGCCGGACCGTTCAGCAATAAGCGGCTGGGGCCGGTCTGGCTCGAGCAATGCGTCATACTGCTCAAACGACTTGTCCAGCACCCGGAATGTATACTCAACCAAAACGCCATTGGTGAGCGTGATAATAAGGAAAACAGAAAGCGCAATACCTGCAACTACAGACACACGCCGGGGGAAAAAGTTGTAGACCTTGTTAGTAAGGAATTTTCCGAAACTGATTAATGCAAGTGCCAAGAGCAACAGCACGACAAAGGTTAAAAGCCCAATGATAAAGACACTGGTTGGATACCCGCTTTCAACGGGGTCCATGCCTACCACGCTCCGGACGGAGTTCTGCCAGGTTTTTGTGTGATACAACGATGTTGCCAAAAGCACCAGGCAAAAAAGACTTAAGACGGGTGTTGTAACTTTCAGCACGCCCGAAGGCAAGCCTGGCAACTCCATGTAGCGCCAGAGCGCGCGCACTAGCGCTCCTATGCCATATCCGGCACCAAAAGCAAGGCCCGAAAGCACACCTTGCGTAACATAGTCCCTGGGAATCAGGCTTGGGGTAAGCGAGGCTGCAAAGCATAAAACACCAAGGATTAAGCCAATACCGCTTAGTGATTTGAAAAAACCAACAAATCGATTCATTGTTTTTGCTTCTTATGTGAAATTGGCCATGCCATTCTTAATGTCGACAAATTGCTCAGGACATTTCTCAACGGGCTCAAGTTGTTTCCGCTGCTTCAATTTTTTACTGTAATCCTTAAGGTATGTCAATATCAACTTAAACAGACTTTACAGTTGGCCTGAAAGCAAGCCTGAAAATTACACTTTTTAAATAAGACAAGTACCATAGTACCATTCGCGATAACATTTTAAACAACACTCTGCCAACTTTACTCAACAACATGAGTATAAAAAAACCCCTGCTTTCATAAAGAAAACAGGGGTTTTTAATGCGGTATCGAACAATAAAAAAATATTCATTTGGCGTCTCCGACAGGAATCGAACCTGTATCAAGAGCTTCGGAAACTCTCATTCTATCCATTGAACTACGGAGACTGACAGAACCAACAATTGTACCTTATTAATATTGATGATCGCTACCATTTAACAAAATTTTTGTTTAAAAGATAAGACAGGGCAAGAAAAAAACAGGAGTGTTGTCATAAAAGGCACGTAAAAACAGCATTTTAAGGGGTTAAATTGCTGGAATTCATACAAAATTCAGATAGTGTCGCTATAATTCATCACTATAATCCCCCGTGTACCTTTAGTAAGTATAATCTGATTAACCATACTAAATGACCGGTTTTCATTACCCACTCGTATTTGCGCAAACAAAAAACCTTAGGATTTGATCCATGAGCGAACAAACAGTACACAACGAAGAACACAAAAGTCCCATCAAATCACCCAAGCAACTTATCCTCGTTGTAGGATTGGCGTTTCTGGTGCCTGTCATCGCGATCATCCTGCTGGTAAAGCTGGTAGATACAACACCCAGGGTTGGTTACGGCTCAGATGCCATGTCTCATGAGGCCATTGCCGCCCGTATCGCGCCAGTAGCCTTGTACAACGTGACCATCGTAACAGAAGCCGAAGAAACCGGCCCCAAACAATTACTGACCGGTGAAGCCCTGTACAACAAACTTTGCATGGCCTGTCATGCCGCTGGCGTGGCTGGCGCCCCCAAAATTGGTGATAACGCCGCTTGGGCTCCACGCATAGCAGCTGGTGAAGATACCCTGTTCAAGCATTCACTTGAAGGCTTTAACGCCATGCCTGCCAAAGGTGGTGACACCAAGCTGGATGATATTGAAGTCAAACGTGCCGTTGTATATATGGTAAACAAATCAGGCGGCTCTTTAACTGAACCCGAAGCACCCGCTGCACAATAAAACTGTTCGGCCTCCTGCCCTAGAAAAGCCTTCGCCCTGCCGAAGGCTTTTTATTGCCTGCTCAAAACACATGACCGCGACTGAAAGCACTCACGACCTACAAAAATAGTTAAGAAGATAAAAAATTAGTATTAACCCTTAAACAAAAATAAAGCCACAAGCAGTATCATTATTAAAAATATTTTTACCAAAAAAAACAACCAACTGCCCGCTGCAAAGACGGTTCTGTCATAAAAAAAACGAATAATAGACTTCATCAGCAAATCTTGCCTGAAAGGAAGTCACTTGGAATTTTTGAGGAGGAAATAAGATGTTTAATATCTTATTTAATACTGTGAAAACTATTTTTGGCACTGAATTTGCCAATTTTTTACTTTGCGACAATATTAACCAGAAAAGCCAAGAACATCTTCAGGCCTTTTTGGTTTCTCGTGATTCACTTGATGAACATAAATGATCGCGTTGCCGTGCAATTAAGCCAAAAAATTGAGTACCTGCATTGCCAACACTGGCAGTGACCAGTGCTTACCCTTCTGCAGTGCCGTTTTTTTTCTGTAGCATTTCCTTTAATTTAACCAGCCTTTCCTTCGGACTCATGCCTTGGTATGGATCCTGCAAAAGCTGTCGGCCACTTTCCAGCCCCATTTCACTGATAAAACGTGAAGGCTCACGAATCAGGTCCTCACGCGCCCGACGGCGTTTTTTACACCAGGACAGGGTCAGGTGAAATTGTGCCCGGGTGATACCTACATACATCAGCCTACGCTCTTCCTGAATACGCACATCCAGCGCCTCGGCGTCTTTATTGGCATCGCCATATTCATCATCCTTGCCCAAATGAGGCAACAGGCCTTCCTCTACTCCCACCATATGCACATACGGATACTCCAGCCCCTTGGAAGCATGGATGGTAGTCAGCTTGACGGCATCCGGCTCCTCATCATCTTCGCTACGCTCCAGCATGGTGATAAGGGCAATATGCTGCACCAGCTGCATCAGGTTAAGACCATCATCGCGTGACTTGCGTTTAAGCCAGTCAACCAGTTCCAGCACATTCAGCCAACGGTTTTCCGCCGCCCGCTCTTCCTGGGTTTCGTATAGGTAATGCTCGTAATTCATGTATTTCAGTATCTCATCCAGCAGCACCTCGGCCGATGCCGGTTGCACGGCCTGGGCAGGATCAGCCTTACCCTTGCTGGCACGCCACTGAATGTTCTGGATGAATTTGGCAAACACCCGCATGGGCTCTAGCTGCCGGGTGGCAATTTTACCTTCCAGGCCTTCATCAAAGACCGCCTCAAACAGGGAACACTTTTTTTCTGCCGCATGCTCACCCAATGCCGTCAGGGTCGCTTGGCCAACCCCCCGTTTGGGTGTCGTCACCGCCCTGATAAAAGCCGGGTCATCCTCCTCATTGGCAATCAACCTTAAATAAGACAGCACATCCCGCACCTCGGCCTTATCAAAAAAACTTTGCCCGCCCGAAATGGTATAAGGAATACGCAATTGCCTGAACGTTTGCTCAATAATCCTGGCCTGATGGTTACCCCGGTAAAGAACGGCATAATCTTTCCATTGAGCATTGCGCTCAAAGCGGGAAGCCGATATACGCATGCCCACCGACTCGGCTTCAGCCTCTTCGTTGTCCATTGAAATAACCTGAATCGGCTCTCCCCTGCCCAGGTTTGACCACAGTTTTTTGCCAAACAGATTGGGATTTTTAGAGATGACCTCGTTAGCGGCGGTAAGCACGGTTTCCACCGAGCGATAGTTCTGTTCCAGCTTGATCAGCTTCAGGTTTTTATAGTCTTTGGTCAGCTTGGCCAGGTTCTCTATGGTGGCACCACGCCAGGCATAAATGGCCTGGTCATCATCGCCCACAGCGGTAAACATATTCCGGAATCCGGTTAATTGCTTTACCCATTCATACTGGCAGACGTTGGTATCCTGATACTCATCCACCAGCAGGTATTTCACGCGTTTTTGCCAGCGCTCGCGCACCTCGGCATTATTCATCATCAATTGGGCAGGGAGGCGAACCAGGTCATCAAAATCCACCGACTGGTATGCCTTGAGGGTAGCATCATAACTGCGGTACACCAAGGCAGCATCCTGTTCATCCGGGGTTTGCGCGATTTTTTCTGCCATATCGGGTGTAACCAGATCATTTTTCCAGAGTGAAATTTTTTGCTGCACCATGCGAATACGCCCCTTGTCAGTCGTGGACAGCATTTCCTGCACAATCCCGTAGGTATCATTGGCATCAAGGATGGAAAACTGTGGCTTCAGGCCGGCATGAGCGGCTTCTTCCCGCAAAAAACGTACGCCTAGCGAATGAAAAGTACTGATAATCAACCCTTTCATAAGCTTGCGGTCAACCAGCGCTTTAATCCGCTCTGCCATTTCCCTGGCGGCCTTGTTGGTAAACGTCAGCGCTACCACGCCCTTGGCATCATAGCCACAAATATTGATCAGATAGGCAATTTTCTGGGTAATCACACGCGTCTTGCCACTGCCCGCACCGGCCAATACCAGACAGGGCCCATCCAGGTACAGGACGGCTTCGCGCTGGGAGGCGTTCAAGCCATCAAGATTTGTTGTGCTCATATTTCAAGGGGATCCACTTCGGTAAAGTAACGAATACGGTGACGCTTGGCAATTTCCTGCACCAGTGGCAGCCACTGTCCAAGAAATGCCTGTAAAACAGGGCGTGATGCCGATTCCACCAACAACTGGGCACGCTCTACGTGCGCTACCCGGACAATCCGCAACGGAACAGGGTCATACATATTAATGGCTGACTGAAAACCGGCCAGTTGTGGCTCTGCCTTTAGCAGTTGCTTGACTTCCTGTAAAAACTGCATGGCTTCATTCACGGTTTTAGCCTGGGCGCTAATCAGCACCTGATGCGAAAAAGGCGGCAAACTGGTAATTTTACGCTCTTCAAGGCTGGCATTGGCAAAAGCATCGTAATCATGTTGTATCAGGGCCTGATAAACCGCCTGTTCGGGATAAGCGGTTTGAATCAGTACTTCTCCACCGGCCACATGCCTGCCCGCCCTGCCAGATACCTGGGCAAGCTGGGCAAAGAGTTTCTCGGGGGCCCTGAAATCGGAAGAAAATAGCATGGCATCGGCATTCAGCACACACACCAGCCCAAGTTTACGAAAATCATGTCCCTTGGCCACCATTTGCGTGCCTACCAGTATATCAATTTCCCCTGAATGGACCCGGTCAAACAATTGTCGGGCACTGCCTTTCAAGCGGGTACTGTCTGCATCAATCCGTTCTACACAGGCCTCGGGAAACGCTTCCTGCAAGAACTCTTCCACCCGCTGGGTTCCCCTGCCCAACATTTCCAGGTCTTGATTTCCGCAATCGGGACACTTAACAGGCACCCTGCCGTAATAACCACAATGATGACATTGTAAAACATTGCCATGCCCGGGCATGCGATGCATGACCGTATAAACCGAACAACGTGGGCACTGGCTCATCCAACCGCATGAAGCGCAATGAATGACAGGCGCATAGCCTCGCCGATTAATGAACACCAGGGATTGTTCACCCCGCTCCAGCCGCTCCCGGATGGATTGCAAGACCACCGGTGCAAACCCCTGCTCCAGCTTGATCTGTTTAGTGTCAACCAGCTTGATAACAGGCATGCAAGTGGTTTTGGCGCGTTTTTTCAAGCTCAGTTTGAGATACCGGCCAGAATTGGCATGCTGCCAGCTTTCCAATGACGGTGTGGCAGACCCCAAAACAATAGGAATTTTCAGCTGATGCGCCCGCCATATGGCTAAATCCCGTGCAGAATAACGTAATCCCTCTTGTTGCTTGTAAGAGGCATCATGCTCTTCATCAACAATTATCAGGCCGGCTTCTTGCAAGGGAGCAAAAATAGCCATTCGGGTTCCCAGCACTACCCTGGCCTGGCCACGCTGTATGGCGACCCAGGCCTTGAGGCGCTCGCCATCCGCCAGGCCGCTATGCAACACTGCAATCCCCTCAAGACCCACCACCTGCTGGAAGCGGGCCAGCAAGGCCTGCTCAAATTGTGGCGTAAGATTAATTTCAGGCACCAGAAACAGCACCTGCCTGCCTTGGTTCAGGGCATTAAGTGCCAGATGCAAATAAACTTCAGTTTTGCCACTACCGGTCACGCCATGCAGCAGGACGGTTTTAAACCCTTCGATGGCCAGCACGGCATCCACGGCTTCCTGCTGCTCAGGGTTAAGCACATGCATCCTGTCTTCAGGGGACTCGGGAATCTTGGTGTTTTTCTTGCGGCGGTCAAGCCTGGCAACCGGCCCCCCCTTGGACAGCTTACCGGTATAAGCACCGGGCTTTCGAAGCGACGAAGGCATGGCAGGCAACAGGACCTCACCAACCGGACGATGATAATACGATGCGGCAAACTGGCCGAAATCAAGCCAATCCTGCTGCAGGGCAGGCAAATCATCAAACACCATCAATATGTCCTTGATCTGGTCTTCAGGGTAAGAGGGGCTTTCTATGGTTTCCAGCACAATGCCCACCAACTCCCGCCTGCCGAATGGCACCAGCACCCGTTGTCCCTGGATGGCCGTCATGGACTCTGGCACACGATAGTCGAATGGACCCGCCAAAGGAACATCCAATGCAACACGAATCCATTGAGTATGTTTCAAACCCTGATTCCTGAAAAAATTGCCTGATATACGATTAGGATAACTTCAATCACCACCCTTTGATATTGAATCTCTCTGATGGACTACCCAGGCAACAGGCTGTGGATAACTTTGGGGAAAAGTATATTGATAATCTGTTGAAAAGCTGACAAAAACCACATGCTCTTCACAAAACACTTTAACAAATTATATTTGTTATTTTAAATCAATGAGTTGGAATAACTTCCTGGGTTTTGTTTTAATAAAGGGCAAATATTACCCTTTATTAAAACTGTGCACAACTTCAGTTAACCATGCATTTTACGGCTATAAGTATGTACTTCATCCACCAGGGCCGCGACCCTTTCAGGATTGGTAAACTGGGAAATGCCGTGTCCCAGGTTAAATACGTGCCCACCCTTGCCTACCGGACCAAAATCATCAATGACCCGGCGTACTTCCTGACGTACCGACTCTTCAGAGCCAAACAGGCTCATGGGGTCAAGGTTGCCCTGCAAGGCCACAGCATCGTTGACACGGCTACGTGCCTTGCCAAGATTGACTGTCCAGTCCAGGCCAATGGCATCACAACCGGATGTCACGATATCTTCAAGCCACAAGCCGCCGCCTTTGGTAAAGACAATAACCGGGACTTTCTGGCCATTGTATTCACGCAGCAAGCCATCGCAAACCTGCTTCATGTAGGCTAATGAAAACTGCTGGTACAACCCGTCGGCCAAGGCACCGCCCCAGCTGTCAAAAATCATCACGGCTTGGGCACCCGCCTTGATTTGCTCGTTCAGGTACTGGCAGGTGGTTTGGGCAGTAATATCCAGGATCCGGTGCAAAAGCGCTGGCTGGGTATACAGCATGGTTTTAATGGTACGGTAATCGGCAGAGCTTTGGCCTTCTACCATATAGCACCCTACTGTCCAGGGACTGCCGGCAAACCCGATTAGCGGAGCACGACCATTAAGGCTGCTCCTGATTTGGGCGACCGCATCAAACACGTAACGCAATTCGTTCATGTCTGGCACTGCCAGTTTCTTGATGTCGTCTTCGGTGCGTAAAGGACGGGCAAAACGCGGACCTTCTCCGTTAACAAAATCAAGTCCCAACCCCATGGCATCGGGAATCATCAGGATATCTGAAAAAAGAATGGCCGCATCTAGCGGAAAACGGTCAAGAGGCTGAATGGTGACTTCTGTCGCAAAATCCGGGTTCTTGGCCAGCCCAAGAAACGAGCCTGCTGTATTTCTGGTTTGTTTATATTCAGCCAGATAACGGCCTGCCTGCCTCATGAGCCAAACCGGTGTATAAGAAACCGGCTGACGTTGCAAGGCGCGAAGGAAAGTATCGTTTTGTAATGTAGCGGCAACCACAGCAATCCCTTTTAATGATGAATCCAAGATTTTAACTGATTCAGGCACTTACAGGGCGCCAGTTACGGACTAGAGGATATCTTTGAATTGATCCGCACTGATATCGTGTTTCTGCATAAGGGCCCAGAACGCCCGACGATGCTTGCTGGACATTCTGGCCGCCATGGCAATATTACCACCACACTTGAACAAGGCATTTGAAACATACGTTTTTTCAAAATGCGTGACAACCTTGGACTTGGCTTCTTTATACGAATTGGCCTGACTGGCCAGGTCCCTGCAGCAAGCATTGCTGTTGAACACAGGCTTTGCAAACTTGGACATTCCATGCCCTTCACGAGCTTTATCTTGCAGCACAGGCGTGCCTGTTTGATTCAGTAATTGCCTACCCTGTTCATTGCGCAATATCATGAGCAAGCGAATTCTTAATGCTTCTATCTGGTCTGGCTCAAAGGAAAAATCGGTCGCACCGAGGCAAAGCAGGTCATACATGGCCACAGGATGAATTTCTTTGCTTAGCGCAACCACTGGACGCAACAAGGATACCGGGGTTTGCTGAAGCAGCATTCTGGTCCATACCAACGAGTCTTGTGATACCGGGAGCAAAATCACGTCAAAACGTTGTAGCCTTTGCGACAGGCTTGATAAAACGGAAGGATCTGGATAAGCATCCTGTTGCTTCGCCTGAACAAGAGACATGTTGCCAGAACAATCATCTTCAATGAGGTTAACAGGATACAAGTTCAGTTTCCGGGTATTTGAATTTGCCTTATCAATGAATGCCTGTATTCTTTTTTCAAATGTAGGCACCATCAAAACCCCGCAATCCAAACATTCTCGCATTTTTGTCTCCATTTTTACTGTCCTTGATTGCGCCCATAATAACAATTAATAATGTTTTGTAACAATTGTTGTTTCCCACAATACTAAAACTGCATGAATTGTGGTTTTTTTTGAAAAACCCTTAATTTTCAATTAATTATTAAAATAAAGTCTAGTTTGCCTTGCATTGACCTAGGGAAAACCCTATAATGGAATCTACTTACATAATACTCAATTCAAGAGAGACGAAACATGAAAACCGCAATGAATTCCAGCATCACCCTTAGCGACAACCTTGAGCGCGAACTTATTTCACAGGCTATCAGCGAAGAGCGGCCTGTCAATCTGGTAAAAATGTTTAAAGCAGTTACTTCCTCCGTTGCCACCGCATTCGGTGTTTTTCTGGAAATGTTCAAAGACACAGAAAAAGCAATTGACCAGGCTGATCGTAAAGATCACAACACAGGTGGTTTCAGCTGGTAAACCAGACCAGTAAAAAGCATTCTCTGCTTTTGTATAAACCCCATGTAAGATCCCCACAAGAGGGATAAAGTCCTGGATTGAGAAGTAACAAAAAAAGCTAATAGATTTTTGGTCTATTAGCTTTTTTTACGTCTTTGGCAAAGACTGACTGTTAGTGACTTGCCAGTAAAGGAAGAACCAATAATGGCAAGCCACTGGGTGTAGGATTAATCTACGCTAATGCCGCCTTTGCGGATAACATCACCCCAGCTTTTGGTTTCAGCTGAAATGAATGCACCAAACTGTTCTGGTGTGTTTTTCTCAACCACTGCACCCAATCCATCCAGTTGCTCAACCACTTCTGGCTTGGACAGGATTTTTTCGATGGTCACGTTAAGTTTGTCCACAATTTCTTTGGGTGTACCAGCGGGTGCAACAATACCAAACCAGGAGTCAACCGTGAAATTAGGGTAACCCAGTTCCTGCAAGGTTGGTACATCCGGGAAGGTCGGAGAACGATTTGCTGAAGTAATAGCAAATGGCTTCAGTGAACCTGCCTTAATATGCGGGGCAGAAGATGGCATGTTGTCGAACATGACATGAACTTCACCACCCAACAGGGCTGTCATCGCCGGGCCACTACCTTTATAGGGAATGTGCAACATCTGAACGCCAGCCTGTTGCTTGAAAAGCTCGCCAGACAAGTGCATGGAGGTACCAGAACCAGAAGAGCCATAGACTACTTCTTCAGGTTTGGATTTTGCAAACTCGACCAATTCTTTGACAGAGTTATAAGGCATGTTTTTATTGGCAACCAGCACGTTAGGAACTTTGGCTACCAATGCAACAGGTGCAAAATCCTTTTCAACATTAAACTTGATGTTGTTATACAGGGTTTGGTTAATGGTAGTGGTAATTGCCATCATCAGCAATGTATAACCATCGGGTTTGGCGCGCGCAACGATGTCTGTAGCGATATTACTGCCAGCACCCGCTTTGTTTTCAACCACAAAGGTTTCACCAAACTCTTCTGTCAGGCCTTTGGCCACAATACGTGCCAACACATCGGTGGTACCGCCAGGACTAAAACCAACCACGATCTTTGCGGCATGGTCAGGATAGTTGGTTTGCGCTTTGGCTGGAGATGTCATGCTCATAAAACCAAGGCCCAGACTCATTGCAAGCGCAGCTACGCGAAATAGAGAACGCCCTTTCATATAAAATTTCCTTTAATATAATGTTTCGGCAACCAGAATATTTTCTGAAGAAGCAAGATAACTTTCTATTCTGGCCACACCTAGTACAAACCCTAATATTATAGAATACTCATGGAAAACAATATCAAAACTCGCAGTGGTGGACAAATTCTTGTAGATCAACTTATGGCACAAGGCGTGGATCACGTTTTTTGTGTGCCGGGTGAAAGCTATCTTGCCGTACTTGATGCACTGCACGATACTGATATCCAAGTTACCGTCTGTCGGCAAGAGGGAGGCGCTGCCATGATGGCCGATGCCTATGGAAAACTAACCGGACGTCCAGGCATTTGCATGGTAACACGTGGTCCCGGTGCAAGCAATGCATTTGCCGGCATCCATATAGCCAAACAGGACTCAACCCCTTTAATCGTTTTTGTTGGCCAGATTGAAACCGGCATGCGTGAACGAGATGCCTTCCAGGAAGTGGATTACCGCGCCGTTTTCGGCACCCAAACCAAATGGACCACCGAAATTGATGATGCCAGCCGAATTCCAGAACTGATTTCGCGGGCTTTTCATATCGCCACCTCCGGCCGGCCCGGCCCGGTCGTCATTGCCCTGCCCGAAGACATGCTTGTGCAACTGCGTGACGTGGTTGATGCTCCCCGCGTGGAAGCGGTTGAGTCTGCACCCACCCAATCCCAACTGGATTCACTTGAAAAACTGTTGGCTGAAGCCAAAAACCCGATTGCCATTCTGGGCGGCAGCCGCTGGAGCGAAGAAAGCGTGAATGCTTTTGCCCGTTTTGCGGAAAAAAACCAACTGCCAGTAGCTGTCCAATTCAGACGACAAATGCTCTTTCCCGCCAACCACCCCTGTTTTGCGGGTGATATTGGTTTGGGCATTAATCCCAAATTACTGAAACGTTTTGAGCAAGCCGATACCGTTCTGCTGGTCGGTGGTCGCATGTCCGAAGTGCCTTCACAAAGCTATACGGCGCTGTCCATTCCGGTACCCAAACAAAAGCTGATCCATGTTCACCCCGACAGCCAGGAACTGAACCGGGTTTATCAGGCACAACTGGCCATTAACGCCAGCCCGACAGAACTCACCCGTGCACTGGACGAATTAAGCATCAAGCCGGCCACTGGCCGAGAGGAACTGGTCAAGCAGGCCCATAACGAATACCTGAGCTGGAGTGACCCAGCAACCGTCAGCGTGCCTGGCAAACTGCAAATGCCACATATCATGCAATACCTGGCGAGCCGGCTGACTCCAGATACGATTATGACCAATGGAGCCGGCAATTATGCTACCTGGCTGCACCGTTTCCACCGGTTTACTCAATTCGGTACCCAGCTGGCCCCCACCTCGGGCTCGATGGGTTATGGCCTGCCTGCGGCTGTGGGTGCAAAACGCCTGTTGCCCGACACGCCGGTTGTCTGCTTTGCCGGTGATGGCTGCTTCATGATGCACGGCCAGGAATTTGCCACCGCCGTTCAATACGGCCTGAATATCATTGTGCTGATTTTTGACAACGGCATGTATGGCACCATCCGCATGCACCAGGAAAAACATTACCCAGGGCGGATCAGTGCCACTCATTTGCAAAATCCCGATTTTGCCGCCTATGCCTTCGCGTTTGGCGGCCACGGAGAAAGAGTGGAAAGCAATGAAGAATTTGGCCCTGCCTTTGAACGGGCAGTGGCAAGCGGAAAACCGGCCATTTTGCATTGTCTGGTTGATCCACAGGCGATCACCCCTTCGGCAACCATTGACCAAATTCGTGCCGCAGCCCTGAAATAAACCTTGTTTTTCCACCCTGCCGGGTATGAATGCCCGGCAGGGCAGCAATCACCAGAAAAACGTAATGGCGCCAAACAAAACCGGGTTTTAAAAATACAAAAAAATAGCGCCCAAAGGGCGCTATTTTCGTACTTCTTTTGTCGCTTAATGGCGATTTTTCATTTGAGTCAGACGACGAGCGGCGCTAACCTGAGCGGCCAACATGGCCAACTCGGCTTCGACCACAGCAATCTCTGCCTTGTCTCGTGCATTACGCAACGCTTCTTCAGCCTGTTCGCGTGCCTTGACCGCTTTCGCTTCATCAAGATCTGCAGCACGAATAGCTGTGTCAGACAATACCGTAACGCCATACGGCTGAACTTCAATGATGCCGCCAGCCACAAATACCAGCTCTTCGCCTCCGTCTTCACGAACAATTTTCACTGTTCCGGGACGGATACGAGAGATCAGTGGTGTGTGGCCTGGAAGAATACCCAGTTCACCCGCTTCACCAGGCAAAGCAACGAATTTGGCCTCACCGGCAAAAATCGATTCTTCCGCACTTACCACATCAACATGTATAGTAGCCATCGCTATTCCTTAATTATAAGGTTTTGGCTTTTTCAAACGCTTCGTCGATTGAACCAACCATATAGAACGCCTGTTCGGGCAACGCATCGCATTCACCTTCCACGATCATTTTAAAACCACGGATGGTTTCTGACAATGGAACATATTTACCAGGAGAACCGGTAAACACTTCAGCAACGTGGAAAGGCTGGGACAGGAAGCGCTGAATTTTACGGGCACGTGCAACGGCCTGTTTATCTTCAGGAGACAACTCGTCCATACCCAGAATCGCGATAATATCACGCAACTCTTTATAACGCTGCAGGGTTTGCTGAACAGCACGGGCCACTTCGTAATGCTCGGTACCAACAACTTGTGGGTCCAGCTGACGACTGGTGGAATCCAGTGGGTCAACCGCAGGGTAAATACCCAGTGAAGCGATGTCACGAGACAACACAACGGTAGAGTCCAAGTGCTGGAAGGTCGTTGCAGGAGAAGGGTCGGTCAAGTCATCGGCAGGAACGTAAACGGCCTGGATCGATGTAATGGAACCTGTTTTGGTAGAGGTAATACGCTCTTGCAAAACACCCATTTCCTCAGCCAGTGTAGGCTGATAACCCACCGCTGAAGGCATACGTCCCAGCAGCGCGGATACTTCGGTACCGGCCAGCGTGTAACGGTAGATGTTATCAACGAAGAACAGGATATCACGGCCTTCGTCACGGAATTTCTCAGCCATTGTCAGGCCGGTCAGCGCAACACGCAGACGGTTTCCTGGGGGTTCGTTCATCTGACCGAAAACCATGGCAACCTTGTCCAGAACATTAGACTCTTCCATTTCGTGGTAGAAGTCATTACCTTCACGGGTACGCTCACCCACACCAGCGAAAACAGACAAACCGGAGTGCTGTTTGGCGATGTTGTTGATAAGTTCCATCATGTTAACGGTTTTACCTACACCGGCACCACCGAACAGACCCACTTTACCGCCTTTGGCAAACGGACAAACCAGGTCAATAACCTTAATACCTGTTTCCAGCAGCTCTACTGATGGAGACAATTCGTCAAACTTTGGAGCGGGCTGGTGAATACCACGTTTTTCTTCATGTTCGATCGGACCTGCTTCATCGATTGGACGTCCCAAAACGTCCATGATGCGGCCCAGCGTACCCTGACCAACAGGTACGGAAATATTTGCATTGGTTCTAATCACTTGCATGCCGCGGCGAAGACCGTCACTTGAACCCATGGCAATAGTACGGACAACGCCGTCACCCAGTTGCTGCTGAACTTCAAGGGTAAGCCCTTTTTCAGCGAAACCGCCTGCATCATCTGCTAAAACAAGCGCTTCGTAAATTTTTGGCATGTTGTCGCGTGGGAACTGTATATCCACGACGGCGCCGATGCACTGAACGATGGTACCGTTACTCATGTCGATTCCTTACTTAATAACGATTGAAAGAAACTGACAGCCAGCAAGCCCTTGGCTTAAACGGCTGCAGCTCCCCCCACGATTTCTGAAATTTCTTTAGTAATTGCTGCCTGACGGGTTTTGTTATAAACCAGTTGCAAATCACCAATCACTTTTTTCGCATTATCTGACGCAGCTTTCATAGCCACCATTCGGGCTGACTGCTCAGACGCCATATTTTCTGCTACTGCCTGGTAGACTACGGACTCTACATAGCGATGCAACAGGTCATCAATGACTGACTTTGCATCGGGTTCGAAAATGTAATCCCACTTATATGATGCCTTGGGAAGCTGAGACTCTTCTTCCTGGGAAGTCTGGAAAGGATCAGCAAGACCATCAGGCAACGGCAATAAACGAATAAACGAAGGTTCCTGCTTCATGGTGTTGACGAAAACGTTCGTGGCAACATACAAAGCATCAATCGTGCCATCCATATAAGCATCAAACTGCACTTTCAGTGCACCAATCAGACGCTCGAGACTTGGGGTGTCACCCAACTGCACTTCCTGAGAAACCAGGTTTGTACCGATTCGAGTCAAAAAGCCCAGGCCCTTGTTACCAATCGCAGTAGCCTGAACCTTAATGCCCTGGGCATCAAATTCTTTAAGACGTGACAAGACAAGACGCTGTATGTTGGTATTCAAGCCCCCACACAGACCTTTATCTGTACTTATCACTACAATGCCGACAGCCTTGAGGTCTTTACGCTCTTCCAGATAAGGATGAGAGTACTCAGGATGTGTCTGCATCATGTGCGTAGCAATTTCACGTACTTTGGTAGCATAGGGACGGCCTGCACGCATTCTTTCCTGCGCCTTGCGCATTTTGGAAGCAGCGACCATTTCCATTGCTTTTGTGATCTTGCGAGTGTTTTGCACACTCTTGATCTGAGTACGGATTTCCTTAATTCCAGCCATAAGCCTTCCTGTTAGACGGTTTTGCAAAACAAGGGTGCAGGATCATGATCGTGCACCCTACCAGGTCTTAGTAAGTACCGTTCTTCTTGAATGACAGAACCGCTTCTTTCAAAGTGGCTTCGTCATCTTTAGAAAGCTCTTTGGTTTCTTCGATGCGATCAACCAAAGCAGTATGCTTGTGTTTCAACTCATCTTTCAAACCTTTTTCAAATGACAGAACCTGGCTGACATCGATGTCATCAAGGTAGCCATTATTCACGGCAAACAGAGACACGGCTTGTTCCCATACCTGCAAAGGCTGGTACTGAGGCTGTTTCAACAACTCAACCACGCGTTTACCACGCTCCAGTTGACGGCGAGTGGCTTCGTCAAGGTCAGATGCAAACTGGGCGAAAGCAGCCAATTCACGATACTGGGCCAGGTCGGTACGAATACCGCCAGACAGTTTTTTGACTACTTTGGTCTGGGCTGCACCACCCACGCGAGACACGGAAATACCCGCGTTAATCGCAGGACGGATACCCGCGTTAAACAAGTCTGTTTCCAGGAAGATCTGACCGTCGGTAATGGAAATTACGTTGGTTGGAACGAAAGCGGAAACGTCACCTGCCTGTGTTTCAATGATAGGCAGAGCAGTCAGGGAACCTGTTTTGCCTTTTACTTCGCCTTTTGTGAATTTTTCAACATAGTCGGCATTCACACGGGCCGCACGTTCGAGCAAGCGGGAATGCAGATAGAAAACGTCACCGGGATAAGCTTCACGGCCTGGTGGACGACGCAACAGCAAGGATACCTGACGGTATGCCCATGCCTGTTTGGTCAGGTCATCATAAACGATCAGGGCATCTTCGCCACGATCGCGGAAATATTCACCCATGGTACAACCGGCATAAGGAGCCAGGTACTGCATGGCGGCAGAATCAGAAGCAGCGGCAGCCACAACGATTGTGTATTCCAGTGCGCCGTGCTCTTCGAGCTTGCGAACAACGTTATTGATAGTGGATGCTTTTTGACCAACAGCCACATAAACGCAAGTAACGTTTTTGCCTTTCTGGTTGATGATGGCATCAATAGCAACAGCGGTTTTACCAGTTTGACGGTCACCAATAATCAGCTCACGCTGACCACGACCAACGGGTACCATGGCGTCAATCGCCTTGATACCGGTTTGCAATGGCTGGGAAACAGATTGACGGGCAATAACGCCTGGCGCCACTTTTTCGATAATATCGGTTTCTTTGGCATTGATCGGGCCTTTGCCATCGATGGGCTGACCCAGTGTATTTACAACGCGACCACGCAATTCGGGACCAACGGGCACTTCAAGAATGCGACCGGTTGTTTTAACAGGGTCACCTTCGGACACACCTGTATAATCACCTAAAATAACCGCACCAACTGAATCACGCTCAAGGTTGAGAGCGAGACCAAAAACGTTGTTTGGAAATTCAAGCATTTCGCCTTGCATCACATCGGATAAACCGTGGATACGTGTGATACCGTCGGTTACGGAAACGACCGTACCTTGTGTGCGAACATCAGCAGAAGTACCCAAGCCTTCGATACGGCTCTTAAGCAATTCGCTGATTTCTGACGGATTGAGTTGCATATTCAGACTCCTGAAATCCTGTTATTCTGGCGCTTATGCAGCGACCAATGTATCGCGCAAGCGAGCCAACTGGGCTTGCACGGAAGTATCTAATACCTGATCACCCACTGTGACTCGGACACCGCCAATAAGTGACTTATCGACAGTAACAACCGGCTTTAACTTGCAGCCAAATTTTTTCTCGAGACCAGTAAGCAATTCCTGAATTTGCGCATCGCTTAATTCAAAAGCACTTGTGATTTCTGCACTGGCAGAACCCTCATGGCGATTTTTCAGTTCTTCAAATTGCGCTGCGATCTCGGGCAATAGCAATAATCGATCGTTGTCCACAAGCAGATCGATAAAGTTCTGCATTCCTTTGGAAAGTGCAGACTTGACCAGCCCTGAGAACAGCTTTTTACGTTGATCTTTGCTTAATCTGGGATCGGACATTGCTTCACGCACATCCGATACACTTGAAATTTGTGCCAATTCACTAACAGCCTCTGACCATGCAGCCAAGCCGGCTTGATCATCTTTGGCAGCGGCAAACAAGGCTTCTGCATATGGGCGGGCAATTGTTGATAATTCAGCCATGATAATCCCGAATTAAAGCTGTGCTTTAAGTTGATTCAACAACTCAGCATGCGTTTTTTCATTTACTTCACGCTGAAGAATCTTCTCTGCACCTTTAACAGCCAAAGCGGCCACTTCTTCACGCAGTCCCTGACGAGCACGTTCTACTTCGAGCTCGGCATCCTGTTTGGCCTGAGCCAAAATACGGGCGCGTTCAGACTCGGCTTCACCACGAGCAGCTTCTACAATAAGTGCTGCCTGTTTTTCCGCCTCTGCCAATTTAGCGTGATTCTCTGATTTTGCAGATGCTTCGATCAGGCTGATACGAGCCTGGGCCTGAGCCAGATCTGCCTTGCCTTTGTCGGCAGCAGCTAAACCATCGGCAATTTTCTGACGACGTTCATCGATAGCCTTTGTAAGAGGAGGCCACACAAACCGCATTGTGAACCATGCCAATACAAAGAAAACGAGCGTCTGGAAAAAGAGCGTCGCGTTTAAATTCACGGTCGTTTCCCTTCTACTATGTTAAGGCTTTGCGAAATTGCAAAACCCGAAATTTATTGAACTCTGTCATATGCAGGCCTTATTGATAAATCATAAGGCCCGCATCTCCATCCAGTTCACACCCCATCAACAGATGGTATAGACGTTTACTGTATTAAGCGCCGAATGGGCTAGCAAACGCGAACAACATAGCGATACCAACACCGATCAGGAACGCAGCATCGATAAGACCAGCCAACAAGAACATTTTTGTTTGCAGTGCATTCATCAATTCTGGTTGACGAGCAGATGCCTCAAGATATTTACCGCCCATGATAGCGATACCGATACATGCACCGATAGCACCCAAACCGATGATAAACGCGCAAGCAAGAGCAACGAAAGCTGCTGTGGTCATGACAACTCCTTGTGGTTATGAACCTAAAACAAATTTAAAGATGGAAAAAAAACTACTAAAAAATAAAGCAAACAGCCCAATTAAAAATTAAATGATGCAATTTGCAAGAAAAAACATCCCGGATTTTTACTTAAAGCCAGGACGTTAAATCTTAGTGCCCTTCATGTGCCTGACCGATATAAACCAGTGTCAGCATCATGAAAATGAATGCCTGGAGCAAAATAATCATAATATGGAAAATTGCCCAGACGGAACCAGCCAGAACATGGCCAACTCCCAACCCAATGCTCATTGCATTGAATCCTGTCCATGCACCGCCCAACAGGGCGATCAACATAAATACGAGTTCACCGGCAAACATATTACCAAACAACCGCATTGCCAGAGACACTGTTTTGGCAGCATACTCGATAACGTTTAATGCGAAGTTGGCAGGGGCCAGAACAATTGCGCCAATACCACTTGAATGGAAAGGAGCTGTGAACAGATCTTTGATGAAACCACCGGGATTCTTGATTTTGAAGCCGTAGTAAATAGACAGCAGCAAAACACCCAGAGACATGCCCATTGGCACGTTCAAGTCAGCAGTAGGAAGAATACGATGATAGTACAGTGGACCATGCGCCTCACCATGACCAGCAAGACCAAGCCAGCCAAACAGGGAAGGCAACAGATCAACGGGTACCAAGTCGAGTACGTTCATGAGCGTGATCCACAAAAATATGGTTAACGCCAATGGCGCAACATACTTGCGTGATTCAGAATTGTGAATAATACTTTTTGCCTGATCATTGACCATGTCAACAACCATTTCAACACCAGCCTGGAAACGACCGGGAACACCGGAGGTAGCATGACGTGCGGCTTTCCACAGGAAACCAACGACCAGCAAACCCATTGCAACAGACCAGAAGATGGAGTCATAGTTGATAACACCGAAGTCTACAATGTTGGCCTGTCCTTCTCCGACGTTATTGAAATGGACAAGGTGATGCTGAACATAATATGACTGAGGCGAGACATCTGCAGGTGCAGCCATTTGATTCGTACTCCACGATTTGGCAGCCAATGAGGCTGCATTACACTCTTTCCCAATGATTGTTACTAAAGCTTTTTAAAAGCCAATAACAATACATAACCCTTTAATACCGCAACCAGGCCGATCAGCAACGCTGGCCAGACCAGCAAGGCTCCGGATAATTTAACTATTAATGCAAGCAAGGCTACAGTACCTCCGAGCTTGAATGCTTCTCCCCAGAAAAACGTAAGCACGCTTGCATTTGAACCGCTATAAAGCTTAAACAACATATGCAGCACAAAAAATGCTGTTGGTACCAGGTAAGCCATGCCGCCGGCTAACGCCGACAATGCTGCCGGCAAACCAGAGACCAGCCAGCACAAGAGCACCACTACCGCGAGTAAAACAAACTGCGCCAAGACAATATTTACAAGTCCTTTGGCAGAGCTTGCATTGAGCCTGGCTTTTTCAGCTTTACTAAGCTTAAGTACGGTGTCTTCAGAGCTACCCAAGTACGTGTACTTATTATGTAAGATGGTCATAACAAGGTTTCGTAATATGTCAAGCCTTGAGAGTATAACTTATTTTTTACAGCATAAGCAAACCTGACAGCAAGTTTCATTACATATTCCTGAAATTTGCCTGGCGCTTTTCTACAAATGCACTCATACCCTCTTTTTGATCCTGGGTTGCAAATGTTGCATGAAATACACGCCGCTCATATTGCAAGCCCTGCTCAAGTGTCGTTTCCAGTGCCGCATTCACGCATTGTTTGGCCATCATCACAACAGGCGTTGACAGTTCGGCAATACCTTGCGCCACCTTAACCACTTCCTCAAGGAAGTTTTCAAGGGGCAGAATACGGGCCACCAAGCCGGCACTTTCCGCTTCTTTAGCGTCCATCATTCTACCAGTCAGGACCAGATCCATGGCTTTTGATTTGCCGATAGCCCTCGTCAGCCGTTGTGTACCCCCCAGGCCGGGAATGGTCCCCAACTTGATTTCGGGCTGGCCGAATTTTGCGTTATCGGCAGCGATAATAAAATCACACATCATGGCCAACTCACAACCACCACCCAGCGCATAGCCAGAAACAGCCGCTATCACGGGCTTGCGAATGGCATTTTTCATGGTTTCCCATGGACCGCCAATATAATTGCTTTTATACACGTCCATGTATGACCAGTCTTTCATGGCTGAAATATCGGCACCGGCTGCAAAGGCCTTTTCATTGCCAGTCAGCACAATAGCACCCACCTGATCATTGTTCTCCAGCGCCAGCAAAGCTTCGCCTAGCGCTTCCATGACTTCGTTGCTAAGTGCATTAAGTACTTTAGGACGGTTCAAGGTTAATACACCAACACCGCCATCAATCTTCGTCAATACCAACTGCTCTGACATACTACCCTCCTGTAAGTTGTCGATGAACTGTTTTTCCTGAGGTATTGTAGCGAGTTTGTTATAGTTACTTTGTCTGAATATATACAAACACATAAAATCCTGATGAACGAAATTATTTATACCATTACCCCGCATGATCCTGCCGGCCACCGCTTCCTTGTAGAGATAAGCATTCCCGTCCCCAACCCCGAAGGCCAAAAAGTATCCTTGCCCGCCTGGATTCCGGGTAGTTACCTGATCAGGGATTTTGCCCGCAATATAGAAACCATCGAGGCTCGTTGCGGCACCAAGAAACTGCTGATTGAAAAAACAGACAACCACCATTGGCAAATCCAGGCCTGCCAGGAACCCTTGCATATTACCTATACTGTTTATGCTTGGGATTTATCGGTACGCAGCGCACACCTGGATGAAACGCATGGTTTTTTCAATGGCACCAGCGTATTCCTGCAAATCCATGAGCAGGAAGAACAGCCTTGCCTGCTGGATCTCAGGCCCCCAAAAAACATCCGGAACTGGAAAGTCTATACCAGCCTGCCCGAAGCAAAAAAACACCCCAATGGCGCTACACGTCACGGCTTCGGCATGTATTCCGCCCCCAACTATGATGCACTGATCGACCACCCGGTTGAAATGGGCACGCCTCAAGTAGTGACATTCAAGGCTTGTGGTGCCGCGCATGAAATGGTTTTTACCGGCCAGATCCCCAATCTGGACCTGGCACGCATTGCCGCAGACACTGCCCGCATCTGCGAATACCAAATCAAGTTTTTCGAACCCGAAACGCACAAAGCCCCTTTCCTGGACT
Organism: Advenella sp. RU8; assembly: GCF_048381675.1. NCBI lineage: Bacteria > Pseudomonadati > Pseudomonadota > Betaproteobacteria > Burkholderiales > Alcaligenaceae > Advenella > Advenella sp. RU8. Next base: position 117,523 of record NZ_JBLWIS010000005.1, read on the forward strand.
CTTCCGACCGCTATGTCTTCATGACCATGGTGACCGGCAAGGATTACGGCGGCCTTGAGCATCGCTCATCAACGGCCCTGATGGCATCACGCAACGACTTGCCAACCCTTGGCAACCCCGAGCAAAGTGAACAATACCGAAATTTCCTGGGCCTGGTCAGTCATGAATATTTTCATACCTGGAATGTAAAACGCATTAAGCCTAAAGCATTTGCCCCCTACAATCTTAATACTGAAAACCACACCTGCCTGCTTTGGGTATTTGAAGGCTTCACTTCTTATTATGACGACCTGACCCTGTTAAGGGCCGGCCTTATCACGCAGGAACAATACCTGGGCCTGTTGGGCAAAACCATTGCCAATGTCCATGGCCTTCCAGGACGCTTCAAACAAAGCGTGGCACAAAGCTCTTTTGATGCCTGGACCAAATTTTACAAGCAGGATGAAAATGCCCCCAATGCCATCGTGAGCTACTACAGCAAAGGTTCACTGGTTGCTCTGGGCCTGGACCTGACTATCCGCAATGCCACCCATAATGAAAAATCCCTTGATGATGTCATGCAACTGCTATGGCAACGCTACGGTCGCGACTTTTTCAACAAACCCGCCGATGGACTGAAAGAAGATGAACTGGCATCAATCATCAATAATGCAACCGGCGTTGATGCCAGCGACTACATTGCCCGCTTCGCCCACGGCACGGAAGATATTCCCCTGAAGGAATTACTGGCCACCCAGAATATGACGTTAAGCTGGAAAAATAGCAGCAACACGCCATCACTGGATGTTCGCACCAAAGTGGCCGACAATGCCTGCCAGATCGGCAGCGTGCTTGAAAATGGCGCCGCCCATAAAGCCGGGCTGAGTGCTGGCGATACCCTGGTGGCGATTGATGGCATCAAGGTGGATACCGGCAATCTGGATATGCTGCTCAAACGCTACCAACCAGGACAAAGCATCCTTATCCATGTATTCAGGCGCGATGAATTAAGAAGCTTTACCGTTGCCTTGAATCCGCCCGTGCTTAACGAGTGTGTGATTGAACCAATGCAAAAAACATCAGGGGTGTGCTGAACCACAAACCGGGCACTGCGGGTTTTTCTGCACCTGCATCGCATGCCACTGCATGGTGCGCGCATCCAGTTGCAATAAACGCCCGTCAAGTCCGGCGGGCATGCCCACCAGTAACTTAAGGGCTTCGGCAGCCTGCATGCTGCCGATAATCCCGACCAACGGCGCAAAAACGCCCAGCGTCGCGCAGTTATCAGGACCCAGGTTATCAGAGGGCTCAAACAGGCAGGCATAACAAGTCGCATTTTCATGCCGCAGGTCATACACCGCTATCTGCCCGTCAAAACGGATCGCCGCCCCCGATACCAGCGGTTTTTTATGCACCACACACGCACGGTTGATATGATGACGGGTAAGGAAGTTATCGGTACAGTCAAGCACCACATCGGCATCGTTGACCAGTGCCATCAAGCCTGGCCCATCCAGTCGCCGGGCATGGCACTCAATGACCGTATCGGGATTCAAGGCCTGCAAAGCTTGCCTGGCTGATTCGACCTTGGGCTGGCCTATCCGCTCGGTCGTATGCAGAATTTGCCGCTGCAAATTGCTTAGATCGACCTGATCATCATCAACTAGCACCAGTTGGCCAACACCTGCTGCCGCCAGATAAGCGGCGGCCGGAGAACCCAGCCCGCCAACCCCCACCACCAACACCCGTGATGACATGATTTTCTGCTGACCTTCAAAGCCAATCTCATCCAGCATCAGGTGCCGGGCATAACGTAATAGCTGGGAATCATCCATTATTTTTTCTGCTTTTCAGCGCCCTTGTCACCTGCAACACCGTCACCTTTACTGTTTGGCAACTTGCCTGCATCGGTTGTTGTCGATTCAGTGCTAGGGTTGACCGCTTCCATTTCTTCCTTGGTCAGGCCCTTGGGCTTTTCTTTGGTGATAACCCCCTGATCAACCTTTTTACCGGTTAAATGGTTAATAGCCTGTTGCAGCTGGAAATCATCTTCGGAACCGAACTCAAACATTTCTTCGGGTTCCTTGAGCATTTCACTCATTTTTTCAGGATTAATATTGCCCTGCGCATCTGTTTTGGGGGCCTGCTCATTATTCAAGTGATCATTTAAATCAGCTTCCCGGGGGAAACTGAACAAGTCGCCGGTTGCGGTATCGGAAACAATGATATCCGGCTCAATGCCGGTTGCCTGAATGGAGCGCCCAAGCGGCGTGTAATAACGGGCAGTCGTTAATTTGATGCCGGTATTGTCATCCAATGGCATGACCACCTGCACCGAACCCTTGCCAAAACTGCGGTTACCCATAATAGTGGCACGCTTGTAATCCTGCAGGGCACCCGCCACAATTTCAGAGGCCGAGGCCGAGCCCACATTAATAAGCACCACCAAAGGCACCTTGCGCGTCCAGTCAGGCAAGTTTTTCAGATAGTCAGATCCATCGGGTGCATATTCGGAAGAAACTGCCAGATAACGCTGCATTTCCTGCTCGCGAGCCTTGGTTGAAACCACCAGTTTATTGGGTTCGATAAAAGCAGCCGAAACGCCGATGGCCGCATTCAGCAAACCACCAGGATCATTACGCAAATCCAGCACCAGGCCTTTCAGGGGCTTGTTTTTGCCCAAGTCAGTCAACTGCTGGGCAAGATCTGCCCCGGTACGTTCCTGAAACTGCGAAATACGTACATAACCAATGTCATCGGGCAGGCGTTTACTGCGCACACTGCGCACCTGGATAATGTCCCGGACAATTTTAATATCCAGCGGCTCTGCCGAGGAAGATCGCTTAACAGTCAAGACAATTTCACTGCCCGGCTCACCACGCAATTGCTTGATGACATCGCTCAGGGGTTTGCCTTCGGTACTTTCACCATTGATTTTTACAATCAGGTCGCCAGGCATGATACCGGCCTTGGCTGCCGGTGTATCTTCAATCGGCGCGATAATTTTAACCAAGCCTTGTTCGGCACCAATCTCAATCCCCAGCCCACCAAACTCGCCATCAGTGGATTCTTTCATTTCCTCAAACTCGTCCTCATCCAAAAAAGAAGAATGCGGATCAAGATCGCTAACCATCCCTTTAATCGCGGATGCAATCAGCGCCTGATTTGAGACCGGCTCGACATAATTATTTTTGACAGCAGCAAAGACCCGGGCAAAACGCTGCAGATCTTCATAGGGAAGCTCATGCGATACCTTTTGCGCCCATGCTGGCATGGCAGCTGTAAGCAGCAATCCTGCCGCCACCATGTAACTGACCAATTGTTTTCTACTTATCACAAAACACTCCTGCCTGCAATCGAATAAAGTTTCAGTGGTATGCGCTATCTGTCCTGGCTATATTATCTTGACAACCAGCTTAATGGGTCAACCGGAGTGGAACCATTACGTATTTCAAAGTATAAGGCAGGATCAACCTGCCCACCGGTTGCCCCTACACGGGCTATGGTTTGTCCGGCACGAACGCTATCGCCCACACTTCCTGATACGCTTTGATTATATCCATACACACTCATATAGTTATTGCCATGATCGATAATGACCAGATTGCCAAAACCGCGCACCCAGGATGAAAACACCAGCTGTCCGCCGGCAATCGCCCGCACCGGCGTGCCTTCGTTAGCACTAATCAGGATACCCCGCCAAACCCCACCGGTATCGGGCCGGGTAGTACCAAAACGTCCCTGCAGGGCACCACGTACCGGCCAGGGTGCGCCTTTTTGCAAACCAGTAGCACCGGAGTCGGCATTGGCCGCTGCCCGACGTTCATCTTCCCGGGCCTTTTGGGCCAGCAGGGCGGCCTGTTCTTCTTTTTCTTTTTGAATCCGTGCCTTCGCCCGTTCAATTTCAGCATTTTCAGCCTGCTGTCGTGCCAGTGCAAGTTGCTCGCGAGCCTGTTCGGTTTGCTGCAGGGCCGTTTGCACTTGCTGCTGTGCCTGTTGCCGTTGGGACTCATCCTGAGCCTGCGAAACCTGCTGTTGTGCCTGGGCCAGGGCCCGGGTTTGCTGCTCTTGGTTTACTACCGCGCTTTGCAACACCACGTAAGCCAGTTCGGTTTGCTGTTCTGCCTGTTTAGCCACAATGGATGCCCTGGCTGCCTGCTCCCTGGCCTGGGCCGCTTCCTGCTCTTTCTGACGCAAGGCTGCCTGGCGTTTTTCCTCTTCGGCTTTCTGCTGGGCAAGCCTTGCTTGACGGGCCTCTTCCAGTTGCTTTGAAATGTTTTTCTGAATATCGTCAATCAGGCTGTTAAGCCGTTTTTCATCTTGCGCCAGCTTAGTAGCCTGTGAGCGCCTGCTTGCCAGGTCTTTTTCAATTTTTTTCAATACCACAGCATGTTTTTTTTGCTCGGACTCAAGCTCGTTCTTGCCAACCCGGGTTTGCTCGGCCAACCGGTCGATCGTTTTCTGGCGTTCCGCCGTTTGTTGCTTCAATTCATCAAGACGGGCAATTTCAGTTTGCAATTTCTGCACCAGTTCGACCCGTGCTTTGGAAACATAACCCAGATAAGTCAGATCGCGACCAATTTTCTGGGCATCTTCACCTGACAGCAATGCGGCCCACGGAGACAGACCGCTGGTATATTGCATCCGCAATTGCTCGGCCAGCTCATCGCGGCGCAGCTCCATGATTTTTTGCTGGCGGTCCTGCTGTTTTCGCAACGCGCCCAATTCCTTTTTGGCCTGCCCTGCTTGCGCCTGCAACGCATCAAGCCGTGCATTTATTTTAGAAATTTCCGTTTCGGATTTCCGCAATTCATCGGTGACGTCTTTTCTATCCTCTTCCTGCTCTTTGATTTTTTTATGGATTTCTTCTATCTGGTTTTGCAAATGGGCTTTCTGCTTTTCAGCCGTTTTTTGCTGTTCGCTTAAGGCAGCCGCAGGCTGGGCCGTAACCGGCCCGGCACTGAACAGTGCAAACAGGGAAATGCAAATCACCCACCTGTTCACATTAGTCCTTTTGGGCTTTACCTTGGGCAGCCACGGCAGCTACCGCGGCAGCAATCGCTTCCTGGTCACCCAGGTAGTAATGGCGGATAGGCTTGAGGTTTTCATCCAGCTCATAAACCAGCGGCTGTCCGGTTGGAATATTCAAATTAACGATATCATCATCGGAAATGCTGTCGAGATGCTTGATTAATGCACGCAGGCTGTTGCCATGTGCAGCAATCAGCACATTCTTGCCCGATTTGATCGCAGGCGCAATGGACTCATTCCAGACAGGCAAGACCCGGGCAACGGTGTCTTTCAGGCATTCGGTAGCTGGTAATTGATCGGCGGGAATGCGTGCATAGCGGCTATCAAAACGGGGATGGCGCTCGTCGTCCAGGTCAAGAGGGTTAGGTGCGATCGCATAAGCACGGCGCCATACCAACACCTGCTCATCACCATACTTTGCAGCGGTTTCGGCTTTATTCAGGCCTTGCAGGTTGCCATAATGGCGCTCGTTCAGGCGCCAGTTAAGATGAATGGGCGTATGCATGGCATCCATGGCATCTAGCGCAATCCACAAAGTACGAATGGCCCGCTTCAAAACGGAAGCATAAGCCACATCAAATGAAAACCCTTCTTGCTTCAGCAATTCACCCGCCTGCCATGCCTGCTGACGACCCAGATCGGTCAGGTCAACATCGGTCCAGCCGGTAAAACGGTTCTCAAGATTCCACTGGCTTTCACCATGACGCATTAATACGATTTTGTACATACTATGAGCTCTTTTCCACTAAATTAAGAAATAAACAATTCAATACCCAAACAATTTTCCATTATTTTAGCGAAGTCTTATCTCTATTTGTCCAGCTATTTTATAATCTGAGAATTAAGCTTGAAAAAAGCACACCTACAGGATTAGACGTGGATTTTCTTTTTTACCAAAATACCATTTATTTTTTAGCTTTTGCCCTGGTATCGGGCATCTTGTTGGCCATTCCTTCGGTTCGTAAGGGGGGCTTTGGTGGCCAAGCCAATATGCTCAGCACCAAAGAAGCCGTGCAAATGGCTAATAAATCAGCCGCCATTTTTATTGACATCCGCCCGGCCGAAGAATACAAAGACGGCTCGATTCCCCAAGCGCGTAATATTCCCATGGACGAACTTGAAGAAAAAACCGCTTCCCTGTCCAAGAGCAAGCCAGTTATCCTGGTTTGCAATATGGGCCGTTCGGCACAAAAAGCGGCAGCTACCCTGAAAAAACTCAATTTTGAAGAAGTTCATGTGCTTTCCGGTGGTCTTTCAGCCTGGAAGCAGGACGGCTTGCCCCTAAAAAAACACACGGTAGCCAACACCCGCAAACCAACCCGTTAAACCATTTACGTAGCAAAAACACCATGAAAAAAGTCACTATGTTCTCCAAGGCAACCTGCCCGTATTGCATTCGTGCCGAAAAATTGCTCCTCGAGCGTGGCGTCACAAATCTGGAAAAAATCAGCATTGACACCAACCGTGAACAACGTGCTGTTATGATTGAGCGCACCGGACGCACCACGGTTCCCCAGATTTTCATCGGAGACAAACACGTTGGTGGGTGTGATGACCTGATGGCCCTTGACCGCGCCGGTGAATTGACTACCCTGCTGGCTGACTAGGCCATCAGCGCAATTTAACCTTTAACCTTCTTAATTAGGAAACAGCATGGCTGAAGAGCAACAAGCAGAAAATACCAATCCCGCATTCAATTTGCAGCGTGTCTATCTGAAAGACCTGTCTTTGGAAATGCCCAATTCACCCCAGATTTTCCTCGAGCAGGAAACTCCAGAGGTTGAAATCTCCCTGAGCGTTGGCGGCCAACGCCTGGCAGAAACCATTTTCGAAGCCACCGTACGCGCCACCGTTACAACCAAAATCGGTGACAAAGTCCTGTATTTGGTTGAAGGTACCCAAGCCGGTATTTTTGAAATTGCCAACATCCCTGAAGAACAGTTTGACCCACTCCTTGGCATTGTCTGCCCTACCATGCTGTTCCCTTACCTGCGCGCCAATATTGCCGATGCGATTAACCGTACCTCTTTGCCCCCGCTGCACCTGGCAGAAGTCAACTTCCAGGCCCTGTACGAACAGCGTATCCAGGAAGCACAACAGCAGGCGCAAAACAGTGCCGCACCTGAAGACTCCGGCATCATTCTGCCTCCTGGCGTAACCCGTCAGTAAGCAGGTTCGCATGTTACTTCCCGGCACTTCGCTTCATGTACTGGTTATAGGTGCGGGTAGCTGGGGAACCGCCTTGGCTGCCTCGGCAGCCAATAATACCTCTACCTTGCTGCTAGCCCGTAATGAGGCTGTTTCATCAGAAATCAACAACCGGCACAGCAACACCAAGTATCTGGGCAATCTTTCCTTGCCCCTCAGCCTGAAAAGCACCACCAGCATTCAGCAAGCTATTGCCCATCTGCAAGGCCGCCACCAACATCAACGGTTAATCATCCTGGGCGTGCCTGTCATGGCCATGCGTAGCACCTGCGAAACCTGGCTGACACAACTGCAAGAAGCCAAACTGGCTGATACACCCATTGTATGGACATGCAAGGGCTTTGAACAAAACAGCGGGCAATTGCCGCATGAAATCGTGCAATCTGTTTTTGGCAATCAAATTCCCAATACCGGTGTTTTGTCAGGACCGTCTTTTGCCAAAGAAGTAACCCGCAATCTACCTGTCGCCCTGACTGTTGCCAGCCATAGCGACATCACTATCCAAAACACGACAGCCGCCCTGCATGCCAACAACACCCGCATCTATGCCAGCAACGATGTGATTGGCGTGGAAGTGGGCGGGGCCCTTAAAAACGTTATGGCCATTGCCTGCGGTATTTCAGACGGTCTAGAGCTGGGCGCCAATGCCCGGGCTGCGCTTATTACCCGTGGTCTGGCTGAAATTACCCGCCTGGGCATAGCCCTGGGTGGCCAGGCAGCCACTTTTTCAGGCCTTACCGGCCTGGGGGACCTGGTCTTGACCGCCACCGGTGACCTGTCGCGCAACCGTCAGGTCGGCCTAGCCTTGGGGCAAGGTCAATCACTGGACCATATCCTGGCTGCCGGCATGACCGCCGAAGGCGTACGCTGCGCCCGTGATGCCCTGAACCGCGCCACCGCCCTGAACATTGAGATGCCAATTACCAAAGCGGTATGCGATGTCCTGTTCAATGCCATGCCTCCCCTGCAGGCAGTTTCCAACCTGCTGGCGCGCGAAGCCAAAGCCGAATGGCCAGCTGAATAAGCCCTTTCCGCACCCGTACCCGTTTCCATGCAGGAGTGAAATACCAACCAAAAGCTGGGCACACTACTCGTTCCAACGCTCCTGCGTGGAAACAAGCAACAAAGGAACAAGCACGGGCTGCTTCAGAACATGGTAACAAGCATATTACCCCAGCTTTATTAAAGGATTTGATCTGCGGGAATACTTAGCTCGATCACGGTTCCGCTTGAATCACTGCGGGTCACTTGCAACTTCCATTGCAGGCGCTCTGACATCAGCGTGACAATATACAGGCCCAAGCCATTAAGGGCGGAACTGCCCGGCACTACCGAGATTTCCTTGTTCAGGATGGCTTTTTGCCCAGCTGTAAACCCTGTGCCCCTGTCCTTTATCTGGATCACACCTTGGCCCAGCGTAATATCGATTTCCTTTTGCGTATGCTGCAAGGCATTCTGGATAAGATTGCGCAATAGCATCTTCACCAGCACTGCATCGGTCCTGAGCATAATCCTGTCGATGACATTTACCCTCACCCTGTCCCTGGCCTTGAATAAATTATTCAGGTCATCAAGAACCTCTTCCACCAAGTTCATCAGGGAAATGACTTCCATGACAGGAGAAGCGTCGTCCTGGTTGCGCGAAAGCTTGAGCAGGATTTCCACATTGCTGCGCATCTCGGTGCAGGCATTGCGCATACGGGCCACCGTGGCCAAATCATTGGGCTTGAGCTGGCCACGCATTTCCAGGATATCCAGGGCGCCTGACATGACCGCTACCGGTGTTCGCAGCTCATGGCTGGCCAGGCTTAACAGCGATTGCTCCCTGCGCACGTAAGATTCCAGCTCGCCAAGAAAACGATTAAAGGTTTCCGCAATTGTATACAACTCACTATCGGTGTAATTAACCGGGATACGCGGCATTTGCGACCCCACCGGCACTTCGCTGATTTGCTCTGACAGTTGCCGCAAGGGATTGACAATTCGCCGGCTGCTTAACGTTGCCATCCATAAGCCCAGGCCAATGATGAGCAACGTCATGACACCCAGTGCCCAGCTGAAAAGCAACTCACGATTTTCAAAGTGGGTGATATCCTTGGCAATATAGACCACCCCCTTGGGCAAAACGGCCACATTAACCAAATACGTCTTCTCGTTCCGCCTTATCTCATCAGAAAACCCCAAGGGCAAATCCTTGAAAACCTCGGGCATTTGGGCTGGTGTTGCCTGCCCTTGAGGCACAAACACCATCTGCTGGTTAAACCCTTCCCAAACAAAAAGCTCGGACTGGTCACGGTTTTCAAGCATGAAATCCACTTCCTGCTCAAACTCCACCTGCAGCATGGTTCGCTCAAGGTCTTCATTAACTTCCAGCACCATCACCACCATGACAGCAATACATGCCATGCTAACCAGCAAAATGGCACGGTGGATACGCCTTGAAATAGATCTCATTGGCTTGCCTGTACCGGTGAGGTCAGTCGATAACCACGCCCGTGCATGGTCTTGATCATGGAAAAACCAAAGGTATCCTGCAATAGCTTGCGCAATGTATAGACATGGGTACGCAAGGTGTTCATATCGACCTCTTTTTCTCCCCAGATGCGTTCTTGCAACTGCTCATAAGACAGGAAGCCAGGATAGGCTTTAATCAGCTCTTCAAAAATACGCGCCATGGTACCGCTTAATTCAAGGGAACCACTGTTCTCCACCTGAACCGTCAGCTTGCCTGGATCGAAACGAATACCAGGCACTTCTATCCCCGGCGTCTTGCCCATACCCTCTTTGCGACGGTACAGGGCATTTACCCGAAGCTGCAGCTCGCGAAGGTCAAACGGTTTGACCAGGTAGTCATCTGCCCCAGCCCGAAACCCCTCTTCCTTGTCTTTGAGCTGATCTTTGGCTGTCATCATGATCACCGGTGTCGTGCACTGGATATCGTTCCGGATACGGTGACAGATTTCAAACCCTGACAAGCCTGGCAACATTACATCGAGCACGATGACATCATATTCATGGGTTGAAATCAAGTGCAGGGCCGTTAAACCATCCGAAGCGAAATCAAGCACATAATGCGAATTGTCAAAATATTCCGACAGATTCTCGGCAAGCCCGACATGGTCTTCAACCACCAGCATGCGAATGGGCTTTGTAGATGTATTCATGCAATTTCTAGAAAATAAAAGTTAATTTGCCGTTATGGACAAGCCCGCCTGATTGAGTCCGGGACTTGTTTCAAACAAAATATAACGTTTGTTCTCGTAGCGCTTTTGTACCGGCACGCTTAAAGCATGGGCCACCTCGTTCAGCCGCTTTTTGGGTATCGCCAGCAACAAAGGCATCCTACTGCTTTCCAGTTTGGCAGAAACCTCATCAATCTTCAACAACTCTGCCGTTCCACCAGAATAAAACCGGGCCGAAAAGGGACGCTCGTCGACATAATAGACTGGTGTACCTGCCTGCACCTGAGTCGATGCAAATTGAATCAAACCTTTTTCTGTTTTAAGCTGATTGGGACTGACATAAGCAAACAGGCTTAGCAAAACCAGCACCAGCGGCACAATGGCTGCCATCCACCGGGTATGTTCGGCAAACCGCCACTGGCTATCTTCCACCCACTTGCGCCAGCCAAGGGCCATCAAGATGCTGAAAGCGCCCAGACACGGCAAAATATAAGTCCAGAGAATATTGCCTGAAAGCGTAAAAAACAAAGGAGTAAACAATGCCCAGACCAACAGATAAGACAGGTTGGCAGAAGCAACAAGCGTCTTGATATTGAGATGCCAGCCCTTTTTCAGAACAGTGACCACCAGCAAACCTATACCCATCAAACCCCATGGAAAACTGGCCTGCAACCAATACCACCAAATGGTGCCATGCATTTTTTTATGGGCAGTCCCATATAAATCCCCCTGCCAGCCCGGATCCACAAAGCGCAGGAAATGTTCTCCGACAATAAAATAATTCAAAAAACCAGGGGTTTTGATTTCAGCCAGCACATACCACGGCAGGGCCAGCAATGCCGTTAACAGCAAACCACGCTTCCAGGGCAATGCCTTGACGTAAGCAAAACGGCTTCTGTCAGGCAACAGCCATAACAGTAGCGGACCCGCCACCAGAACCACCGCCAAAGGACCTTTTGCCAGCAGGCCAATGGCAAGTCCCACAAAAAATCCGTAACGCCAGAACCAAGACGAATGTTGCCGCGCCATCATAAAAGATGTCATGCACAGGGTAGTGCCCAGCACCAAAAAGGGGTCGGTTAGCACCGCACCCGAAGTGACATACACCAGGGCAGAAGTACTATAAATAATCGCGGTCCATTGGGCGATCTGTTTGTCAAAAAACGCCTGGGTAAAGGCAACCAGCAGGCCCGCCGTTGCCACCATGCTTAGCCATGAAGGAAAGCGTACCGCAAACTCATTAACACCTAGCAAATTGAAAGACAAGGCCTGTGCCCAGAACGAGAGCGGCGGTTTGCCCCAAAATGGCTTGCCAGGCTCAAACCAGGGTGTAATCCAGTCACCGTTTTGCGCCATCATGCGGGCAATTTCGGCATAACGGGGTTCAGACGTATCAGACAGCGGCATCAAAGCCATACTTACCAGCGGCAGGCATAACAAAACAGCTACCACCCACCATAAATCAATCCTGCGAGTCACTTTATTTTCCTTTAACAACCATCAACTCGCGAACCGCTTCATCCTGGCGCGTTACACCTGACTGATTAAGCTCAGCGTCCCTATTCACAAGCGGCTCCTGAACGCCCATCCTGTTTTTCCGCAGCACGTCCCTAATCAGGTAAACCGGGCGCTGCTTGGCTTCAAAATAGGTTTTACCCACATATTCACCCAACAGGCCAATCGAAATCAGCTGGACGCCACCCAGAAAAGTAATCATGGAGATCAACGAGGGATAGCCTTGCACCGGCTCGCCCAGCATCATGGTTTTGGCCACAATCCACAGGGCAAATAAAATACCCATCAGTGCAGTCAAAATACCGGCCACCATCGTCAGACGCAAAGGCGCCACTGAAAAAGAAGTAATTCCCTCGAATGCCAGTCCCATCAAGCCGGGATAATCCCATTTGCTGGCACCCGCAGCGCGGGGCTGCCGATCATACTCAATGACCTTGGTCGGCAGGCCAATCCAGGCAAACAGACCCTTCATATAGCGATTGCGTTCACCCAACTGGCTCATGGCATTAACTGCCTTGCGGCTAAGCAAACGGAAATCACCGGTATCTTCGGGAATATCAACATCACTGATGCGGTTCAGCAAACGGTAAAAACCATGGGCAGAAAATTTCTTGAACCAGGTTTCTCCTTCACGTGAACGGCGCTTCATGGTGACAACATCAGCTCCCTCCTTCCAGGCCTGCAGCATTTGGGGAATCAACTCGGGCGGATCCTGCAAATCCGCGTCCATAATAATGATTGCCTGTCCTCCGGCATACGCCAGGCCGGCACTCAAGGCGGCTTCCTTGCCAAAATTGCGGCTTAAGCGAACCAGTTTCAGGTGCTCATCCCGGACAGCCCGTTCAGCCAGAAAATTTCCCGACCCGTCACGGCTGCCATCATCCACCATCACCAGTTCATAAGTTACTCCCAACGGATCCAGAATCGAGGCCAACCGGGGAAACAGCAAAGGCAACATCTGCCGTTCGTTATAAACAGGAATCACGATGGATAAGACCAGACCTTTTTCGGCCTGATACAAGGACGTCCCGTTTTCTTCCATTGCATTCATTGACAGCACCTGCTTTGATATTTTGAACATTACAGGCGTAAGAATACGTCTTGATGCAACAAGGAATCATCAATCAAAAATCAATTAAATATCAAAAAAAAGCACGTCCGAAGACGTGCTTTAAGCCTGATCAATCCAGTCAGGTTCACTGGGGTGATTTTCTTCCTCCAATAGCGCTCAGGGAAATATGCGTTTCTCCTGCTGCTGTTTTATGTACGGCACTTTTCCAGGCATGACCATACGCTACTTCAAGGCTCAGGTGCAATTTCCCGTCAGGCTGACGCTGCTGCTCGAAGGCATCACACAAGCGCTGGTACCATTGGCGCCCTACCAATCCGTCATGGCGCCCGATGGTCGGATTCCCGCCAAGGGCGGCGACATCGGCCAGCAGTTTTTGCGGGCTCTGGTAAGTCAGCGTTATGACTTCCTGATCCATGACCGGATCAACAAAACCATGTTCCAGCAGGATATCGCCGAAATCATGCATATCAACAAAAGACACGGTTTTAGTCTGGATGCCAGCCGTTTCAATAGCCTTGCGCAACTCAATGAAAGTACCAGGACCAAGACAGGAAAACATGCAAATGCCGCCAACCTGTATTACCCTGCGCCATTCAGCAATCACCTTATGGGGCTCAGGATGCCAGTGCAGTGCCATATTGGACCAGACCAGGCCAGCTGACTCGGCTGCCATTGGCATGGCGGCCAAATCGGCCAAGTGAAACTCATCCTGGCTTTTACGCCCCAGTTTTGATACCCATGCCTGCATGCCCTTGGGCAAATACGTCTTCTTGCAGTGCTCGATAAACGAAGGACAACTGTCCACCCCAATCAGGCGTGCTTTCGGAAAACGCTCCCTAAGCGACGCTAGTGAATGACCGGGACCACAACCAGCATCAACCACCGTTTCAGGACTGATCCGGATATAACTTAACCGGCCAATCATTCGACGGCTGATTTCATCGTAAAAAAACCGTGAATCTTCCAATAAACCCCGGCGGGAAAATTGCTTGACGACGTGTTCGGGATTGATGGGCAAAACCTGGGGAGAATAAATAGCCTGGGACATTGAGATCACTGACGTATTGTTAATACGGGAAGAAAATGATTTGATAAGCCCATATTGTAAATAAGACTTCTACCATTCTGTGCAAAACCCTTACGAAAACAAAAGATTAGGCTGGCTTACCAACCATGCCAGACGATTGGTCAACCGCATCAGCCGTGCCCTGCCCGGCATATGCCCCCTGTGTGGCACCACCTGCACCGGTGAAAGATTCTGCCCCAGCTGTCGCAACGATATTTTGCATTCCATGCAAAACCATCCCTATCGCTGTTCACGCTGCTGCCTGGCCCTGCCAGACCAGGGACCCTGTCCCGACTGCAGCGAAGAAGCCCTGCACACCGGTCTCATTATGGCCGCCTTTGATTATGTGCATCCACTGGACAGCCTGGTTTTACGCTACAAAAATGGCCGCCAGCTTGATCTGGCACCCGCCTTTGCACAACTGCTATGCCAACAGCTGCAACACCGGGGTTTACTGCCCATTAAAAACGCCTGCCTCGTTCCCATTCCTGGCAGCCGGCAATCACTTGCCCGGCGTGGCTTTAATCCGGCAGCAGAGTTTGCACAACACCTTGGAAAAAAACTACAATTACCAGTTGAGCATTTTGTACTGCACCGCCATGACCAGCATCTCAAGCAATCCAGCCTGTCCCGTCACGCACGTCGAGCCGCTACAGCCGGTTTATATTATTGTTCGCGCCGCCTGGATATGCCACATGCCATTCTGGTAGACGATATAGTCACCACTTGCAGCACCCTTGACAGTGCCGCCCGAGCCTTGCTGGCCGCCGGTGTACAGCGCGTGGATGCCCTGGCCATCGCCCGCACTCCCCCAAAACATTTTTAAGCAATCGCATGTTTCACATTATTCTTGTTTCACCCGAAATTCCTGCCAATACCGGCAATATCATCCGCCTGGCCGCCAACACCGGCATACAGCTGCATCTGGTCAAGCCACTGGGCTTCATGCTAGACGACAAACGCCTGCGCAGGGCTGGGCTGGACTACCATGAATGGGCCGATATCAAGGTTCACGACAACCTGCAGGAAGCCATCAACTCAACCGGTGCGGCAGCCGGCCATATTTTTGCGATTTCCACCAAAGGACAACGCCACATTGGCAACATTAGCATTGCCGACGGGGACGTCTTTATTTTTGGCCGTGAAACAGCCGGACTCAAGCCCGAGGAATGGGAAACCATTGGAATTGAAAACGCCGTGCGCCTGCCCATGCGCCCCGACTCGCGCAGCCTGAACCTGTCCAATGCGGTCGCCATCACGGTTTACGAGGCTTGGCGACACATCGGCTATGCCGGCAGCGTATAAACCTGATAAAAATTGATGCAACGAGTGTCGCACGAAGACCTAACGGCGCCAGAATCCGGGGGTAAAAATAACCAACACGGTAAACAGCTCCAGACGCCCGATCAGCATGGCGAACGTGCATACCCAGATCTGAAAATCAGACAAGACACTGTAATTGCCCATTGGCCCGACCCCGCCAAGCCCCGGGCCGATATTGTTAAGGCTGGCAAAAGTGGCGGAAAACGCCGTAGTTGGCTCTAGCCCAGACAACAGCATCACGGCAGACAAGACCATGAGGGTTAAGGCATACACCAGCATGAATACCATGATGGACATCAGCACGCCCTGATCAATAATGCGTGCACCCAGCCTGACAGGAAACACCGCATGCGGGTGCAAGATATGACGGATTTCGGTACGAATCTGCTTGATGACGAGAATAAGGCGAATCATCTTGATGCCGCCCCCCGTAGAGCCCGACGAAGTTGCACAGGCCCCCAGAAACAGCATGACGATAGGCAGAAACAGCGGCCACTGCAGGTAGTCTACATTGGCAAACCCGGTGGTGGTTGCCACGGAAATGGTATTGAACATACCAAACCTGAACGCTTCGATCAAACTGCCATACTCGTTGGAAAAATACAGGTACAGGCTGATCAGGACCGCACTGACCAGCACCAGCCGTAAAAACGGAATGGTTTCAGGACACGACCGGTAAATGGATAAATCGCGATTGCGTATAACCTTGAAATGCGTGGCAAAGTTAATGCCGGCAAACAACATGAAGACCATCGCCACCATTTCGGCAGCTGGCGAATTGATATCTACAAAACCACCGCTATAAGTGGAAAACCCGCCCAGCCCCATCGTGGAGGCCGTATGGCACCAGGCATCAAACCAGTTCATGCCCGTCAGGCGGTAGGCAATCAGGCACAAGACCGACGCCGAGAAATAAATGGCATAAAGCACCTTGGCTGTACCGGCAATGCGTGGGGTCAGTTTCTCTTCTTTCATGGGGCCCGGCATTTCGCCACGCATGACCTGATGCCCGCCCACCCCCAGCATGGGCAAAATGGCCACTGCCAACACCAGGATTCCCATACCGCCAAACCATACCAAGGTATGCCGCCAAAGATTCAGGGATTTGGGCAATTGCGTCACATCTGGCAAAACTGAAGCACCGGTTGTGGTCAGTCCAGACATAGCTTCGTAATAAGCATGAGTAAATGATAACTTCACGCCAAGATGCGAAGCTTCCAGCATTAAAGGCAAGGAGGCCAGAAGAGGAAATACTGTCCACACCAGAAAAACCAGCAACAGCCCGTCACGCGAGCGCAGTTCACGACGAAACGGATAGGTAAGCAGCCAAAGCAACAGACCACTGCCGGCAGCCAGCATAAAGCTGGTCATGAAACTATCATGGGCGCCATCTTGAAAAAGACGGGAAAGAACATAGGGAAACAACAAGGTGGTTGCAAACACCACCATGGTCAGACCGAGCGCATGCAGGACATTCAGAATACTGCGCATGCCGTTTCCTAAACAAACATAGCCGAAACCTGGAACATTTTTTCCACTTTCTTCATGGTTTCGCGGTTTGCTGCGTAAACAATGACGTGGTCGCCCTGGCGAATCACGGTATCGGGTTCAGGCATGATGAGATAACCCTCACGGAAAATAACCGCCAGTGTTGAAAACTTGGGAAACTGAATATCCTTGACCGATCTGTCGGCCAGTTTTGAACTGCTGATGTCGCCCAGTACCTCGAACTCGATAACTTCGGCCGCACCGCGACGCAAACGGTGGCCAGCAACCACCGCCCCCTGGCGAACATCGCGCAACAGGGCACCAATCGTTGCCTGGGCAGGCGAAACCGCAATATCTATCATACTGCCCTGCATCAGCTCGCCATAAGCCTGCCGAGAGATAAGGGCAATCACCTTGCGGGCCCCCAGACGCTTGGCCAGCAAGGAAGACATGATATTGTCCTCATCGTCATTGGTCAGGGCAAGCCAGGTGTCCATTTCGGCAATCCCTTCGCTTTCGAGCAAAGACTCGTCGGTTCCGTTGCCATGCAACACGAGTACGTTTTCAGGCAGCATGGAAGCCAGCCACTGGCAACGTGCCTTATTGCTTTCGATAATGCGAATATTGTAATTTTCTTCAGCCAGTTCTTTGGCCAACCGATAACCAATATTGCCGCCACCGGCAATCATGATTGAACGGATACGCTTTTTTTCCTTGTGAAAAGAAGCGATACTTTCACGGGCCTGCCGAGTATCTATAGCCAGCACCAGTTCATCATTGGCCTGAATGGCACCCACCCGGTTCATGGGAATTGAAATCTCACCACGCATGACCTCGAGGATTCGGGTATTCAGGTTAGGCAGGTTCAGGTGGGTTTCGTCTATTTGGTGGCCAATCAGGGAGCTTTTGCGTCCCACTTTAAGAATCACCACACTTACCCGACCCTGAGCAAACTCGACAACCTGCAAGGCTTCAGGAAATTCAATCAGGCTGTAAAGATACTGCGTTACGCTTTTTTCGGGACTGATAATGTAATCCACCCCGAAGCTTTCGGCCAGCAATTCCGGATTATCAGAATAGGACGGCCCCCTGACCCTAACAATGCGACGGGGAATATTGAAAACATCACGGGCTATTGTGCAAGCCACCAGATTGGAGGCGTCGGTGGCTGCACACGCCACAAGAAGATCCGTATCATTGGCACCGGCTTCCTCGAGCACATCAGGCAACGAACCATCGCCAAGCACACCGCGCAAATCGAAGCGTTCCTGCAGATAGGCCAGGCGATCGGGGTTGGTATCCACGACCGTGATGTCGTTTTGCTCTGACACCAGGTTTTCGGCCACACTCGAACCGACTCGCCCTGCTCCGATGATGAGAATCTTCATGGAAACAGACAGTACTAGGCGTTACGCTTTCGAGATGAATCGATACCCAGTTGACGCAACTTACGGTACAGATGGGTACGTTCAAGTCCGGTTTTTTCTGAAACGCGTGTCATGCTATGGTTTTCTCGTCCCAGGTGGTATTCAAAATAAACCCGTTCAAACTCATCGCGCGCATCACGCAAAGGCTGGTCAAGAGTAATATTACCCAGCATGGAACCCTGTTGCTGTGGCACGGCATCCTGTGCAGGTGCTGCGGTGGCAACAGCTGCAGGCGCAGCAACAAAAGCCGGCGCAACCGGTGCTTTGACCATGGCCGGAGCAGGACGTGCAGCAGGCGCCATACCGGCAGAAGCCAAGACCTGCTTGGCATGCGGACGGGCCAGGCCAGACTGGACAGTTTTAAGAAGCTTTTGCAGGGTGATGGGCTTCTCAAGAAAATCCATCGCGCCAATGCGGGTTGCCTCTACCGCGGTATCAACCGTAGCATGCCCACTCATCATGATGACCGGCATGTCAAGCAAGCCTTGTGAGCCCCACTCTTTAAGCAGACTGACCCCGTCGGTATCGGGCATCCAGATATCCAGCAAAACCAGGTCAGGCCGGTATCTCAGGCGTGCGGCACGTGCTTGGGAAGCATTCTCGGCAAGCTCTACGGTATGACCTTCGTCATACAAAATTTCAGAAAGAAGCTCACGAATTCCAATTTCATCGTCTACCACCAGTATTCTGGCCATATGTAGTCACCTATTACTAACGTACTTCTGTACTATTATTTAAATCTGATTAATCGAATTATAACCATCAGGACATGGTTTTTTTGCTTTTCTTCACAAGTCGCGTGAGTAAAATAGAGATACGGGCGCCCCCTTCCTTGCGATTTGAAATATCAATTTTGCCACCATGTTCTTCTACTATTTTACGAACGATTGCCAACCCAAGACCCGTGCCATGCACTTTGGTCGTAACGTATGGCTCAAAGGCATTCTGCAAGACCTGTGAAGTAAACCCGCAACCCCGATCCTCGAGCATTATTCTAACCGCTTCACCCTCATCGGTGGCGCCAGTCGCTACTTTTGTGAGCATAGTCTGAATGGTGATGCCCGGCTCGTCTCCGTCAAGCTCAAGATCAGCCATGGCATCCCGGGAGTTGGCCATCAGGTTGTTGAGCACCTGACGCAGCTGTGTCGGATCAGCCTCGACCTCGGGCAGCATGGGATCAAGTTTCAGGCCTACCCGCCGGCTCAGCGGTTCTTCAGCATGATTTCCTTCAGGGTCCCAACCATACAGCAATGCAAGATCCGTTATTAAAGCATTAATATTGACGTGTTGCATCTGTGCAGGCGGTGTTCTTGCATATTCGCGGAAATCATCCACCATTTTTTTCAGGGAAGTCACCTGGTTCACGATCGTATTGGTGGAACGAATCAGCATGTTGGCATCCGCCTCTTCAAGCTTGTCGGTCAGTTTCATGGCCAGCCTTTCGGCCGACAATTGGATAGGCGTCAGCGGATTCTTGATTTCATGGGCCAGCCTGCGCGCGACCTCTCCCCAGGCAACCGCACGGTTGGCCGAGATGACCTCTGAAATATCGTCAAAAACAACCACATAGCCGGTCTGCCGGCCATCCACCCGCAGCCGCGTGCCACGCATCAAAAGCGTGACAGTTTTCTGATCATCACCAGATTCCGCGCCAATCATGATTTCGATTTGTTCCTGCCAATAATGACGCCCGGAACCCACCGCCGCATGGTTGGAAAATGCCTTGCGAATATCCTGCGTAAACTCGATCAGGTTATCCACCACCTCAAGGGGCCGGCCCGGCACCGAACGCAAATCTTCATTCAGGATAGTCTGCGCGCCCTTGTTAACGGTAGTGACATTGAAGCGCTCGTCAAAAACGATAACGCCCGATGACAGGCCCTCCATCACGCTTTCCAGGTACACATTGGAGCGCTCCAGCTGCAGGCGGTTCAATTCCACCTGCTTGCGGGCCTCATCCAGCTGATGCGTCATCATGTTGAACGAACGCGTCAGTTGCCCCACCTCATCCTTGGCATCCGGCTCGGGCAAAGGCCGGTAATCACCAATCGCCACAGCCTGGGTACCTTCGGCCAAGTTCAGCAAAGGCTGAACCAACTGACGGGCAATCGCCAATGCCACGCCAATAGAGGCAAAGACGGTCAGCAACAAGGCCATGGTCAGGGTGATACCATACAAATTGCGGATACCGGCACGGGATAGCGCCAGCTCTTCATAATCACGAAAACCCTGCTGCACCTGGTTCAGGTGATTACCCAGATTCTCGGAAACCAGATGGGTCAGTTGCAGCCAATACGGCTCAGGGGCAGCCCCCAGCGGCACATCGAAGCGGAATGAATGGGTAAAGACGGGCACGATGACCCGAATCCTGAGCTGCGGATTTTCGGTATCACCATTACTGGTCTCTTCGGCACGGGCATATTGCCGCGTTAATTTTAACTGGTTCACAATACTGGCCGGCGGCATGGAAGGCAACAAACTGCCAAAGTTTGAAGAGGAAAAGGCCACCACACGGTTACCCGCCGCCGAGAACACCAAAGCCTCACTCAGGCCATTGGCCTCACGCAAACGCGTCAGCTCCATCGGCATGTCCTGCTCGGGCACCCGTGACAAATCAGTGGAGATAGCCTTCGCCCTGGCAAGCAAATCAGCCACCTGGCTATCCAGCGAAGCCCGTCCCAAAGCCAGTCCGGACTCTAGCGCACTGTCCACCTTGACGTTAAACCACGATTCGACAGAACGTGACATGAACTGCACCGACAGCAGATAGATAACCACACCAGGAATAATCGCCATCACGGCAAAAGCCATGGCAAACCGGGAGGTCAGGCGGGCACCGAACTTTTTCTTGCGCAATTGACGAACCAGTCGCCAGGTAAGGGTTGCGACCCAGATAAACAGGGCCAGGGCCAACACACCATTGAGCAACAACAACAAATCAAACTGCTGTGCATAACGGGATGTATTACCGGTTGAGCCCACCAGCAAACCCAGCAGGACAAAAGCTGCCAGCACGATAACCATGAAGCTGGCTTTCACCAGCCAGGAAATCAGGAGTTGGGTTTTATATCCGAAACTTTTAAGGTGAAATTTTTCCATGGTGTTGATAAGGACCAGGCGCTACTGTTGAATGCATTAATCTGAAAAGGCCTCGGAAGCAGCGAAGTATCCAGCTTCAGGCGTAATCGGCCTTTATAGTCAATGGCGGGGTCAAGCTGGTCAAGATTTTCTATTGGCCAGCTCTCGAGGTGAATAATATGCTGCAAGGAATCATCCAGCGACAACTCGGATATGGATAACTCTCCGTTACTGATTCTCCATTGGCGCAAAAGCGCATTGTATTGAATGCGCCAGGTATGCTGCTGCGTCAGTGCTGTGGTATCAAACCATAACAGCTGTTGCTTGAGCACTTCCATATTGAGGGTAAAATAAAGTGGCACCCCTCTTTCAGCCGCATTGCGCACTTCATCGCCCAGGTTTAAGGAAATATTGGCCGACAAGGTGTAATTGTTTTTTTCCTTGCCCAACTCAAGGGATTCTATCCAGGCATCGGGCTGTGCCTGCTCAAACTCTTGTGCGGAAGAAAACCACACCGGCAACAGCAGGAACATAGCCAAAAACGACCACATAAAAATGCGGCCAAACCATTGATAAGCAGCTTGCGAAAAAAAATGGTCTTTCAAATTCTTTTACCCACCATTGCCTGATGCCGTTTTTTTACGAAACAGGGCGTAATAAAAACCATCATGAGGCGCAACACTTCCTGCCTGTTGGGCCAGCGGCAGAATTTGCCCTGGCGCCCCCAACCGCTCGGCTTCGGCCAGTGACATTTCCAGGTATCGTGCCTGCTCATGCCCTTCTATGGGAAACACGGAACAGGTAACATACAACAAGTAACCACCCGGAGCCACCGTTTGCCACAAGGCCTGCACAATTGTTCTTTGCAAGGCGGCGGTTTTAGCCAAATCGGCCTCTTGCCGAAGCCATTTGATGTCAGGATGCCTGCGCACAATGCCCGATGCCGTGCAAGGCACATCAGCCAGCACCAAGTCAAAGGGCACACCATCCCACCACTGCGCCAGGTCTGCCGCATCGGCAGCCAGCATTTGTACATGCGGGCCGTCCAGCTTCAGGCGCGCCAGGTTGTCTGCCACCCTGGCAAGCCGGCGGCTGTCCACGTCAAGCACCGTCATTTCAAGATCGGCCCGTTCAAGCATATGGGCCGTTTTACCGCCAGGGGCGGCACAGGCATCTAACACCCGCATGCCATTGCGTAGCGGCACGATTTCACCGGCAATCTGTGCGCCCGCATCCTGCACCGACCACCAGCCCTGCTCAAACCCGGGTATTTGGGTAACCGGCAGGGCCTGCGCCAAAACCAGGCCGGCATGCCCGGTTTCATGGGACTCGATATTATGTTCGGTAAACAGTTTATGTAAGGCCTCACGACTGATTTGACGTGTATTGACCCGCAAAGTCATGGGCCCCGGCGTAGCAGCCGATGCAAGGATTTCACGCCATTGCTCGGGGTAAGCCTCGCGTATCTGATGAATCCACCATTTGGGAAAACCCCATTGCACCTCACTGCGTACGGCAATGGCTTGCATTAACGTTTCTTTGTTGCGCAGGAAATTGCGCAGGCAGGCATTAACAAGGCCCTTGAATGAAGCGGTTTTCTTATGTTTTTCAGCTGCCTTTACCGCCTGATTTACCACGGTATACCCATCGTAAACCGGCACATGGCGCGCCTTGCTTTCCTGGTCTTCATCAACCGCTAGCAGGCACAAAGCCACTACCAGCAACGATTCAAGCAGACGATTAGGGGCTTTTTTATCTAGTAACAAGCCGCTAAGCGCCTGCCCGGTCGCCAGCTCTCGCATGACATAAAACGAAACCGACTGCACCGGTGCGCGCAATTCATCGGGCACATCTTGGAGAGATTCAGTCAGGGAGCGACCCGCCAGTACATCACGCAAACAGCCTGCACAGGCAAACAGGACATCAGACAGGGCAGGAGCAGCAACAGAAGCAGTCATAAAAAACCGGAGAAAAATAAACGAATAAACCCAAGTGTAACCTGCCTGATGTTGGTTTCTGTTAATTTTCAGCAGCGTCTGGTGTTCGGCCGAAGAAAACACCAATCACCGGCATCAGGACTTGAGATGCTGGTTGAAAAACGCCAGCGAGCGGCTCCAGGCCAATTTTGCGGCCTTTTCATCATAGCGTGGCGTAGTGTCATTATGAAAGCCATGCTGGGTATCAGCATACCTATGCATTTCATACTGCTTGCCATTATCCTGCAAAGCCTTTTCAAAAGCGGGCCATCCTGCATTGACACGTTCATCCAGCCCGGCATAATGAATTTGCAACGGCGCCTTGATGGCAGCCACTTCGGAAGCGGGAGGCTGGGCACCATAAAACGGAATGGCAGCGGCAAGATCGGGCATGCGTACGGCAAGAATACCCGCCACACCCCCTCCGTAACAAAAACCGATCACCCCCAGCTTGCCACTGGATTCAGGATGGTTTTTCAGAAACTCGGCTGCTGCCACCATATCTTCAGTGCGTTTGCCCGGGTCAAGTTTGGCAAACATTTCCCTGGCCTTATCTTCATCACCGGGGTAGCCGCCAACCACTGCCAAGGCATCAGGTGCAAAAGCCAAATAACCTTCAAGCGCCAAACGGCGAGCCACGTCTTCAATATACGGATTCAGTCCACGGTTTTCATGAATAACCACCACCGCAGGCAAAGGGCCACTTGCCGTGGCAGGGCGGGCCAAATACCCTTTCATGGTGCCATTGCCCTTGGGCGATGGATAATTGGTGTATTCAGCCCTGATCCGGCTGTCATCTTTAGGCACCTGCTGGGCCCAGACAAAATTCGGTTGCAGGCTTTCAAGAATGGCGGCAGCGGTCACACCCCCGACAGCAAAACGGGCGCTCCGGTTTAAAAACTCGCGCCGGCTAATAAGCCCATGCACATACAAATCAAATTCTTTCAGGATCGCAGGCGGAAAATCACTTGCTTTTTTACGTTCCATAACAACGACCTCTTGATAAAAAAGGTTGATAAAACAAGGTATTTCACAGTTTACGTGGAATGGGTTCCAAAAAGAACGTTTTTCAGAAAAAAAAGTTAAAATACTGATTTTAAAAGTATTGTTGAGCCTTGCTCATTCAAAAGGTATTGTTTTTTATGTCCAACCCCAAAGTCGGTTTTGTCAGCCTTGGCTGTCCCAAAGCCTTGGTCGATTCCGAGCGCATTCTTACCCAGCTGCGCACTGAAGGCTATCAAATTTCCCCCTCATATGAAAACGCGGACGTCGTGGTGGTTAACACCTGTGGCTTCATTGACAGCGCCAAGGCCGAATCGCTGGAAGCGATTGGGGAAGCACTTGCCGAAAATGGCAAAGTCATCGTGACCGGCTGTATGGGTGTGGAAGAAAATGTCATTCGCGACGTCCATCCCAGTGTGCTGGCCGTTACCGGTCCCCAGCAATACGAAGAGGTCGTGCGTGCCGTACACGAAGCTGCGCCACCCAATCTGCAACATGACCCCTTTACAGACCTGGTGCCACCACAAGGCATCAAGCTGACACCCCGTCACTATGCCTACCTGAAAATTTCAGAAGGCTGCAACCATCGTTGCAGCTTCTGTATTATTCCGTCCATGCGTGGAGACCTGGTTAGCCGTCCAATTGGCGATGTGCTTGACGAAGCCCAACGCTTGGTGAATGCCGGCGTAAAAGAAATCCTGGTTATTTCCCAGGACACCAGCGCCTACGGGGTAGACCTTAAATACCGCAGCGGCTTCTGGAATGGCCGTCCGGTTAAAACCCGCATGACCGAGCTTTGCAGTGCACTGGCTGAAATGGGGGTTTGGGTACGTCTTCATTATGTATACCCCTACCCCAGCGTGGATGAAGTCATCCCGCTCATGGCTGAAGGCAAAATCCTGCCTTACCTGGACATCCCGTTCCAGCACGCGAGCCCGCGCATTTTAAAAGCCATGAAACGCCCTGCGTTTGAAGACAAAACCCTGGCCCGCATCAAGAAATGGCGTGAAATCTGCCCCGACCTTACCATTCGCTCCACTTTTATCGTGGGCTTTCCCGGTGAAACCGAAGAAGATTTCCAATACCTGCTTGACTGGATGACAGAAGCCCAGCTTGACCGGGTTGGCTGCTTCCAATACTCGCCCGTCGAAGGCGCACCCGCCAACGAATTGGCCGACCCTGTGCCTGACGATGTCAAACAGGACCGCTGGGAACGCTTCATGGCGCACCAGCAAGCCATTTCAGCTGCTCGCCTGCAAACTAAAATCGGCAAGGAAATTAGCGTTCTGGTTGACGAAATTGACGAAGATGGCGATGCGATTGGCCGCTCCAGCGCCGACGCCCCCGAAATTGACGGCTGTGTTTATTTAAGCAGCGACAAACCCCTGAAACCGGGCGATATCGTGCGTGCAGTAGTAACCGATGCCGATGAATATGACTTGTGGGCAGACGTCAAGGAATGAGCACGCTTCCCAAAACCATTGCTTTCGATTTCGATGGAACCCTGGCCAATACCCTGCCCTGGTTTGACGAAATCCTAAGCAGTGTTGCACAAAAATATAACTTTCGTGACCCTTCCGCCGAAGAAAAGGCCCGCTTGCGCAGTATGGAAGCAGGTGAAATTTTGCAAACGCTGCAAATTCCTTTCTGGAAAGCGCCCGCTATCCTGATGGAATTCCGCCAGCGGATGCAGGACGCCTCACCTGATATCGAACTGTTTGACAGTATTCCCGAAGCATTGCAACAGTTGCATGCCAAGGGATATAAAATGGCTATCCTGAGCTCAAACAGTGAACTCAATGTACGCCAGATTCTTAAAACGAATGTGGCTTACTTTGATGAGTTCATGTGTGGCACTGATCTTTTCGGCAAACCGGCCAAACTGGGTAAACTACTTGAGAAACACCAATTGTCTCCCGCGGAATGCCTGCTGATCGGTGATGAGTTGCGCGATATTGAGGCTGCCCAAAAAGCCAAAGTAATGATTGGTTCCGTCACCTGGGGCTATAACAGTCGTGATGCCTTGCAACAGGAACAGCCTAATTTCCTGTTTACATCGCCAATGGATATAGTTAAGGCTTTAACTTAGGTATTCCCACGCAGGAGCATGGGAGCGAGGCTCAATTCTTGGGGTGCAGTTCAAAACGAAGGTATACGGACTGTCGAGCTTCTTGGAATCTACTCGTTCACACGCTCCTGCGTGGTAACGGGTATTCATCATTAATCTGCCCACACCTGAAACATTCAGGTCCTGAAAACAATATACCTGGAATAAACGAAACCAAGCACCAGGCTGACAGCCGAAAAAAACACCAGTGTAATAATAGGCAAAGCCCCCAGCGCATCTGCGCCCCATCCTATCAGGGCAGAAAGCGTCCCCATGAATGACACGAACAATAAATAACGCTTTACACTGGCATTGGACTTGAAAGTAAACCGGGCATTGGCAAAAAAGCTGAAGCTCACGGCCACACAAAATGCAATAAAATTACCAAGCGCCTGGCTAGCATTGAAAACACTATATGCCAGGAAAAAGACACCCCAGTGAATCAGGGTATTCAGCACACCGGTCATCAGGTATTTTGAAAACAAAACACCTGTTTTTCGGGTACTCAAGGTTTCCAGCCCGTTACAAAAACCGCTACTGGCTGGCGCTTGCCGCCCGCCTTCTGCAGCTCGAGCAAACGCAACACACCCTGCCCTGTGGCAATATCCACCCCTTCGGGTGTGGCGCACAATACACTACCTGGTTCTGCCTGGGTGTTTTCCTGCAAAGCTACAGCCTGCCATACCTTGACCGGGTCTTTCAGGCCTGGCAGCTGCAACGTTGCCCCTGGCACCGGATTAAAAGCACGAATACGGCGGGCAATCGTTTGGGCA
Source organism: Advenella sp. RU8 (assembly GCF_048381675.1). Taxonomy (NCBI): domain Bacteria; kingdom Pseudomonadati; phylum Pseudomonadota; class Betaproteobacteria; order Burkholderiales; family Alcaligenaceae; genus Advenella; species Advenella sp. RU8. The sequence goes on from NZ_JBLWIS010000005.1 coordinate 144,750, forward strand.
TCCTGGCGAATATCAATGGGCGCTTCGGATTTTTCCAGCTTGGCCGCATAAGTCACACCTTCCTCGGGCTGGGGCACGGCTTTAAGCTCGCCCGTGCCCAACTTGCCCAATGCTTCAGTAATGCATGCCGCCCCCATTTCGGCCAGCTGGTCATGCAATACGGCAGCAGTCTGGTCGGTAATATCAATACGCTTTTCAAGCAAAACATCGCCGGTATCCAGGCCCACATCCATTTGCATGATTGCTACCCCGGTTTGCGCATCACCGGCTTCAATGGCACGCTGGATAGGTGCGGCACCACGCCAGCGTGGCAACAGGCTGGCGTGAATATTCAGGCAACCGTATTTGGGCAAATCCAGCACCCATTGGGGCAAAATAAGGCCATAGGCAGCCACCACCATCACATCGGGGGCTAGCGCCAGCAACGCCTGTTGTGCCTGGCGGGCTTCATCAGGATATTTACCATCAAGCCGCAAGCTTTGGGGCTGCAATACCTGCGCCCCTTGCACCAGTGCCTCCTGCTTGACCGGGCTAGGCGTTAATTTCAGCCCCCGGCCCGAAGGGCGATCGGGTTGGGTCAATACTAACGGGACTTCATGCCCTGCCTTGACAATCGCCTCATAGGCCAGGCGGGCAAACTCGGGGGTTCCGGCAAATACGACTCGCATAATTCCTTATCTTCCTGCAAATAATCCTGAATGATAACGATTTTAACTCACCACATGCCACGAATTCAGACAATCGCCGCTTAACTCGAGTGGATTAAGTTAAAGTAGCGGCAATCGTCCATCTTTTTCGGTACCGACCATTATTATGAGCCAATTGCCCCATTCCGATCAAAAAAATCAGGAATCTTCCCACCACCACACTGCCAAAAAACCGGGGGCCTCCCTGGCCCAAAACAAGGAACGTGTCAGGGTCGCCCGTATCAGTACCTGGGTAAGTGTTGCGGTTAACTTCAGCCTGTCAATCTTGCAAATCATCATTGGCATTATTGCCCAGTCACAGGCCCTGATTGCCGATGCCGTTCATACGCTGTCCGACCTGGTGTCTGATTTTGTTGTCCTGTTTGCCAGCAAACATGCTAATAAGGCCCCCGATGACAATCACCAGTATGGCCATCAGCGCTTTGAAACCCTGGCAGCTCTGTGCATTGGAGTTTTATTACTGCTGGTTGGTGTTGAAATGATCTGGGCGGCCGCAGCAAGCGTGCAAAGCGGCAAACCGATTGCCCAAGTGCACTACACGGCCCTTATCATTGCCTTTGCCACGCTGGTTGGCAAAGAACTGCTGTTCAGGTACCTGCTCAAACAAGCTGAAAAAGTACGCTCTTCCATGCTCGTGGCCAATGCCTGGCACTCCCGTTCTGATGCCGCCTCATCCTTGATTGTTGCAATCGGGATTCTAGCCAATATGGTCGGCTTTACCTGGGCAGACCCGATTGCCGCCCTGATCGTCGGCCTGATGATTTCCCGCATGGGCCTTAAATTCATCTGGTCTAACCTGAATGACCTGACAGACCGTTCGGTGGATGCTGAAACCTACCAGCGCATTTACGATAAACTGGCCGGCACCCCTGGCCTGCTAGGCATTCATGACCTTAAAACCCGCAAAATGGGCGATATGATTTTAGTGGAAGTGCACATTGAACTGCCCGCCAACATGACCATTGCCGAAGGCCATGAAATTTCCGAAGAGGCCTGCCGACGGGCCATGGAAGGTGAAGACATCCTGGATATCACCACCCATTTTGACCCGCGTTAAACAGACTCACCCTTGCAAGCCAGGCGGACTTAACGGCTGCAAGGGAAACCCCCGCTCTCACAGGCGGGGACATGATCAGGCACAAACAGCTGCACGCTTGTTGATCAGGGCCTTGCCGGCACGACTGGCATTCGGACGTTGCAGGTAATCGGAAATCCACTGCCCGGTTGTAATCACTGCATCCAGGTCAATGCCAGTTTCAATACCCATGCCATGCAGCATGTACAGCACATCTTCAGTGGCCACATTACCGGTTGCACCCTTGGCATAAGGACAGCCACCCAAACCGGCGACGGATGAATGGAAAATTGAAATCCCGGCCTGCAAGGAAGCATATATATTGGCCAGTGCCTGCCCGTAAGTATCATGAAAATGACCGGACACCTGCCGAGGGTCAACTTTTTCGGTAACCGCTGACATGACCCGATAAACCTGTGAGGCCGTTGCTACCCCAATGGTATCCGCCACATCAATCTCATCACAGCCCAGGGCAATCAGGCGCTGGGCCACGTGCACCACTGATTCAACCGGTACCTCTCCCTGATAAGGGCAACCCAGGGCACAGCTGATACTGCCACGCAGACGAATACCCGCTTCTTTGGCCGCACGGGCAACAGGCTCGAAACGGTCAATGGATTCATCAATGGAACAATTGATGTTTTTCTGCGAGAAGGCTTCACTGGCCGCACCAAAAATAACCACTTCATCGGCCTTGGCTGCCAGGGCACCTTCAAAACCGCGCATATTGGGTGTAAGCACCGAATAAACAGTGCCTTCACGACGCTTGATGGCCTGCATGACCTGGGCACCATCAGCCATTTGCGGTACCCATTTGGGTGACACGAAGGAAGTGGCCTCTATATTAAGAAAGCCGGCATCGCCAAGCTGGTTTACCAGTTCCACCTTGATGTCGGTCGGGACAAAATTTTTCTCATTTTGCAAGCCATCACGTGGGCCTACTTCCACAATTTTCACTTTACCTGGCAATACCATGGCTGTCTTCCTTCCTTTTGGTTGCTGTTTTTAAAAATAGTAATTCAATGCCATCAATGGCGTTTTTCAACCGCTTATTATAATCTGAACTGCCTAGCGCAAACGCTGATATCGCCCATCATTCAAACGCACCACATAAGACCCCAGCTCAAGCGCCAGCAACCAGCTGCTTGCCTGGGCCACGTCTATTTGCAAATCGTTAATCAGGGCATCCAAGCTTAAGGGTTCAAACCCCATCCGCTCGAGCAAATGAAGCTGTTCTGGGCCAAGAACAAAATCTGACGTATTGTTTTGCACTGCTGCAGGGGCAATGCCGCCGGGCTGAACAGATTCAACCGATTCCATTCCGGGCAATTCCTGCTCTTGCCCCGGTTTTTTAGGCATCTTACTTGTCGTCCCGTCCAACGATGGGTCTTGCATACCCCGCTTTATCGTGCGTCCGCTACCTGCCTTTATACCCTGCCCAGGGACACCCGTTAATTCTTCCTGAATATCCTGGGCCGTTTCCACCAGCTTTGCCCCCTGGCGGATTAGGGCATGACAACCGCGTGACAGGGGAGAATGGATGGAACCCGGAATGGCAAAGACTTCGCGCCCCATTTCTCCGGCCAGACGGGCGGTGATAAGCGAGCCGCTTTGTTTGGCGGCCTCTACCACCAACACCCCTTTGGATAAGCCCGCCACAATCCGGTTGCGGCGTGGAAACTGGTGCACTACAGCCGGGGTATCCAGTGGCAATTCGGAAACCAGGGCGCCCTGTTCGCGGATGCGCAAGGCCAGGTTCTTATTGGCGGCCGGGTACAGCCGGTTAATGCCGGTTCCCATGACGGCAATGGTACTGCCCGTGCCTGCCGGCGCTTCCAGGGCGCCTTCGTGCGCTGCGGCATCAATGCCATGGGCCAGTCCGCTGACCACGCACCAGCCCTGGCTTGCCAGGTATTTGGCAAATGCACGGGCATTATCACTGCCCCCTATGGTTGCATTACGGGCACCCACCATGGCAATCGCGGGCAAGGCAAACAACTCGGGGTTGCCATCTACATACAGTAGTATTGGTGGATCATGGGTATCCAGCAAGGATTTTGGGTATAAAGGGTCGGCGAGTGTAAGAATGTAATGTTTCGGTTTGGCCAGCCACTCGAAGGTTTTATGAATGAGCGCCTGTATTTCGGGCACTGGTTCAGCCGCCAGTTGCAAGGCCAGTTTTTGTGGCAGGTATTTCATGAGCTGGCCTACCGAAGCGGCAAATACCTGGTCTGGCAAACCAAAAACCGCCAATAGCTGACGAGCCGTCACCGGACCCACGCCCGGCTCAAGGGTAAGCCTGAGCCAGGCCTGCAATTCTTCTTGGGAGCTCATAAAAGACATTTGAAAGACAAGGATGAAATAAGCATTATCTTACCGTGCCACGGCGGCTGAAAGGTAAAGCGCCACACGAAGACTTGAAATATGACAGTGTGCCACTATTTGTTCAAAAGAACCGGAACATGCGGATAATTTGGTCTGCCAGCAGTCGCAGACATCCTCTGCCATGGCACTGCATGGGAATTCCCCCATTCCAGCCAGTGCAGTGATTATCTACCCGTAAAATTTGCCTATAATATTGATATTGTTAACATGCCGGATTACGTCCGTCACGTTTTGCTGAACCAAATACCTTTTGACGCCTCTAAGTACCTATATACCGGCAAGCAATCCGACAAACCGGACAGGCGCGTCTTTTACTTGAACACACATTTTATTTTATGGCCTTACTACCTATTCTTCATTACCCCGATCCACGTTTGCACAAAGTGGCAAAACCTGTTGAACAGGTGGATGACCGCATTCGCCAACTCGTCAAGGATATGGCCGAAACCATGTATGACGCACCCGGCGTTGGCCTGGCAGCCACCCAGGTCGACGTACATGAGCGTATTGTAGTTATTGATATTTCTGAAAAAGGCAATGAACTGCGCGTACTGATCAACCCGGAAATCATCTGGAAAAGTGATAACACCCAAGTTTATGAAGAAGGTTGCCTGTCAGTGCCTGGCATCTACGACAAGGTGGAACGCGCGGCCGAAGTCAAAGTGAAGGCGCTGAATGAAAAAGGTGAAGAATACACCTTTGAGGCAGATGGCTTGCTGGCCGTCTGCGTACAACACGAACTGGACCATTTGATGGGCAGGGTTTTTGTTGAGCATCTTTCCAGCCTGAAACAAAACCGCATCAAAACCAAGATCAAAAAACAGGCTAAAGAAAAAGCCTAATCAACCCAGCTTTCTCGTGCGGCCGTCATATTTCCTGTGACAAAGGCAAGATTGGCTGCCGCAGTTTGAGAAGCCGTCCTGGCATCCAGGCGGGCTTGTTGCGCATCCAGAAGGGCGGTGTCTGCCATGGTTACGGCCGTCAGGGTACCCAAGCCCTGGCGGTAAGCCTCAAGCGCACCATCGTAAGTTGTTTTTGCCGTACTCACCAACCCGGAAGCCGCCTGATGACTGGACAAGGCCGTGCGCAACATATTCGAGGCAGCAATAATTTCCCGCATGGCCGCCTGCTGCGACTGCCGGAAAACATGAGATGCACTATCTGCGACCGTCTTTGCATCTTGCAAACGTGAAGAGCGAAGACCGCCATCGAATATTGGTATCGTTACGCCCAATATCACGCTGCTTGAACCGGTTGTCTGGCTCAGGCTTGGCAAACCACGTACATCAAAATTGGTGCGGTTACGGGCCGCCACCGCACCCAAATATACTTTAGGCATGAATTCGGCTTCGGCAGCGACAATTCCTTCTTGGCTGGCCTTCATCGCGGCATAACTGGCCAGCACATCTGGACGCCGGGAAATGGCCATCTGGATGGCTTCATCGGTTAGTGTCGAGTTGGCATTCGGCAAGGGGTTGCCGGGCGGGTTGGTAATCTTGATCTTCGTGGTCGCCGGCAAGCCAACCGCAGCCAGAAGGGCTTGATAAGCAATTTGCTGATCACCTTGTGCGGTAACCTGGCGCAACTTTGCCTGGGCCACTTGCTGGTTGGCCTGGGATGTCTCTAAAACAGTAGCGAGGCCGGCTTTGCGGCGCGCCTCTACCGCGCTGGCAATCTGGTTCGCGTTCTTCAGGGCTTGGCCGGCAATACCGGTTTTGGCGCTGGCGCCGGCATATAAGTAATAGGCATTCGTCACCTCATGAATAATTCTTTGGTGCGTGCCATTAAACAGCACATTGGCGGCAAAAGAAGCGTGCTTGGCCCCCTCGGCAAGCGCCTTGCGTTGCCCGAAATCAAAGATCAGCCATTCCAGCGCCAGCGCAGGCACCACGCCGTGAAACTCGGTATCAAGGCTTCGATTCCCCGGTAACAAAGGAAGCGGTGTATGGTTTTTTTGCCATCCACTAATCACATTGGCAGACAATTGCGGCAGGAAAGTTGCTTCAACCGTACCAACCGCCAACGCAGCCTGTTTAGCCCGGTTCCACGCCAGGCGCGTTTCGGGATTCTCGCGTTGGGCAATATCAATTAACTGTGGCAGGCCATACGCCTGCTTGTTATTGATAACAGGTGCTGACGGCAAAACAGCGGCCTCGGGTACAACAGGCACTGAAAAACCCGGCGCCAATTCAGGCTTGCCAATCGTGGCAGCAGTATCCTGCGCCTCAGGCTTCCATGGCCTGTCGGGTGCAGAAGGGGCCCGCTTCAGTGCTTCACTTGCGCAACCTGAAAGCGCAATACACATTGCCAGCCCAAGAAACGGAGTCCTTAAGGGGGAATCAAATTGGGTGGGTAAATATGCCTGTTTATTCATCCTTGGCTCTTGTTCAGTAATAGCTTCATTTGCCCAATCTCATCAAGCGCCCGGGCTGTTGCGGAAAAAGAATCCGCCGTTTTAAAAACAACAACAGGGCACAAGGCCTCTGCCCGGACTATCAGCTCCTTCAGGCGCAAAATAGTTTCATCATCCAATCGCAGCTTGCTCGGTTCAAACATCGACAAGCCAAGCTCCTCCCGGGCCTCATGTAGCGTCACCACTACTTTGGAAATTTCATCCATGGAAACTGGCCTGGTATTGGCCGAACCCAAAATCCCGGTAAGGCCCTCAAGGGCATTGCTTATCTTGTCATACACCACCGAAGCGATGCTCTGCGGCCAAATCCGGGTAAAAACCAGGTACATGACCAGGTTGCCCAGCAAAATGCCCATGATACGGTCTGAAGCAGCTGACATACTGATATCCGGACCAAAGCCCTGCAAAATAGTCAGTAAAAATGCCAGGCCAATTTGAATGCCGGCATAGGCAATCCGTTCGCTGCCTGCAGACACCCACCCTGCCACCAATATACCGGCAAATACCAAGGCCATTAAGGAACCAATACTGGTCATATGCGGAATCAGGAATAGAATGGCAGCAATCCCCATGGCTGCGCCTATTAAACATCCGATAATACGCAACACGAGCTTATGCACGGTTTCGGCTGTGGTCCCCAAAGCAGCCACATAGCAGGTGATCATGGCCGTATGAATACCTTGCCAATCTATCGCGGTATAAGCCAGATAACTAATGATGGCAGCCGCCGTGGTTTTAAGGGCGAAGCGCTGATAAGCTGGGTTGGTGAGGGCATCTTTGAAAAAAAAGGGCGCCTTACCGGCCTGCCCCTCGGGCATGGCGCAACGGCCCAGCAGCGTATCAAGAGCCTGTCTGGCGGCTTCAGCCGGGCCTGCCCCATACGTGATAGTGTTTTGGCCAGGGGGAATATCGGGAGGACAGCCGTCGGCCACTGCCCGGGCAGCCTGGCGACATTGCGTGGCCAGTTCGGCGCACTGCTGTTCAGGTATAGTGCCCGCCAACGTCGCAACAGCAAGCATCAAGCGGTACGACTCATCAATCGCACCATTCAAATAACGGGTTTGCGCAGTAGAGACCAAATGCAACAGCTTGATATTCACTGCACGCTTTTTCATCGCTTCATTGCCTTCCTGCAGCAGCTCAAGCAAATCATCAGCAGCTGTTGCCTGTTCAAGCACCCGCGCCACTGTTTCAAGCCTTTGCACCAATTCGGATTTCAGCACGCGTACCGCCGAGCGCCCAAGAAACAGGTTGAAAACAACAATAATGCCCATTGGCGCAACGGTCATCAACCAAGCATAAAGCAAGGCACGCGTGGCGGCCTCACCGAAAGGCACATCGCCCAGCAAGGTCATGGCAAAACCCACCACCAAAGCAAGAACACTGCCAATCTCCCCCAACTGGCTGGCGGCGCCAATATACAGGAAGATAAAAGAGCCGACGGCAATCACCACCAAGCGCCACATGGGGTAATCAATAGTCCAGCGAACCAGATAAAGCAGCATTACCACCACCAGCGCCACCAAAACCGTCAAGCCAATCGCCATTAAGGAATTTTCAGCGCTATCGGGTTTCATCAGGAACAGGATCAGGTAGCACCCGATGGCTGCCAAAGGGATGCCGTAAGTCATGAACAGCAAAGCCGCCAAGGCACATTGCGCGGCAACCCGCCAAGCCATCGCCAGACGCCCGTCAAAAGGACGCAGGTCTTTACTCGCTGTATGAAAAATGACAGACAGAAAGCGGCTAGCAGTCATCGTCATGTTTTTTTACCACCACGACAGCCGATGCACCAATACGCAACAGGTTTTCAGGGGCATTTTCAAGGCGTACCCTGACCGGGAAACGCTGGGCCACCCGCACCCAGTTAAGGGATTTTTGCACAATCGGCAAGACACGAGGCAGATCGATCATATCAGTTGAACTGATTCCCCAACCTATGCTGTCAACCTTTCCCTTAATAGCAACAGACGGGTCGGCAAGCGCATAAACCACGGCGCATGCATTGGGCTTGAGTTCGCTGAGTTCCGTTTCCCGGAAAAAAGCGGTGGCATACCACTGTTCGGTATTGATCAAAGTAAACAGTGATTGATCGGGCGCGACATACTCACCCGAGGAAACCGAGAGCCCTACAATAAGTCCGTCATGGGGAGCACTAACCTCGGTATCAGCCAAGGCGCGCTGGGCAATTGCCAAGGCACTTTGAGCAACCTCGACAAGTGCATCCGCCGCTTCCATGTTACCAACCAGGTTTTCAGCTGCCTGCGCCTGTGCCCGGGCCTGTCTCAGACTGACCTGTGCATCTTGATAGAGGGTTCGGGCGTCATCCACCTGCTGGGTGGTAACGTAGCCTTTTTTATTTAAGGGAATCAGCCTTTCCAGGGTTTTTTCGGTAAGACTCAAGTTTGAAAGAGCACGCTCAACCTGCTCATTGGCAATCGTCACATTGGAAAGCTCTGCTTTAATCTGCCTTTGTTTCAGATCACGGGCTGCCATGGCCGACTTCAGTTCGGCCTCTGCCTGTGCAACCCGCAAACGATAGACCGTGGGGTCAAGCGTAAACAAAAGCTCACCACGCTTGACCATGCCATTTTCAGTAACATGGAACTGCTCGACGCGACCGGGCACTGGCGTACTGATATGCACGACATCAGCCTGCAACATCGCGTCTTCCGACAAGGGCTCATTTTTCAATTGATAGAAAAAAATCAGCGCAACGGCCACCAGGATAATAATGGCCGCAACAAAACGGGCCACAAATTTATGCTTGTTTGGGGAAGAAGGATGATTCATGGATCAGGTGGAGAAAAAAGCCAGCGATGTGGCGATGGCAATAATGAGCGCTACAGATATGTAAACTAGAAGCCGAAATGGCAAGGCGTCATCAAGCTGCAAAAAAATAAAAAGCACGCGAACCAATACTGCCCCAATGATGCCAATTGCAGCGCAAAGCAACCATGAAGGAAAATACGATCCGAAAGCATAAACGGAAGGTGCGTTTGTACAACCCGCAAGCATGACTGCAACCAGCCAAAGCGTAATAAGACGTGGCATAATTACAGCCTTTATGGTGGCGAACCAGAAAAATAGAGTTGTTTGAGAAGCATCAGGCGAAACTATTTTAATGTAATCAGTTTAGCTGGCTATACTCCCATACAGAATAATAACTGTCAATTCAGTTGTTTACAAAAATTATCAAAATTTAATTACTTCCATTAGCTATCAGCCTTTGACTTGACACTTGCAAAACCGGCATTCCTTACCAGGATGCCGGCTTCAGGCAAGGTTACTCATATGAGCGGACATCATCGATGACTTTACCATCATTGGGCAATTTGCCGGGTTCCTCAAACACGATTTCGGCTCGCAGCTTGGTAACATCGCGAACAGCATCAACCAGTGACTTTTCAAGGCTTTCGGAAACAGCCCCCGGTGCCACTTCTACCCAAAGACTCATCTGGTCATTACCTACGGCACCACTAATCACCAGCCGGACACGCTGTACCTGCGAAAACCGTTTGGCAATCACATTGACCTGCGCTGGATGCACAAACATGCCACGCACCTTGGTGGTTTGGTCTGCCCTGCCCAACCAGCCCTTGATTCGCTTATTGGTACGACCGCAAGGCGAAGGGCCCGCAATAATGGCGGACAAATCACCGGTCCCAAAGCGCACCAAGGGATAATCGGGATTAAGCGTGGTCACCACCACCTCGCCTACTTCACCATCGGGCACCGGCTCGGTCGTGCCAGGGCGCACAATTTCAAGAATAATATTTTCTGCCACCACCAAACCGTCACGCGCCTCGGTTTCATAGGCAATCAGGCCCAGGTCGGCCGTGCCATAAGCCTGGTAACCTTCAATGCCACGGTCGGCAAACCACTTCTGCAAAGACGGCGGAAATGCCTCGCCGGAAAACAGGGCCCGCTTTAACGAAGGCAGGGCAACACCCATCGCATCGGCCTTTTCCAGGATGAGGCGAAGAAAACTTGGAGTTCCGGTATAGCCATCAGGTGCCAAATCGCGAATATTTTGTACCTGCATCTCGGTCTGCCCAATGCCCCCGGGGAAGACCGTGCAACCCAAGGCATGCGCACCGGTTTCAAACATCGAACCGGCCGGTGTAAAGTGATACGAAAAACAGTTGTAAACCAGCATGCCCTTGCGAAAACCGGCCGCAAACAGGGCCCGCCCAAAACGCCAGTAATCGGCGCGGGCACTTTCCGGTTCAAAAATTGGGCCGGGTGAAGCAAAAACACGCAGTGCCTGCCCCCAGCCAATGGTAGAAAAACCGCCAAAAACACGATTTATTTCATCACCGGGCTGTTTAGCCACGCCCAACATGCTGCCGCGCCCGTTCAATTGCCGCTCTAGCAATTCCGACTTGCGAATGACCGGCAAACCGGCCAGGGCCACACGGTTATGCACCCCGCTCACCTCGATACCCTGCAATTGTTCAGCAATCGCAGGGGCCCGTTCCACTGCCGCTTTCAAGGCCTGGGGCAAGGCGGTAAACAGGGCCTGTTCACGTGCATCGGCATCGCGATGCTCCAACACATCAAAATATTCACTCATCATAGCTCCTAGGCCAACCAGCGCTTGCGACGACGATAAAACTTGGTATCCCGAAAACTCTTGCGGTCGCCACTTTCAATGCCCAGATAGAATTCCTTGACATCCTCATTGTTGGCCAGTTCTTCAGCCTTGCCGTCCATCATCACACGGCCGCTTTCAAGGATATAACCATAATCGGCATAACGAAGGGCAATATTGGTATTTTGTTCTGCCAGCAGGAAGCTGACCCCCTCTCGAGTATTCAGGTCACGCACGATCTCGAAAATTTCTTCCACGATTTGCGGTGCCAGCCCCATGGAAGGCTCATCAAGAAGAATCATTTTAGGGTCGGCCATCAGGGCACGGCCAATCGCGGCCATTTGCTGTTCGCCACCCGAAGTATATCCAGCCTGGCTGGTACGACGCTGCTTCAGGCGGGGAAAATACTGGTAAACCATATCCAGCGAAGCGGCAATTTCGCCCTTGCTGGAGGTTCGGGTATAAGCGCCGGTCAACAGGTTTTCCTCGATGCTCAGGTGCCCGAAACAATGCCGGCCCTCCATCACCTGGATAACACCGCGCTTGACCAGGTCGGCAGGCGTCAGGCTGTCAATCCGCTCTCCCTTGTAATGGATATTTCCCTTGGTAACGTCACCACGCTCGCTCTTGAGCAAATTTGAAATGGCGCGCAACGTCGTGGTTTTACCGGCACCATTGGCGCCCAGCAAGGCAACAATCTTGCCTTCGGGCACCACCAGCGATACGCCCCGCAACACCAGGATAACGTGGTTGTAAATAACCTCGATACCATTCACATCTAATAAGGCTTTTGGTGCCTCTTGTTTGGTTTCCATACTCATTTCCTGAAGTCAGGTGGGAAGCTGCGCTCACACACCCCTGTTGCCGTGCATGCACGGAACGGCAACAGGGCATACAGCTTCCCGAAGCACTGCAATTTACTTACGACTCGGCGGCACAATCACGTGGGGTGATTTTTTTCTCGGTGGCATATTTCTCGGCCTCGGATTTGACAAGTGGGTCTACATATTTCTTGTCAGACTGATACCAGTCGGAAACCACCGTAAACTTGTTGCCGTCCCACTGTACGATACGGGCCCAGTCATCACCCATATGATTCTCGCAGCTGGTTTTGACAGGACGCAGCATTTCATCAAAACCCAGCTCCTTGAGCTTTTCTTCGGTCAGGTTCAGATTCTCAAAACCCCAGCGCACCTGCTCGGGGGTCATGTGCTGGCCTTTGCCGAATTTTTCCTGGGCGGCACGAATGGCTTCCACCTGCAACATGGAAATCACCATGCCACGGTTATAGGCCAGCGAACCTTTGGTGTCTTTGCCTGACTCAAGGCCCTTGTCATACAGATAAGTTTTCAGGTCATCGTAAATTTTGCCCTTGCTTTCGCCGGTATTGTGGATGGTGATGGCGTTATAACCTTTGGCAACCTGTCCTAGGTCTTTGACATCGCCCTCGGAGCCGGCCCACCAAATACCGTAGATCTTGTCGCGAGCGAAACCGGTAGATTGGGCTTCACGAATGGAAGTGGGGGTCATGATACCCGCACTCCAAAGCAGGACGTAATCGGGACGTTTCTGACGGATTTGCAGCCAGGTTGATTTTTGTTCCACCCCGGGGGCTGTTACAGGATACAACTGCAGCTCAAAACCATTGGCTTCGGCACGTGCCTTTAGCAATGGAATAGGCTCTTTGCCATACGGAGAGTCATGATAGACCAGGGCAATTTTCTTGCCTTTAAGCTTATCTTCACCACCCAGCTTCTTGGCAATATCCTGGATCATTACGTCGGCCGCTGTCCAATAAGTACCCAACAGCGGAAAGTTCCACTTGAATACGCTGCCATTGGCCGATTGCGACAAGCCATAGCCAACGGTCTCGATGCTAACCTTATCAATGGGGGCTTTGTCTGACACCGCAAAGGTAATGCCGGTGGATTGCGGATCAAAGCCCGAAGCACCACCCTTGGCATTTTTCAGGCGCTCATAGCATTCAACACCGCGGTCTGTGGCATAGGCGGTTTCACATTCTTCAAAGGCGATTTTCACGCCATTTACGCCACCATCGCGCTCATTAATCAGTTTCAGGTAATCAATCTTGCCATCGGCCCATGGAATACCCAAGGGGGCAAAGGAACCCGTACGATAGGTAAACAAGGGCACAAACTGTTCATCTGCCGCTTGTACCTGCAGGGGAATCGTCGCCAATACACCGCTAACTGCCAGGGCTGCCGTAATGGATTTAAAGCTTAATTTCATATCGGTCTCCTCCGAAGAAATTGATACTGCTGTTTTTTATGAATGACAAATCAGTTAAACTTGAACATTTTTAATGTGGGAAAGGCCATATCCGCAACTTCTCTTTGGCAATACTCCACAATCTTGCCAGGCCATGCGGTTCCGCAATCAGGAAAAAGACAATCAGGGCACCAAATACCATATGCTCGATGTGGGCAGCGGTATCCACCCCAATCGGAATACCCAACATGGCGGGAATCCGGTTAAGCAAAATGGGGATCAGGACAATAAAGGCAGCGCCATAAAAACTGCCTACGATAGAACCCAGGCCACCAATAATCACCATGAACAAAAGTTGAAAAGAACGGTTCAGGTCAAAGGCCAGCGGCTCCCATGAACCCAGGTGCATATAACCCCACAGTACACCGGACACGCCTATGATGAACGAGCTGACCGCAAAGGCGCTAAGCTTGGCATACATGGGGCGAATGCCAATGACCGAAGCCGCCACGTCCATATCACGGATGGCCATCCACTCACGGCCAACCGCACTGCGCACCAGGTTTTTGGCCAACAGGGCAATAATGACCACCAGCAAAAGAATGAACAGATATTTCTGTACCGGTGTTTGCACATCAAAGCCAAAAAAGGTTAGCGGTGGCACCGACACGCTGCCGGAAGAAGAATAATTTGTAAAGAACGGAATCCGCAGGAAAGTCCAGTCAACAAAAAACTGGGCCGCCAGCGTGGCAACCGCCAGATACAGGCCACGGATACGCAAGCTGGGAATGCCAAATACAATTCCTACCAGCATGGAAAAGAAACCGCCCAGCAGGATTTGCAATATTAAGGGCATTTCAGGAAAACGCACCCCGAAATTCCATGCAGCATAAGCGCCTACCGCCATAAAGGCACCACTACCCAATGAAATCTGGCCACAATAGCCCACCAGAATATTCAAGCCGATAGCCGCCAGGGAAAGAATAAGGAATGGAATAACAACGCCACTTAACAAATAGTCACTGGCCATTGCCGGCACGGCCAAAAAGGCAAATGCCAGCAAAATAACCATCAGGACACGATCCTGCCGGATCGGGAAGATCTGCTGATCGGCCCGGTAGCTTGTCTTGAACTGCCCATTTTCACGATATAACATGATGTACTTCCTTTACGCTTGGCCGCTATACGCGGTCGATAATCTTTTCGCCAAACAAACCTTGCGGACGGAACAGCAGGAACGTGAGAGCCAATACATAGGCAAACCAGATTTCAATGCCGCCCCCCAGATAGGGACCCAGATAAGCTTCAGACACCTTCTCGCCCACCCCAATAATGAGGCCGCCAATAATCGCACCCGGCACAGAGGTCAGGCCACCCAGGATAACCACCGGCAAAGCCCGCAATGCCGCGGTGGAAAGCGTAAACTGCACCCCGAACTTGGAGCCCCAGATAATGCCCGCAACCAGCGCCACAATACCGGCGACCACCCATACAATGACCCAGATGCGGTTTAGGGGGATACCAATCGACTGTGCTGCCTGGTGGTCATCAGCCACGGCCCGCAAGGCCCTTCCGGTAGAGGTGTACTGGAAGAAGAAAGCCAGGGCGGCCACCAGGGCAGCCGCAATCGCTGCCGCCGTAAGGTCTTCAAGGTTGATCAGAATGCCCCCCTCGAACAGGTTGCCCAGAATAAAGGCCGGGTCTTTGGGCATGCCGACATCAATGGTGTAAACCGAACTGCCAAACAAGGTCTGGCCGAAACCATCCAGAAAATAACTGATACCCAAGGTAGCCATTAACAGCGTAGTGGCTTCCTGGTTAACCAGGTGGCGCAACACCAACCGCTCTACCAGCCAGGCAATCATGACCATTAAAATGGCACTGATAATGAAGGCCAGTATATTGGCCAGCCACATGCTTTCAAAACCCAGCCACTCGGGCAGCCAGGCTGAAAACCGAGCCATCGACAGTGCCGCTACCAGCACCATGGCACCCTGGGCAAAGTTAAAGACGCCCGATGCCTTGAAAATAAGTACAAAACCCAGTCCAACCAGCGCATATAGCATGCCGCTCATCAGACCACCAAATAAAGTTTCCAAGAAATATCCCATAATGCCCTCAATGCTCTACGCCCAGATAGGCACGAATCACTTCTTCATTTGAACGAACCTCGGCCGGTGTGCCATCGCCAATTTTCTTGCCGTAATCCAGTACCACGACACGATCCGAAATATCCATCACGACGCCCATATCGTGTTCGATCAACACAATGGTGGTGCCGTATTCATCGTTAACATCAAGGATGAAACGGCTCATATCCTGTTTTTCCTCGATGTTCATGCCAGCCATGGGTTCATCAAGCAACAGCAGCCGGGGCTCCATGGCTAGCGCACGGCCCAGGTCAACCCGTTTTTGCAGGCCATAGGGCAAGCGCCCCACCGGAGTTTTGCGATACGCCTGGATTTCCAGGAAGTCGATAATGTTTTCCACAAACTCGCGGTGCCTGATTTCTTCCTTTTCGGCACCAAAAATCCTGAATGCCTGGGACAGGATGCCGCTTTTCATGCGCAGGTTGCGACCGGTCATGATGTTATCCAGCACGCTCATCCCCTTGAACAGGGCCAGGTTCTGGAAGGTACGTGCAATGCCCATTTCGGCAGCCCGGCGCGGCGTCATGCGGTTGAAATGAGTACCGCTGAACTGTATGCCGCCTTCTTGCGGCACATAAACCCCGTTAATAACGTTTAACATTGAACTTTTACCGGCACCGTTAGGACCGATAATGGCACGAATTTCATGCTCTTTAACATTAAATGAAATATTGGTTAACGCCTTGACACCCCCAAATGACAGGGAAATGCTTTGCATATCCAATATCACGTCACCAATCTGCTTTTCTCGTTCGTTCATCATTCTCAGGCAGCCTTCTTCATCTTGACATCCACCACTTTGCCTTCGGCAATTTTCAGATCGGCAGAAATTTTGCCGGTACGTCCGTCCTCAAACTTGACTTCAGTCTCGATAAACTGGTTTTTCTTGCCTTCAAACAAGGCATCAATCAAGACTTTGTATTTATCGGCAATAAATGCCCTGCGCACCTTGCGGGTTCGGGTCAGCTCGCCATCATCGGGATCAAGTTCTTTATGCAGGATCAGGAAACGGTGAATTTGCAATCCAGCCAGCATTTCATCACTGGCCACATCAATATTGACCTGGTTAATGCAATCGGCAATCAGGTCATAGACCTCGGGCTTTGAAGCCAGGTCGGTATAACCGGCATAAGCCAGGCCACGGCGTTCGGCCCAGTTGGCCACCGCTTCAAGGTCGATGTTCACAAAGGCACAAACAAAATCCATGTCCGCCCCAAACGCCACCACTTCCTTGATGTAAGGAAAAAACTTCAGCTTGTTTTCCACATACTTGGGCGCAAACATACGGCCATCACGCAATTTGCCCACATCCTTGGCCCGGTCAATAATCTTAAGCTGCCCGTTGGCATCAATGACCCCGGCATCCCCGGTGTGATACCAGCCATCAGTGGTAAACGACTCTTTGGTAGACTCGGGGTTTTTGTAGTACTCTTTGAACAGGCCCGGGCTTTTTATTTGCACCTCGCCATTATCGGCAATACGTAATTGCACTCCTTCAACGGGCGGCCCCACGGTATCAGCCCTGACATTACCATCGCTTTGCACACAGACAAATACCGAGGTTTCGGTGGAACCATACAATTGCTTTAAATTAATACCAATTGAACGGTAGAAAGAAAACAGGTCAGGGCCAATCGCCTCACCGGCCGTATAGGCTACCCGAACCCGACTCATGCCCAGGGCGTTACGCAAAGGACCATAAACCAACCAGTCACCCAACGAATACCTGAAACGATCCCATATGCCGACCGGTTCCTTATCAAGGATTCGGGTGCCCACCCGTTTGGCCAGCGCCATGCATGACTTGAACATAGCCTTTTTAAGGCTACCCGCATCTTCCATCCGGATCATGACCTGGGTTAGCAGGTCTTCAAGCACCCGTGGAGGAGAAAAATAATAGGTTGGTCCGATATCGTGCATGTCAATCGACACCGTCGCCGGTGACTCGGGATGATTCACGGTAAAACCGGTCACCAGAAGCTGGGTATAGGAAAACATGTTTTGCCCGATCCAGGCCGGTGGCAAATAGGCCAGTACCTCCTCCTTGTCGGTCAGGTTTTCCAGTTTCTGGATAACCCGGGCACGGTCGATAAGGGCGTGATGGGTAAGCACCACGCCTTTGGGCTTGCCCGTGGTGCCAGAGGTATAGAACATGGCAGCCGTATCATCAGCCTTCAGGCTTTGCACCGTGTCAGTAAAAAAACCGGGCTTGGCAAGATCATATTCCTGCCCTTTTTCTTGCAGTTTTTCCCATGACAGCAACAGCTCGTCGGTGTAGTGGCGCAGGCCACGCGGATCATCGTAAACCACATGGGCAAGATCGGGCACCTGTTCGCGCACCTCGATCATTTTGTCCACCTGCTCCTGGTTCTCCACTACCACCACCCGCACACCGGCATCCTGCAGCACATAAACCATTTCCTGCGCTACCGCATCCTGGTACATGGGCACAGGAATGGCCCCCAGGGACTGGGCTGCCATCATGGCCATGTACAGGCGGGGACGGTTTTCACCGACGACCGCCACATGATCATTTTTCTTGACGCCCAATGCGGCCAGGCCGCAGGCAGTTTGCCGAACCTCCTGGGCAACTTGTGCCCAGCTTAAGGTTTGCCAAATGCCCAGATCTTTTTCTCGCAATGCCGGTTTGTCAGCGCGAACTTGCGCGTGATGCAACAGCAAGGCCGGAAATGTGTCCAGACCCGCTTCCGGACCAGCACCATACATAGCGTGAGCCATGTTGTCTCCTTGTATATTGTGTCTCTAGCATGACTTGTTCCGTTTTATTCTGTTTACCACTAAAACTTTAAATTAGAAATAAAAACGGATGGATCAATCTTGTGTAATTATTCTTTTTAATGTATTGCAAAGTTAGCCTGTTGAATGTAATCTAACTGTCGTTACGGTGACATTTTGACCGCTTCTAGGGTAAGTCCTTATGACTGAATTTGCTCCACATCTCTCCAGCTGGTTTCCTCTTCTGGCCCCCGAACATCAAGAACGGGTCAGGCAGGACATTAAGGTGCATCAATATCCGCCAGGCGCCATGATTGTGCGCAAGGGCGAATCTTCCGATCACTGGATTGGCGTTATTGAAGGATTAATCCGCATCTCGGTCGGCAATGCCGACGGCAAGGTCGCGGCACTCATTGGCATTCCTTCAGGGGGTTGGGTGGGTGAAGGCAGCCTGCTGAAAAAAGAACAACGCAAATATGACATTATTGCGCTGCGCCATTCCACCATTGCCAAAATGCCGGCCTACACGTTTGAATGGCTGCTGGACAATAGCATCCCTTTCAACCGCTATTTGCTGCACCTGCTTAACGAACGGGTGGGACACTTTGTCGGCAAAGCCGAACACGACCGCCTGCTAAATGCCGATGCCCGTATCGCGCGCTGCCTGGCCGAACTTTGCAACTCGCGCCTGTATCCAGGCATTGGCAATCGCATGGAAATAACCCAGGAAGAGCTAGGCTACCTGGCCCGGGTTTCACGCCAGCGGGCCAACCAGGCCCTGAAAAAACTGGAGGCAGACGGCCTGTTAAGCGTGGAGTATGGGGCTATCTGCGTAGAAGACCTGGAAGGCCTGCAAAACTACGGTAATTAGATGCAAACTATTTGATTTTTGCGTGTAACCACCCCGTCGCTGCGCGCCAACCCTCCGCAGGAGGGGAATGTGTAGTACAGTCGTTTCCACGAAGAAAGAAAATTCCCCTCCCCTGGAGGGGTGGCAGGCGCAGCCTGACGGGGTGGTTGCCGGAAGTCTTAAGCATAATCACGCTGGCCAAAAATGGCCGAACCGATCCTGACTTCGGTAGAGCCTTCCTGAATGGCCCATTCAAAATCACCGCTCATGCCCATCGAAAGGGTAGGCAGCGCCAATCCGGTCTGATCTTGACATTGCTGCCTTAAATGACGCAAGGCAGCAAAACATGCCCGCACCTTTGCCTCAGAATCGCTATTTTCAGCAACCGTCATCAACCCCATTGGGCGAAGCGTTTGCATAGCTTTGAGTTCCTGTAAAAACGCCGGCACCGCCTCGGCTGGCATGCCGGTCTTGCTTTCCTCGGGGCTGGTTTTTACCTGCACCAGCACATCTATCGTGCGGTTTTCAAGCTGCAAGCGTTTATCCAGCGCCAAGGCCAAGTCCAGCCGGTCCATAGACTGGACTTCAGCGGCATAACGGGCCACTTCCTTGGCCTTGTTGGTTTGCATATAGCCAATAATGACCCACTCAATGGGATACTCGTGAAACACTTCGGCTTTTTGCTTCATTTCCTGCACTTTATTTTCACCAAAACGGCGCAGGCCGGCATTGATTGCCTCTTGGAGCACATCGGGCCCAAAGGTTTTGCTAACCGGCAATATCCGTACACTGTCAGGTTCACGTCCTGCCCTGATACAAGCCTGTTCCACCCTTTTTTTTACTTCTTCGTAGCGTTGTGCCAGCATTACCACTGCTCCTGTTGAAAAACCAGCACCTATTTTAACCCAGCCCCTGTCGCCTACATAGAGCCAGTTGTTCGTTCGCTAACCAAGCCTCTGCAAAAGCTTGGCATGCCGCAGTGATTTGTCTTCAACGAGGCCACAACCCACCTTGCCCCAAACTTACCGTGGGGCAAGCGGTTTAAATTCGGTATAATTCAATTTTCAAATACCCCCTGCAATATCGCCATGAGCCACAACAAGCCACACCAACTTTCCATGACCATTCTAATGACCCCCGACATGGCCAACTTTGCCGGTAATGTACACGGTGGCACCATTTTGAAATACCTTGACCAGGTGGCTTTTGCCTGTGCCAGCCGTTATGCGGGTACCTATGTGGTTACCCTGTCAGTAGACCAGGTCATGTTCCGCCAACCGATTCATGTAGGCGAACTGGTGAATTTTTACGCATCCGTTAACTACACCGGCAAAACCTCAATGGAAATTGGCATTAAAGTCGTCACGGAAAACATTCGGGAACAATTCGTGCGCCACACCAACAGCTGCTATTTCACCATGATTGCGGTTGACGATAATGGACAACCTACGGCAGTACCCCAGCTTACTCCCACGACGGAAGAAGAAAAACATCGTTTCATTGCCGCGCAACAACGCCGCGAACTACGTCAAGAAATGGAAAAACGCCACGCGGAAATCAGGGCAAACAACTAGGCTGGCAAATTTTTAAGCTTATGAACAATGCCAGCCACAAACCTTAGCGGGGCCTGATTTTAGCCAGCGTGATTCGCTTGCGCCAACGCTCTGCCTCATACTGAATGAATTTATCAATATTCAGGCAAACCTTGTCAAGGGGCTTTAAACCTGTTTTTTGCATGGCCAGCTTTACCTTGGGGTCAGATACGGATTCTCGCAGCACGGAGCGCATTTTTGTTACCACCTCAGGGGCCACGCCCTTGGGTGCCGCCACACCAACCCACCCTTCCAGGACGAAATCCGGATGCAGTTTTGTGGTTGACTCTACCATGCTCATATCAAGCCCCGGAATATCTCCGGTGGTGGCCAATACACGGATTTTATTTTCTGCCAGTAGGTCGGCAATAAAAATACCATCAAGAAAAGCAAACTGTATCCCGTTTATCGCCAGTTCATGCAATAGCATTTGCCGGTTTGTATAAGGCATGATGTTGACATTTAAATCAGCATAATAATTGAATAACCCGGCGGCAACCTGCGAGGTGCTGTTGTAATAGCCTATCCGGTAATCGGCCGGATTAAGGCGAATGGCCTCTAACAATTGTGAAAATGTATGGAACGGACTGTTGGCCGGCACGACAAGCGCGGCAGGAGAGGTTCCAATCATGCCAATATTGACAAGATCCTGCTCAGGAGAATAGGAATTGTCTTTTTGCAACATGCTGTTAACGCCTTGGGTTGAATGCGTTGACAGCAAAAAAACACTACCATCCCCGGCAGACTGGGTGACATAATCGGCACTGATCATGCCTCCTTCCCCGCTTATTTGCATGAACTCTACGTCAGAACCTATTTTTTCATGCAAAAAACTGGAAAAAGCGGAGGCAAACTCATTCAGGGTTTTGGGCATCTGAGTACCCACCACCACGGAAACCACTGGCAAGTTGGCCGCAATATCATGATTATGATATGCCCGGGCATGCCCAGCCAATGACAGAAAAGCCAAACCAGACACCAGCAACCAACGCATTATATGCATGAACTGTTTATTCATTACCATGTACAAAAACCCGTGCCTATTCATAATTAAGCCGAAAACACAAAAACCCGAACCTTGCCCTCAAGGTGCGCACTATGAATATTTACAATGCACAAACTTTACATTTCTTAACTATTCAAACAATTTAATTTTACTTCATTTTACTAAAACTTACATTGCAGGTTACAAAAAACACTTGCGTCACGTCAAACAAAAATACTTTCTGCATTCAGCGTGCAGACACGTCCTGACCCAAGTCCATGCACGGTGTCATGACCGGTACTTGCCATTGCCTGCCAGACTTTGCCCGTAAAAGACAACCCATCAACATTTTTCACGTTAGCTGCTAAACTTCCAGCATTGAACATTACATTCCTGATCCCGCAATGAACCAAGCACTGACTGCCCTGACAGAACAACTCAAACTGACTGCCCTTGATAGCAATACTTTCCTTGGTGAAAGCATCGACCTTTTTGGTTCGGGACGCGTTTTCGGTGGTCAGGTACTCGGCCAATCCCTCATGGCTGCCTCCAGAACCATCACCAAACAGGAACGGGAGGCGCATTCCATGCATGCCTATTTCCTGCTACCCGGGGATACCAATGAACCTATCCGCTACGAAGTGGAACGCATCCGCGATGGCGGCAGTTTTTCGGCACGGCGTGTAGTTGCCATACAGCATGAGCGCCCCATTTTTTTCATGTCCGCCAGCTTTCAGGCCAGCGAACCGGGATTTGAACACCAGGCCACCATGCCCACGGTGCCGTCACCGGAAAGCCTGCAAAGTGAAATTGATATATTCCGGTCAATTGCCGCAGAACTGCCCCCAGCATGGGCCAAACGTGTCATGCAAACACCACCTATCGATATTCGTCCGGTTAACCCCATTAACCCTTTGAATCCAGGGGCTCATTTACCCTGTTCAAATTTCTGGTTCAAGGCCAACGGCATCCTGCCCGAAGACTCGTTGCTGCATAAGTCCATGATGGCCTATACCTCTGACTTTCATTTGTTGCTTACCGCCTTGCTGCCACACGGACAATCCGCCTTCAGCCCATCCATGCAAATGGCCAGCATTGACCATGCAATGTGGTTTCATCGCCCGGCAAACATGAATGAATGGTTGCTATATGCCATAGAATCACCCAGCGCCAGTAATGCCAGAGGCTTTTGCCGGGCCAATATTTTTGACCGCCGTGGTCGCCTGGTTGCTTCCAGTGCCCAGGAAGGGCTTATGCGGAAAACCCCGGCACAGCCATAAACACAAGGCCCTATTCCTTGTCTGGTTCAAGGCCCCATGCACGCATTAACTCAGGCACAATTTTCTGGCTAACCAACAGGGAGCCATCACGTGACAGGTGAGTGCCGTCTGAATACAGGAAGCGGCCCGCTTGCATGGTTTGGCACAACCGTTCACCACATAAAATGTCATAGGGATCAATAAAAATCACGTTGAATCGGGACAAAGCGTATTGGGCCAGCATCTGGTTAATTTGCCAGGCATTGCCCTGTTCCCGTGGCAACTCCAGGTATTTGGCACAAGTCAGCGGCAAATAGCCAGGCCTGTCTACACAGGAAGCCAGCCCCACCTGCGAACCTGCCCCGGGCGGTGCACCGATGATGATTAACGGGTTATCCAGCCCGATCCGCTCATGGATGGCATCAAAATTGGCCTGCAGAAAAAGTGCATAGGCCTCATCAGACAGGCGAACCCGGCTGCCATCGGCCTTGCCAAGGGTATTTTGGTAATTACGGAAACTGACCGCATAAATCAGGGGAATTCGAGAAGTAAATGCCGTCTGCAAGGCGTAGTCTAGCCGGTCCTGGCAATCCTGGCGGGCGATACCATCCAGGATACGGGTGTAGCCTGGCCCAAAAAAACAGCCATCTTCAAATGACGTGTCTATTTTTATACCTTGCCCTGCCAACACCTGGTCTAGCCCGTAGGCAAACTGCCGCGCGTAACTGTCACCCAAAAAAACGGCCTCATGAAACAGGGCCTGGGGGTCGCCAAGGGTTTGGCTACCCATTTCATATCCGGCCCCACCGTACTGTTCTTCGTGAAAACGGGGGGAATCAAAAGTATGCTGGCTGAAATGCGTATTCATCCTGAATGGCATGCCGTTTTGCGTCAGTATAAAAAAAGCGGGCAGTAACACCACCGCCACCGCACCGACCCGCAGCAGCATTTCCTTGAAATACCAACTGGCCAGATTCATGCGCCGGTAACGGTTCTCTACCCATACATACATGGCATAGCCCAAAAACAGGGGCAATACCACCAAGGCCAATTGCTCGGCCGGCACCAAGGGACGGTAAATATAGTATTTATAAAAAACGATCAACGGCCAATGAATCAAATATACCGAATAAGAAATGAGCCCGATAAACACCGCAAGCCGGTTCCTGAGCAGCCAACCGGCATAACGGGCACCACTGGCAAAAATACACAGGGCGGCCCCCAGTGCCGGCACCAGCGCGTTGAAGCCCGGAAAAGCGGTTGTTTTATCAAACATGAACACGCCCCATGCCAACAAGGCATAGCCCGCCAGCATGATTAGCTCTTGCCAGACATTGGCTAACACAAAGCGGCGCACGGCAAAAACCAGCAAGCCGCCAATGGCAAACTCAAACACCCTGAATGGGGTCAGGAAATAATTGGCCGAAGGGTCCACCTGCGTATACCACTGCGAGGCGAGCAGGGAAAGCAGCCCCGACAATGCCAGCACCCAGGGCAACAGACGGGCATTAAGCCTGTACGCGCCATAAACAATAAATGGCCAAACCAGATAAAACTGCTGCTCTACCCCTAGCGACCAGGTATGCAGCAATGGGTTGGTCTCAGAAGAAGTATCAAAATACCCTGCCCCCAGCCAGAACTTGATATTGGACACCGAAAAAAAGGCATATATGGTTGACTCGGCCAGGGAGATATAATCACCAGGCGAAAAGACCAGAAAGCCCAGGACCAGACACAGCAACAGGGTAAATAAAAGGGCCGGGTACAACCGCGCAATCCGCCGTACCATAAAGCGGGTAAAACTAAATGAGCCAGCCTGGCAACTGTCGATTAAAATCCGGGTTATCAAATAGCCGGAAATCACAAAGAAAACATCAACCCCCGTAAACCCGCCCCCAAACACGGAAAACCCGGCATGGAAAAACAATACAGCCATCACGGCAAGTGCCCGCAACCCATCTACCTCGGGTTGATAGCCAGCGCGGGGAGCTTCATGAACCGGAACAAACAAAGACATAGTGCCCAACACAAAAAAATTGCAACAGTAAACGAGAGTATCTTAACCCATATTGCAAAGCGCAAAAATTGGTTAAAAATATTTTATCCTGCATCAAATAATGCCAAATAAATATTGGAAAATATCGGCAGACCCCGAATTATCAATTGAAACCTGTAAAATATTTTTTTCAACTACAGGAGTTTAAGGCGGCAAGCCGCCCACAAGTCATGGATATCCTTATCATATTAGGACTCATTCTAGTCAATGGTCTTTTCGCAATGTCTGAAATCGCCATTGTTTCTTCCAAACGCATTCGCCTGCAAAACAAAGCCGACAACGGCAGTAAAAGCGCGGCTGCAGCCCTGAAACTATCCGACAGCCCAAGCCGCTTTCTGTCCACGGTACAAATCGGCATTACCCTGATCGGGATTTTCAACGGTGCCTTCGGTGAAGCCTCTATCGTATCCAGACTGACTCCTTTTTTCCTTAATATTCAGCCAATTAGTGGTTATGCCTATGAGTTTTCACTGGCAACCGTGGTGATTGGCATTACCTATGCGTCATTAATTCTTGGCGAACTGGTGCCCAAGCGCATTGCCATGCAATACCCTGAAGCGGTCGCCATGTTTATTTCCGTGCCTATGACCTGGCTGTCACGGATTGTGTCACCCTTTGTTGCCGTTTTGTCGTTTTCCACCGACTTCATCATGAAAGTCCTGCGCCTGCATGACAGCAAAAACAGCTCGTTAACCGAAGAGGACATTAGCGGCATGCTAAAAGAAGGCGCCACCGCCGGCCTGTTTGAAAAAACCGAGCATGATATTGTGGCCAGGGCACTGCAACTGGATGACAAGCATATTGGCACCATCATGACGCCACGCTCGGATATTCACTATATAGACCTGAATTCCCCGCTTGAAGAAACGCTGCTGCGCATTGCCGATAGCCCCTATTCCCGCTTCCCGGTCTGCCGGGACGGACTTGACAATATTATTGGCATTGTGGATGCCGGCAGCCTGTTCGAGCAGCAAATCAAACTGCATCAAATCAACATCGAGTCGATTACCAAAACGGCCCTGTATGTCCCCGAAACCATTAGCGCCATGGACCTGCTGGAAGCCCTGCAAAAAAACCGCTCTGAAATTGCGGTGGTCATTAACGAATATGGCGAAGTGGAAGGCGTGGTGACCCTACGCGACATCCTGAAAGTATTGGTGGGTCACGCGATTCCGATTAATGAAAACCAGGTTTCGGACGCCGTGCAGCGCAAGGATGGCTCTTGGTTGCTGGATGGTGGCGTGTCACTGGACCGCTTCCGTGAAATTTTCGCATCCACCGTTAAATTCCCGGAAGAAGAAGACGAGTCCTACCACACTATTGCCGGCTTCATCATGCACCAGTTAGGGCACATTCCGACTGAAACCGAAAGCGTGGAATGGGAAAACTACAAATTCGAAGTGGTGGACATGGACAAGCACCGGATTGACCGGGTGCTGGTGTCTGAAATCGTTCCTGAAAGCGATACCAGTGCGTTTGATGGTGAGTAACTTCCCTGGGGCTATGTGCAAGCTTGGCGCTTTGTACCAGCACGGCGCTTTGCATTACCACTCTGCTTTGCATTACCACGGCGCGGATAACCACCCCGGCGCTACGCGCCACCCCTCCACGGAGGGGAATTTTCTAAACTTTTTTGATCAGGGCAAAGAATTCAAACAATTCCCCTCTGCGGAGGGGTGGCAGGCGAAGCCTGACGGGGTGGTTGCCTTGAGCCACAAGGTATTTCCTCGAAGCGACGGGGTGGTGGAACAAAAAACTCATGACCAGAAATTAAAACAATGAAAATCCTGTTTACCAATTTCCATAAACGAAACGGCGGTGGGCATGCCACGTATATTATCAACCTGCTTGCCCAGCTGGCGCCAGAACATGAATGCTTCGTGGCCACCCCCGGCACCAGCCGCCTGTACCGCTTTGCCCAGGCAGTTCCCAATGTACGGTGCATAGACCAGGGCATCAACTCGCGCATTGGCAAACTCTTGCCCGAAATAAAGCAACTCAGGAAGCGGATCCAACAGGAAAACTTTGACATTATTCATGTGAATGCCTCGGCAGACCACCGGCACGTCATGCTGGCCTGCCTGGGGCTACAGCACCGCCCTAAAATCATTTTTACCAAACACAATGACCACCCCGTGAGCAGTTTTGGGCACAAACTAAGGGCCAAACTGGCCACCGACCGCATTATTGCGGTTAGCCGCTTTGTGGCGGACATGTTCCACAACTCGCCCTATGCGCATATCCCGCTGGACATGATTCACCACGGCATAGATACCCTGTATTTTGCCCCCGCCAGTGCCCAGCACAAACAACAATGCCGCCAGGCCTTGCTGGGTAATGAAGCCGCCAATGGGGAATTGATTTTGCTAGGCAGCACCGGTGGCACCGATTATGAAAAAGGCTGGCTGGAAATGGTGCAAGCCGTGTCGCAACTGCCAGAAAACCTTAAAATCCGCTGCCGCATTATCATGGCCGGCGACCCGCCCAATGAAGAAAAAATGAACCGGGTAAGAACACTGGGCATGGAAAAACAGCTGGTTTTCCCGGGCCTGGTTGACGATGTGCGGGACATTCTGGCGGCCTGTGACCTGGGCTTTGTCCTGTCACACAAAGAGGCGCTTTCTTTTGCCTGCCGTGAAAGCATGGCCCTGGGCCTGCCCACCATTGCCAGCAATGCGGGCGGTCTGCCCGAAAACATACAGCATGGCAAAGACGGCTGGATTGTAGCAGCCCAAAACCCGCAGGCCTTGCAAACATTATTGCAGGAAATCCTGGATAAGCCCGCGCTACTTCACAAAATTTCGGTGGCCAGCCGCCAAACGGCTGAACAGCACTTTAACCTGGACACCTTTGCCCGTAAAACCCTGAACACGTACCAGCAGGCTTTGGGCCTGCCTTTGCAGCCATGATACCTATTCTGATGTACCACCAGATTGCCGACCTGCCCCCCAAAGGCACCCCCTACCGTGGCCTATGCGTGCCAGCCAAAAAATTTGCGCAACAAATGCAATGGCTTAAACGGCTGGGCTACCGTGGCCTAAGCATGCAAGACCTGCTGCCCTATCTGGAAGGAAAAAAAAGCGGCAAGGTTTTCGGGATCACCTTTGATGACGGCTACACCAATGTACACGACAATGCCCTGCCCGTTCTGCAACGTCTGGGCTTTACCGCCACCACCTACTTTGTGGCCGGGCACCCGGGCGGGCATAACCACTGGGATATTGAAAAAGGCATTCCCCGCTCGGGGCTGATGAACGAACAACAAATACAAAACTGGGCCAATGCCGGGCAGGAAATTGGTTCACATACCATAGACCATGTTCATTTAACCCAGCTGCCGGAAGATGAGGCACGGCGGCAAATTGAAGCCTCCAAACACGGATTAGAAGCCGTTTTTGGCGTACCAGTTACCGCCTTTTGCTACCCGTATGGGGATGAATCTGCCGCGGTAAGGGAAATGACCCGCCAGGCGGGCTATACCAATGCCACGTTAACGGTAAAGGGACTGGCCCTGAAAGAGGATGATTTGTTTGGCCTGCCACGTGTTACGGTTTCAGGCAATATTGGCCTGGTCGGTTTTTTAATGAAATGCCTGACGCAAAAAGAGCATAAGCGGCGGGTGAAGAAAGAAAGGCAATCCTAAGCTCGGATAAAAAGAGCCAAAGCTCAATCAAACGCCCGTTAATCAAACAACTCACTGTTTCGTAAACTATTTCCAGACTGGTCTTTGACAGATAAGACGGGGGCCGCCGTCAATGGCCACTGTATATCAATATCCGGATCATTCCAGGCTATGCAACGCTCATGTTCAGGCGCATAGTAATCACTGGTTTTATACTCCACCTCGGCCACCTCGGACAGCACCAAAAACCCGTGCGCAAAACCTTCAGGAATCCAAACCTGGCGTTTATTTTCGGCGCTTAACTCTTCTGCCACCCATTGCCCAAACGTGGGCGATGAACGGCGCAAATCCACCACCACATCAAAAATCTTTCCAACAATCGCTCTTACCAGCTTGGCCTGCGGCTGTTGAATTTGATAATGCAGGCCCCGCAATACATTGGCCTGGGAACGGGAATGGTTGTCTTGCACAAAACTTACCCGCCTTCCCACCACCTGCTCAAACTTCCTGGCATTAAAGCTTTCCATAAAAAAACCACGCTCATCGGCAAACACATCAGGTTCAACAAGCAAGACATCGGCAAGCCGGGTTTTAATAATCTTCATGATTCAACTATTTTTAACCAGGCGCAACAAGTACTGGCCATACTCATTCTTGGCCAAGGGCTGTGCCAATGCTTCAAGCTGGGTGGCACTAATAAAGCCTTTGCGATAGGCAATTTCCTCTGGGCAGGACACTTTTAACCCCTGCCGCTTTTCAATGGTTTGAATAAAATTACCCGCATCAATCAGGCTTTCATGCGTACCCATATCCAGCCAGGCATAACCACGGCCCATTAGCTCAACCGAAAGCTGCCCTTTATTCAAGTAAGCACAATTGCAATCGGTAATTTCCAACTCTCCGCGTGCCGAAGGCTTTAATGAGGCAGCAATATCAAGAATCTGGTTGTCATAAAAATACAGGCCGGTAACGGCAAAATTGGATTTGGGTTGTTTGGGTTTTTCTTCCAAAGAAACCACCTTGCCCTGCCCATTAAACCCCACCACCCCGTAACGCTGGGGATCTTGCACATGATAGGCAAATACCGTGGCGCCCTCTTCCCGGGCACAGGCGCGCGCTAACTGGCGGGGCAAGTCATGCCCGTAGAAAACGTTATCGCCCAATACCAGGGCAACCGAACTATTACCCACAAACTGGCGGCCAATAATAAAAGCCTGGGCCAGACCATTGGGACTGGGTTGTTCTGCATAGCTAATGTTAAGCCCCCATTGGCTGCCATCACCCAACAAATGCTGGAACCGTGGCAAATCCCAAGGCGTTGAAATAAGCAGAATATCGCGGATACCGGCCAGCATTAAGGTACTTAGGGGGTAATAAATCATGGGTTTGTCGTAAACCGGCAGCAACTGCTTGGACACCGCCAGCGTAACCGGATACAAGCGTGTACCCGAGCCACCCGCCAGAATAATGCCTTTACGCTGCGTCATACCCTGCCCCCATTGCCATGATGATGGCCATAATGCAAAGCCATCCAGTCGCGGTAAGAACCGTTTTGCACGCCTTGCACCCAATCACTGTTATTTAAATACCACTGGATGGTTTTTTGCAAACCCGTTGTGAAAGTTTCCTGCGGGTGCCAACCCAGTTCCTGCACTATTTTAGTGCCATTAATGGCATAACGCCGGTCGTGGCCGGGGCGGTCTGCCACAAAAGCAATTTGCCGGTGGTATGACTGCCCGCCTGCACGCGGGCGGATTTCATCAAGCACATCACATATGGCTTGCACAACATCCAGATTGGTGCGTTCATTGCCACCACCAATGTTGTAAGTGTCCCCCGGTATGCCTTTGGCCAATACCGTCGAAATGGCCGCACAATGATCGCCTACATACAGCCAGTCACGTATTTGCAAGCCATCCCCATAAATGGGCAAAGGCCTGCCTGCCAGCGCATTCATAATCACCAGTGGAATAAGCTTTTCAGGAAACTGACGCGGGCCATAATTATTACCGCAATTGGTGGTTAACACAGGCAAGCCATAAGTATGGTGCCACGCCCGCACCAAGTGATCAGAGGCCGCCTTACTGGCAGAATACGGGCTGTTAGGCTGGTAGCAGGACGACTCTGTAAATGCCGGCTCTGCTAACGATAAAGAACCGTAGACTTCGTCGGTAGACACATGCAGAAAACGGAAATTCTCCTTTTCAGAAGCAGCCAATGTATGCCAATAAGCGCGAACGCATTCCAGCAAACTGAAAGTGCCCACGATATTGGTTTGTATGAAGCTGGCTGGCCCATGAATGGAACGGTCCACATGCGATTCGGCCGCAAAATTAATAATTGCCCTAGGCCGATATTGGGTTAACAGCTGGGAGATGGTATTTTGGTTGGCAATATCGGTTTGAACAAAATGGTAACCGGGGTGATTTTCAATAGAAGACAGGCTTTGCAGATTGCCTGCATAAGTGAGCTTATCTATATTTACAACAGGCTCGCCAGATTGGCCAAGCCAATCCAGGATGAAATTACTGCCTATAAAACCGGCGCCACCGGTTACGAAAATTGTCATAGCCTTGAAGCAATGAAGAAAAAAGAAGTTTACCGTTTTTACACAGCAAATACCAAAAATTACATCAAAGACCTATAACCTGGAATTTTACCTGTGTTGCCCAAGCGTTAGCTTACCCTAGTGGATGAGCACCAAACCCAATTGTACTGCCCAGTTTGCACTCTGAGACGTTGAGCTGATTAGGTCTTGGCTACGAAAATGGAAAAAATTCCGCAAGTTTAAAACAATAATTCTTACGACATGAGGGCAATTAATAATAAACAATCATAAATGTAGCAACTATGTCAGACCTTACTGTCACATAGTGACATACAATAGCCGATGAATATAAAAATACAGACATCATTTTATAAATCTGCATGAAAAATTTTTCACAAAGACGTTTTCATAAATTACACGAACAAATTTTACTGTCCCGTACGTTTTCATTAATGCTGGGATGGTGCATTGCCGTTGCCCTGCCTTTTGCCATACATATTGGTTTTAGGGATATAAACTACATTGATAATGGCCAATTCAATGCGCTTTGGCTTTCCAGTATTGCCTTTGTTTTAAGCCATACCTGGTGCAATTCATTAACTGCTTCTTACCCGGGTGGAAGATCTGCTTTCCTGATTGCCCCACAAATATTTTTTGTATATTTATGTGTAATTCTAGGCACCTTTTTATTTCAAATAAATGCATCCAGGCTAATTATTATAACCAGCGGTCTCATTACTTTGGTATGGCTATATATAGAGTATATTTTCACATATAAATACCGTATTCCCAAACTGGCCGTTGTTGTACAACCCAATACCCAAGAGCTATTGGCGCTTAACACTATTGATGCGCGTCCTTTATCAATACCCATACTTAATGAGAAGCGTTACGATGCCATAGTGGCTGATTTTGCCACTATTACGCCAGAGTGGCAACGTTTTCTAACCCAATGTGCCTTGCAAAGAACACCCATTTACAATGCCAATCAAATTTTTGAATCTGTCACTGGCAGAGTCAGAATACGCAATATGTCTGAAAATAATATAGGTGCTCTTTTACCTTCTGTATTTTATGAAAGAGTAAAAATATGCCTGGATTGGTTAATTGTAATACTTACACTTCCCATTACAATACCCATCGTTTTACTTACCGCGATATTGGTTAAACTGGAAAGCCCCGGGCCTGTTTTTTATACACAAACCAGAATTGGGCAAGGGAATAAGCCCTTTACCATATACAAAATACGCAGTATGCGCTTTGACAGGGCTGCCCCTGAAAAATTTGCGGGAGAAGATGACCCAAGAATTACCCGGGTTGGTAAAATTATTCGCAAACTTCGTATTGATGAACTGCCACAATTTTTAAATATTATTAAAGGTGATATGAGCCTGATTGGGCCACGACCTGAACAACCCAGTTTTGTTGAAGAGTTTGATAAGCAAATCCCATTTTATAGCTACCGGCATGTGGTTAAACCAGGCATTACTGGATGGGCACAGGTTCGACATGGTTATGCCGCAAACTCAGATGAAACAAAAGTAAAAATTGAACATGATTTTTATTACATAAAAAACTGCTCAATTTCATTTGATTTTTATATTATTTTATTAACTATTCGTACAATGCTGACCGGTTTTGGTGCCAGGTAAGCTTCTTTTAAAATTTTCTTTATTCTTTTTTCTTTTCACGTTTAATTAACTGTAACGATTTCAATGGCAACCTTAAAAGCAAAAATAAAAAATTAGTATATCTCTCATTTTCTTTAAATGAACGAAGCATTTCTTGAGTTGAAACCTTATAGCTTTGCAAACCGGAAGTACTTACTCCACCAACACGCATTCTTACCCAGACTTTATCTACTGTTATAAAACTCAACTCATGTACCAACAAAGCACGCACAAAAAAATCAAAATCGGCACTAATTTTATAATTAAGCTTATAAGTGCCTACTTTTTTATATGCTTCGCGACGAATAAAAGCCGCAGGATGTGGAGCCATAAGACCAAAACGTAACTTCCAAGGCTTAAAGCCAATTGCCTTATAGTATCTTACAGCATGATTCAATTCATCTTCATGTACAAAATCAACACCACCTAAAACCATATCAGTGGTAGCTGATTTTTGAAATTCAACAACAACTTCCGAGATAGAATTTTCTGTACGATAAAAATCATCAGAATTTAAAATACCAATTACATCGCCTGTTGCTTTTTCGATTCCCTTATTCATTGCATCATAAATACCCTTATCAGGTTCAGAAATAATTTTTGCAATACGACCTTGATACTCCCGAACAATATCCATGGTCTTATCTGTCGACTTTCCATCAACAATAATATATTCAATATCTGAATATTTTTGCGCCAGCACAGACTCTATCGTGTCACGAATTGTTGCTTCACTATTAAAGCAAACAGTAATAATAGATATTTTCAAAAACCATCTCTTCTTAAGTTTTAACTTTGATGTTTTTAGCCATTTAAAATATTGATATTTATATTTTTCAAATAGCTTACCAATTAACTGCGTCCATACTTGTCATCGAAGCGAACAATATCGTCCTCCCCAAGGTAGCTTCCTGACTGCACTTCAATTAGCTCCAAGGGAATTTTACCGGGATTTTCCAAAGCATGAATTTCACCGATAGGGATATACGTTGATTCATTTTCAGTTACCAAAAAGGTCTTATCCCCATTGGTAACCTTAGCTGTGCCGCTAACAACCACCCAGTGCTCTGCACGGTGATGATGCATTTGCACCGATAGCTTAGCGCCAGGTTTTACTGTAATGCGTTTTACCTGATATCTCTCACCAGCCTCAACAGAATCATATACGCCCCATGGCCTATATACTTCCCGATGATTTATATGTTCGTGGCGACCGTCTTTTTTAATGGCCTCTACCACTTTTTTAACATCCTGAACACAATCTTTATGCACTACCAATACCGCATCTTTGGTTTCTACAACCACAAGGTTATCAACGCCTACGGTAGCAACCAGTTTATGGTCAGCATGAATCAGACAATTGTTCGTATTCAAAGCTAAAACATCACCCTTGGATACATTACCATGAGCATCTTTATTGCCAATTTCCCACAAAGCAGACCAAGAACCGATATCGCTCCAACCAGCATCAAGTGGAATGACCGCTGCATCATTAGTCTTTTCCATGACTGCATAATCAATAGAGTCTTCCGGGCACTGAATAAAAGCGTCTGCATTTACACGAATAAAATCCATATCCTTCTGACCCTGCTGCAGCGCTTTTTTACAAGCGTCCAAAATATCCGGCCGGAATTCACTCAGTGCTTTAAGATATGCACTGGCTTTAAACATGAACATTCCACTATTCCAGTAATAATCTCCACTTTGCAGATAGGCTTCCGCTTTTTCACGATTGGGCTTTTCAACAAAACGGACAACCTGATATCCTGTCTGGCTAAAGGCAACACCACGCTGAATATAACCATAGCCTGTTTCTGCATGAGTGGGAACAATACCAAAGGTTACAAGCTTACCCTGCTCGGCTAATTGCGATGCAGAATTTACCACATCTCGAAACTCAGCTTCATCAGCGATATAGTGATCTGCTGCCAGTACCAACAATACAGGATCCTGGCCTTCCTGGCATGCATGTAATGCAGCCAAAGCAATCGCAGGTGCCGTATTTTTTCCAACCGGTTCCAGCAAAATACCCGCCCCCTGCAATTTAATTTGGCGTATTTGTTCAGCCACCAAAAACCGGTGGTCTTCATTACAAATAATTAAAGGAGCAGCCGTATCCAGTCCATTCAGACGCGCAAGCGTTTGCTGTAACAACGTACTATCGCCACACAGTTTCAGGAATTGCTTTGGGTGTAATTGACGAGATAAAGGCCAAAGACGCGAGCCGGTACCGCCCGCCATAATGACAGGGACAATCATGCTTTTACTCACTATTAGAGAGGGTGATTCTGGATGAATGGAAAATCTTTCTGAACTTATCACTTAACACCCAGGGAAAAACTTCCAGTAAAACAGCCAAATAACTCACAAGACTTAGTTTTTCAGAAAAACCCTTTATTTCAAGCCAATACTTATCCAGGCTTTCAGAAAGCTGGCCTTCATGCAATTTAAAAATACCCAACTGTACTTGTACTACCCTTAGTTCCGCAAGCATTGAAAAACAGAACCATAAATAGTAATCTCCTGCATAGCGTAAACGCTTGAAAAAACTCATATCCAAGGCAGACAATAAATCTTTACGCCAAAATGTAGACTCCTGTTGTATGTAAGGCAAATATTTTCCATACACGCCTTTTCTTATCAGACTTGGTTTATACCTGAAAGGAGTATCCACTTTTATTATCTGATTAGCTTCATTGCAGACACTTCTCATACCTGTCAGCCACTCACAACCCGTTTTCTTGAATGTGGACACAACCGCTTCCAGTGCTGTTTTAACATAAAGATCTCCTGCATTCAGATAGGCCATGATGGTGCCACTAACCGTTTGAAATCCTTTAGACAAGCCATCATACATGCCTTTATCCGGTTCACTTACCCAGTAATCAATCGCATGATCATATTTTTTAATAATATCCAGCGTATTATCTTTTGAACCGCCATCTACAATAATGTATTCAACATTATCGTAGGTTTGCTCAAGCACACTTTTGATTGTGTCTTCCAAAAATGCTGCACCATTATAAACTACAGTTATGACAGTGATGAGTGGTTTATCTTGACTGTTTTTTTTATAGAAGCCCTGCAGACGCAAGCCACCCTCGGCAATTTTGCCGGCACTATCAGGAATTTTCAACAAGGTGCCCTTACCATTTTCTAGCGTTTCAAAGCAAGAGGGTTTTTCAGATGTGAGACATCGTGTCGTAGAATAATCAAGAATGCTAATCATGGTGCCTTCAGACACAAATAAGTTAGTCAAAATAATTCAGGTAGTTTTACTGAGTCAACCACGTAATCGCTCCTGATGCTGCAAGAACCATTGATAAGTATTTGCCAAACCATCTTCAAGACTGATACTGGCCTGCCAACCCAATGCCTTAAGACGTGATACATCCATTAATTTGCGGGGAGTGCCATCGGGTTTGCTGGTATCAAACACCAAGTCACCCTTAAATCCCACCACTTTTTTCATGGTTTCTGCCAGCTCCCGAATAGTACAGTCTACCCCGGTTCCCACGTTAATATGCGACAACATAGGCTGGGTATTGGCCTGATATATTTCATTTTTCAAATTCATGACATGCACGCTGGCTGCAGCCATATCGTTCACATGCAAGAATTCACGCATAGGCTTGCCGCTACCCCACACCACAACCTGACTGGCATTAGCCAATTTTGCCTCGTGGAAACGACGCATCATGGCCGGTATGACATGACTGTTTTCAGGGTGGAAGTTGTCATTTTCACCATACAGGTTAGTTGGCATAACACTACGGTAATCCCGTCCATATTGACGATTATAACTTTCACACAGCTTAATACCGGCAATTTTGGCAATTGCGTATGGTTCATTGGTGGGTTCAAGCGTACCCGTTAACAAAGCGGCTTCAGTCATGGGTTGCTCTGCCATTTTGGGGTAAATGCAAGAAGACCCTAAAAACAGCAATTTTTGCACACCCGCCAAATGGGCTGCATGAATGATATTAGCTTCTATCATCAGGTTTTCGTAAATGAATTCGGCTGGGTATTCATTATTGGCATGAATACCGCCCACCTTGGCTGCCGCCAAATAAACCTGGTCAATATTTGCAGCTTTAAAGAACTGCTGTACGGCATGCTGATCTACCAAGTTCAGCTCATTGCGATTACGCACAATTAACTGTGAGTCTGGCAGATTTTCCAGCTGGCGCACCAGTGCAGAACCCACCATGCCGTTATGCCCTGCAATAAATATACGTTGTGTTGCCATGCCAGATTAATTCTCAACAGAAAAAGGTATATCGTAACCATGCTGCTTAAGCAATGCATGGCGCTGCGCGATTTTCAGGTCTTCGGCAACCATCTCGGCACACATTTCCTGTACCGTAATTTCTGGCACCCAACCCAATTTGGCTTTGGCTTTGGAAGGATCTCCCAGAAGGGTTTCCACTTCGGCTGGTCGGAAATAACGTGGGTCTACACGCACAATAATATCGCCCGTATTTAATGCTGGCGCCTTGTCGCCTTCAATCCCAGCAATAATGGCCACTTCATCAACACCTTTGCCTTTAAAGCGTAAGGTAATACCAAGCTCTTTGGCAGACCATTCTATAAACTGGCGAACAGAATACTGTACACCGGTAGCAATCACAAAATCTTCAGGTTGTTCTTGCTGCAGCATCATCCATTGCATACGAACGTAATCTTTAGCATGTCCCCAGTCACGCAAGGCATCCATATTACCCATGTAAAGGCATTGTTCCAGACCTTGGGCAATATTGGCCAGGCCACGGGTGATTTTACGAGTCACAAAGGTTTCACCACGACGAGGGGACTCATGGTTGAACAAAATGCCATTACAGGTATACATACCATAGGCTTCACGGTAATTAACGGTAATCCAATACGCATACAGTTTAGCCACAGCATAAGGCGAGCGTGGATAAAAGGGTGTAGTTTCTTTTTGCGGTATTTCCTGCACCAAACCATATAGCTCAGAAGTGGACGCTTGATAAAACCGGGTTTTCTTCTCCAGACCTAACAGCCGTATTGCTTCTAGCAAACGCAAGGCTCCGATGGCATCTACATCAGCCGTATATTCCGGTGACTCAAAGGAAACCGCCACATGGGATTGTGCTCCCAGGTTATATACCTCATCGGGCTGAACTTCCTGCAGGATACGCGTCAGGTTGGAAGAATCGGTTAAATCACCATAATGTAGAATAAAATTCTGATTATCCACATGCGGATCTTGATAAATGTGGTCTACACGTTGCGTATTAAAAGACGATGCACGGCGCTTAATGCCATGAACCTGATATCCTTTTTCCAGCAAAAACTCTGCGAGGTATGAACCATCTTGACCAGTAACACCAGTAATTAGTGCTTTTTTCATTATGTTTCCTTACTTAATATATCGCGATATAAATTTATATATTTTCTAGCAATCACTTCACTATCAAAACACTTGACGATCTTTTGCCTAGCATTATCTGCTAATTGCTGCGGATCATCATGTTCAAGGACCCAGTCTATACCGTTAGCTAGGTCGCTACTATCAAAAGCATTAGCTAGATAACCGTTATTTTTATGGTCTACTATATCCAAGAGCCCCGTAGCACCAAACGCAACAACAGGTGTACCACAAGCCATGGATTCACTAGCCGTTTGGCCAAATGCCTCTTGTAAGCTAGGGACTAGCATCACATCTACTGCACTATAAAGTGCCACTAAACTTACCTCATCATACAAATGGCCCAAGTAGTGTGTTTTACAAGCAAAATCTAGCGGTTCTTCAGGTTCACTACTGCCAAAAACCACAAATTCAATATTTGTTGTTTTGATAAGCTTCAACGCCTCACTTAACTCTTTGAAACCTTTGTTAATATCGCTTGTGGCGCTATTCGCACCAAAAAGAATCAATTTTTTATCGTATGGCAAATTCCATAGCTTCCTACAAGTTTTTCTAAATTGGGGCTTAAAAATTTGAGTATTTAAGGGGTTAGGTAAAGTAACATGGGATTTTTCGCCAAGTAAAGAGCTACTCAGGGAGCAATTCGTCAACCATTGACTTACCCCTATAATCGTTAATTTTTTTTTACTAAAAATTTTACGTTTCCGTCTCCAAACTTTATAACTAAGATCTTTTTCTTTACTACTGTCTAATCTAGGACAAGCCCCACAACTTTTTGTGTATTTTTTACATTCCCATTTAATATGACAACCGCCGGTAAAAGCCCAATCATCATGGAGAGACCAAACAACGGGAGCATTAATACGTGCAATATCTTCTATACGCATCATTCCCCCCGTAATCCAGTGCAGATGCACAATATCTGGCTTTAACTTATTGATCTGACTCACTATATCGCTAAAAGGTACCCATGCAGGACTAAAAAACGTTTTAGTCCTATTTTTATAAAAATTTAACGGAAGCATATCCAGAAAAGGCCGTATTTTAGACAAAACCTTCTGACGACTAGTAATTGGGCCAATCACAGTAAAGTCATCTGATGACTTATTTTGTACCAGCATATGACTATCCACACCTTCAGCCCGTAAAGCATGATGTAAACGATACGCAGCCTTAGCAGCACCACCTTTAATATCTAGTGTATTAACAATCAAAATCTTCATTTTTATAACTTCTCGTCACCTAGAATTTTTAACAGCATAACGATTTTCACCTAGCTGCCTTTCAAAACAACCTAGATAATAACGATTTCCAATATTTGAATTGAAGAATATTCTGACAAACCGCTCCAATTTTTTGGGAAACATTTCAAAATAAAAAGTAACTTCTTTCATCTACACTTCCCTTGGCGCACAATCAATTTAAAATCGAGATTTATATCACAAAACACTCTTACCGAAAGTTAATCTTACAACTTTATTTATTAAGCGTTCAACCAATGATTTTTTTGAAAACTCATATTGATCATAAAAATCATCAATACAAAACTCAGAGTCTAGATCAGGTTCAGTTTTAAGCGGGAATGAAAAATCATACGTTTTACGATTTGAATTTTCAGAATTCACATCAAAAGTATGAGTAGCATCTGCACCGAAACCAATATTTGAAATCAAATTAAGCCTAGGGACAACAGATTTACCACCATTTTTTAAAAGAAGGTAATGTAACTGGTAATCCCAGGTATCAATTTTATGCTTGTATGTCAATGAAAAGGCATCTGACCAATAACGCTTTGCCCCGCTTCTTTTGCTGACATTATGTATGACCGTATCTGAAAATTGTGGCCAGTCATTCATTTCCGGATCGTATTTTTCCCATACTTTTGCCCAAGAGGCCCAACCCCAAATCAACGCATACTTGCAAAATCCGTAATCGGCATTCTTAATGAACGGTTCAGAGCCGCGCCCGTAACCAGAGATCAAATAAATCGAATCGTCATTTTTGTATTTTTCCAGCAAGGTTTCGCAATACCAGAAAAAACTCTGGCTTGGTAAACAATCATCTTCCAGAATGATACCCTGTCCTTCCTGCTCAAAAAACCAGGTAATTGCTTCACTTACTGCATGTTTACAGCCTAGATTTTTTCCCCTGAACAGGGTTTTAACCTCACAGTTCCAATCAATGTGGGCCATTACATAATCACGAACCGCCTTAACCTTTTCCACTTCACCGTCACGGTTATCTCGTGGGCCATCTGCCGCAATATAAAGCCTTGGGGGTTTGGCCTGGCGAATAGCCTCAAAAACCCGCCGGGTTGTTTCCAATCGGTTAAAAACTAAAAAAAGCACCGCTGAGGTTAAAGCGTGTGGTGGCACAAAGGGTTGAAGGGTGTTCATTACTTATTCCAGTTGTTTCTTTTAAGGTGGGAAATGTAATCAGCAAGATTTTTTTTGGGTCGCCAACCAAGTGCCCGAGTTTTATCTGTGACCACATCCGCAGTCATACGATTCCCCTTTCTCTCGGGCAACATGGCAATTTCACCTCCAAAAAGAGCGGCCACCTCAAGCACCGTTAACGATTCTGGGCTGCCAATACCAAAATCATCACCATAGCCCTGCTCTCCTACAAGCACCAAACCATCAACGATGTCATCAATATGAGTGAAATTACGTTTTTGCGTGCCAGGACTAACAATCGACAAAGGTTCACCCGCCTTCATTTTTTCTGTGAAAAGCGCAATAAGTGTTGCATATTTACCTGTGGCAATTTCACGCTTGCCATAAACATTGTAAAAATACACGATTGCATAAGGAATATTGAACCAGCTGCCATAGTTTTTAATCAGTTCAG
Organism: Advenella sp. RU8; assembly: GCF_048381675.1. Taxonomy (NCBI): domain Bacteria; kingdom Pseudomonadati; phylum Pseudomonadota; class Betaproteobacteria; order Burkholderiales; family Alcaligenaceae; genus Advenella; species Advenella sp. RU8. The sequence continues at coordinate 185,863 of NZ_JBLWIS010000005.1, forward strand.
TATTGGCGGCCTTTGTCCATGCATAGGGGCTTTGGCTTCTGCCCAACCCACCATCGCCAAATTTAGTACTGCTACCGGCATAAATCAGTTTTGCACCCGTTTTTCTACAAAACTGCAGTACCGAAAAAGTCCCCTGTTTGTTAAATTCCCACACCTTTTCAATATCACTAAAACTTTGCTCAACGCGTGAGTATTCGCCCAAATGGTATATATGATCAGGGAAAAAATCAATTAACTTATCTATTTGGGCTGTATTACCGTGAATGTAAGTGACACCTGGAATATGATTGGTTTGACTACCGGTAAAATAATTATCCAAGGAAATAACTTGATTGTCAGGATCACTTGCCAGCCGTTCGCATAAATGGCTGCCAATAAAACCAGCCCCACCAGTTATTAATATTTTTTTCCGCATGTTCAGTCTTTACCCAGTAAATCTCGTGTATAAATTTTATGCTTATATCCCATCAATAAATCATCTACTCGATTTGCGATGATGAGATCAACCTCTGCTGCGAATTGTCCAAAATCATTAATGACACCAATCCCATTAAATTCATCCGCCGCCAACTCAGGTTCATAAATAAGCAATTTTAATCCTTGGCTTTGCAAGCGATACATCACACCTTGTATGGCAGAACCACGAAAGTTATCTGACCCTGCCTTCATGATCAAGCGATAGACGCCCACTTTATCTGGGTTTCGACTCAGAATTTGCCGTGTTATAAAATCCATGCGGATCTCGTTGGAGGCAATAATCGCTTTTATCAGGCTCTGCGGGATTTGATCATAATCATAGTTAGCCAGTAACTGTTTGGAATCTTTGGGAAGGCAGTAGCCGCCATAGCCAAATGATGGATTATTGTAATGATTGCCAATGCGTGGATCTAGCCCAAGTCCTTCAATAATCTGTTGAGTATCAAGTCCCTGCATTTCTGCATAGGTATCCAGCTCATTGAAATAAGCCACTCGCATGGCCAGATAAGTATTGGAAAAGAGCTTGATGGCTTCTGCTTCTTCAGGGCCAGACAACAACACCGGGACGTCTTTTTTTATTGCACCATCAATCAAAAGTTTGGCGAAAGCTTCAGCACGCTTGGAGCGTTCCCCCACTACTATTCTGGAAGGGTAGAGATTATCAAAAAGCGCACGTCCTTCTCGCAGGAATTCAGGTGAAAAAATGATCTGATCTGTCTTGAATTTTTCACGCATACGCTGAACAAAACCAACAGGAATAGTTGATTTGATCACCATTAATGCATGTGGATTAATCGACAAAACATCTGAAATAAGTGTTTCTACACTTTTAGTATTAAAGCACTGGGTATCAGCATCATAGTCTGTCGGCGTGGCGATGATAACCAGCTCAACATCCGAAAAAGCAAAATTCTTATCTAATGTAGCAGTAAGGCTTAAATTCTTGTTATGCAAAAAACCTTCAATTTCAACATCATATATTGGTGACTTCCTGGTGTTGATGCAATTGACTGCTTTCAAGTCCACATCTAAAACCACCACCTGATTGTTCTGTGCCAAAAGGACCGCCAGGGATAAGCCTACATAACCTGCTCCAGCTACCGCAATTTTCATATTATGCCAATTCTATTTCAATGTTTTAAAGGGTAAAAAAATTGCCTGGGTTTTTAACCGCAATTGATTGTGCAACCTTTTATCAAAAAAATCATACATATAATTTGCCATAAACTGCGCCAGCAAGGTTGCAATGGCGGACCCCTTCAATCCGTATGTTGGGATCAGGATAAAATTCAGGCACACATTAGCAATAGCACCCAACAAGGTTCGTTGAAAGGCAATTTTCTGAAGGTTTTCCGCCAGAAGATATTGACTGCAGGCCACACCCATAAAAACAAAAACAGCGGCCCATATATGAATCATTAAAACCTGCCCGGCAGGCAAATAAGCTTCACCATATAGCAGCATAATAAGCCACTCACTTAGCAGCGTCATTGGCAAGGCAACAAGAATTGCCACCCATATCAAAAAAGTATAAAGACGCTGCATTCTTTGTTGATATAACAAGGCACTTTCTTTCCTTGCATTGATAATGGCTGGAAAAATTGAAGCAGTAAGAAGCACAGGAATAAAGTAGAAGGCCTCGCTTAATCTAACGGCTGCAGAATAGATGCCAACTTCGTAATCACCCAGCATTTCCTTGATCATAATCTGATCTATACGCATATAAATCATCACTACTAGAGATGAAAAAATCAGCAACCAGGAGTCTTTCAACAGTTTTTTTGCTACATCAAAATCAAAATATTTAAAAAAACTCGCATTCCCTTGAGTTCTGTAAGCGATGAAATAACTCAACGCTAAACTGAACATATCAAAACTCATGACACACACAAACCAGAATAGATCCGCCTGTATAAGCACAAGGTAAATTTTAATAATGGATGAAAATATCAGCTGTATGACTTTACAAATGGAAATTAGCTTGGCCAGAACCTGAGACTGAAAGTAAAACTCTACAACTTCAAAACTTTGAAAAAAAAGACCGCCCGCAATAATGAAAATATACAAATTGGTAGTTGCATCATTGGACATAAACGGTACGATGCATGCCATAAAAACAATAACCATTACCGCCCCTATGACTTTCAGCCAAAAAGCCGTACCCATATAAATATCTTGCTGCTTTGGCTGATGAATCAATTCACGTACAAGGATGCCATCCAACCCCAATTTGGCAATACCACCAAAAATAGTCGTAAACGCCAATACATAGCTAAAAATCCCATATTGCTCGGGTCCTAGGTAACGCGCTACCCAAATACCCACCAATATACCCGCAATAATGCGTAATATTTGCTCAACCATCAGCCAGGTGGTATTGGCAGCATAGCGCTGAAAACCCTGGTGGTTTTTAAGAATGATAATTTTGCTTCGTAGCGATTTAAACACGGTTATCCCCTACAAACAGGCACATTAAGCTAAATAGGGTTCTTTACAAACAAAAATGCCCTGCTTTCTAGCAGAGCATTTTATATTTTTAAATCACCAAAACTGTTTACACCCCAGCCGCATGCGCCTGCTGATCCGCATGATAAGAAGACCTTACCATTGCCCCCACCGCCGCATGGGTAAAGCCCATTTTATACGCCTCTTCTTCAAACATTTTGAAGGTGTCAGGGTGCACATAACGCGTCACGGGCAAATGATGCTCGGAAGGCTGCAAATACTGGCCAATGGTCAGCATTTCAATATCATGCTCACGCATGTCACGCATAACCTGCAGAATTTCTTCATCGGTTTCACCCAGGCCAACCATTAAGCCAGACTTGGTGGGGACCTTAGGATGACGGGCCTTGAAATCTTTAAGCAGTTTTAACGAGTGCATGTAATCTGCCCCCGGGCGAGACTGCTTGTATAAACGGGGCACGGTTTCAAGGTTATGGTTCATGACATCGGGCACGCCTTGGGCAAAAATGTCCAGGGCCTTTTCCAAGCGGCCACGAAAATCAGGCACCAGCACTTCAATCGTGGTTAGGGGTGAACGCTCACGAACTTCATTAATACATTCAACGAAGTGGCCAGCGCCACCGTCCAGCAGATCATCGCGGTCAACCGAGGTAATCACCACGTATTTCAGGCGCATTTGCGCAATGGATTTGGCCAGGTTGGCAGGCTCGTTCACATCTAGCGGATCAGGGCGGCCATGACCCACATCACAGAAGGGGCAGCGGCGGGTACATTTGTCACCCATGATCATGAAGGTGGCTGTGCCCTTGCCAAAGCATTCGCCTATGTTCGGGCAGGAGGCTTCTTCACACACGGTAAACATATCGTTTTCACGCAATATACGTTTGATGTCGTTGAATTGAGAGTTGGGCGCAGCGGCCTTCACGCGAATCCAGTCGGGCTTTTTCAAACGCTCGGCAGGAATGATCTTGATGGGAATACGCGACGTTTTTTCAAATGATTTTTGTTTTTTGGTCGCATCGTAAGAGGCGTTTTTTGAAGCGGATGTTACGGCTGAATCGGTACTCATGTCTGTCTTACCTTGCAGTTTATCTGGCGCGTGCCCGGTTTTACCAGGCAGAATTACTCATTTTAGCGTTATTCAATCGGCAATACTTGAAAACCCTTGGGTCCTTACGCGTTTAGCTTATCAGCCTTAAGTCTGTTTGCCGGACACTTGATTGTCTTTCCGGGAGGAAGACAGCAACAAGAATACTGCCACCATGAAGGTATAAAAAGAAAGTGTTCGCATGCCACGAAACATAAGCTCGGTCATACCGTATATGGCAAAGCCCAGGCAAACAGCGGCTCCCATAGCGGCAAAACTGCGAATGGCCACTTGCCGGGATTGAATCAACCGCTTTACAAATATCCAGGCAGGGGCAAAATATAAAAACAACAGGCCTAATACGCCCAATGGACCAAAGCTGCTTAAAGCCTGCAAATAATCACTGTGCGGTTCACCAAAATCGTTCGCGGTATATTCTGATACCAGCCCTTTCGCCAGCGCGTGCGTCTTTAATTCTTCTTGATATTGTCCATTGCTACCCGTTCCAGCTAATGGATTTCGCTGCCATATATCAATGGCTGAATTCCACAATTGCAAGCGAATACAAATAGAGGTGTCTGCAGTAGGATCAACCTGTACACAGTGCAAAAATTCATTTTTAGCCAATTCCACCCGTTTTTGTACGATTGGAATGGAAAACAGCAGGGCAAACACAACAGCCAAACTTACCAGATAGCCAACCACAATTTTGATTCGTGACTTGTCTTTCCAGGCCAGCAAAATACCCAACAGTAAAAACAGGGGAAATGCAACCAGGCCTGTACGGGTTTGTGTCAACATAAAACCCGCCATACCCAAAAAGCCTATGATAACCTTGGCATTTTTTTCCAAATGGGGTTTGCCGGTTAATGACACCCCAATGGAATAAAAGGTCATACAGCTTAATAACAAAGTAATAACGCCGTAACTGACGGCATTGTAGGCACCCATGTGTTCTGACCTTATAAAGGTAGGCCATGATAGATAAAAAATATTAGCAAAAGCATACAACACCGCCGCATAAACACCCCACAGGCAATGCTTCAGTTTTTCTGCAGGAATGTATTGCATGCCCAGTATTAACAAGGGCAACCCAACAGAAAACCGCGCGGCTTTTTCTATTTCAGAGCCGGAAAGATGCTGGTGCGCTATTTTGGATACCAGCACAGCCAGCAGGTTGACCGAACACAGGATAAACAGGGTTTTGTATTGATTTGAATAAACCGTGGAATCGTTTTGACTGTTTTTACGGTTGGCACCCCATACCAGCAAAGATAAAACACACAACACATAAAACACCCCACTGGGCAAGTCCTGGTTACTGACCACAAACAAGAACATCAATGCGCTTATTAGTACAAACGTACTGTCTAGATGGGTTTGATATTTGGTTTTCATGGGGTGGGGTGAGTCCTGTTTGGTATTGCAAATAAATTTGTATGCAATTGTAGTATGTTTTTGTAACACATATGGGTTCCCACGCAGGAGCATGGGAACCACGGATTCAAGTGATTCTTGCCTTTACGGCCTTTACGCAAACACGTCCAGCAAATACCCGCTTACCTTGTCCGCCACATCCTGCCAATTAGCCTGCACGCCAACGGTTTTCATGTCAATGGTTCTTAACTCGGCATAGCCGCAGGGGTTGATGCCGTCAAACGGGTTCAGGTCCATATCCACATTAATGGCAAGACCATGATAAGTGCAACCACGGCTGACTTTCACGCCCAAAGCGGCAATTTTGGCCAGTTCACCGTTTTCCATAGGCACATACACCCCAGGCGCGCCGTCTTTACGACAGGCCTGGTTAATACCATAATCATTCAAGGTATGAATAATGGCGTCTTCAAGCGCGGTAACGTATTCTTTCACGAACATATTGGCACGGTGCAAGTTGATTAAGGGGTAAATCACCACCTGCCCGGGCCCGTGGTAGGTGACCTGTCCACCCCGGTTACAGCGTATCACCGGGATATTGCCCGGGTTAAGAATATGTTCCGGTTTGCCAGCCTGCCCAAGGGTATAGACAGGCGGGTGCTCCACCTGCCAGATCTGGTTTTCAGTGTCTGGCAGGCGGTTTTCCGTGAAGGTTTTCATGGCCTGCCAGGTACTTTCGTAATCGGCCAGGCCTTCAATCCGTTTAAGCTGCGTCATGCGCTTACAGCACTACTTTAACCAGCTCGTGTCCGTGCAGAGTGCGGTAGATGGTGTCCAGCTGCTCGCGGGAAGTGGCGCGCACGGTAAAGGTCAAACCGATGTAGTTACCGCCTTTGCTGGCACGCATTTCCACAGTGCTGGCGTCAAAACCAGGGTCATGCTGCAAGACCAGCTCAACCAGCATTTGCGCCAGTTCGGGGTGGTTAACGCCCATGACCTTAATCGGAAAATCACAGGGGTATTCAATCAGGGACTCTTCGGGGGGAATTTCTTTCATCATAACTGTTCAATTTCCAAATCGTAAGCGGCACGCAGCTTTTGGTATATGGGGCCCGCAACGCCCTGGCCCACCGGCTGGCCATTGTATTCAAGAATCGGCAGCACTTCTTTGGTGGCCGAGGTAAACAGCAGTTCGTCGGCCTGGGCGACCTGTTCTTCGCTAATGTTTTGGGCGACAAACGGGATACCACATTGGGCAGCCAGTTTTTCCATTAAACCGTAGCGAATGCCTTCCAAAATAAGATTGTTTTTAAGCGGTGCCAGCAACGTGCCGTCTTTAACCACCCAAATGTTGGCCGAAGAGGCCTCGGTCATGAAGCCGTCACGAAACTGGATGACGTCGTCCACCCCTTTGGCATGCGCATATTCTTTGGCCAGAATGTTGCCCAGCAGGGAAACGCTTTTAATGTCACAGTGGTACCAGCGTTCGTCTGGCATGCTAACCACCCTGAAACCTTTGGTCCGCAATTCTTCGGAAGGCCGCACAAACGGAGAGCTCATCAAGAAAATGGTAGGTGCTACCGGCGGGTTGGGGTAAGCATGATCGCGCTTGGCCACGCCACGGGTGACTTGCAGGTAAACAAAGGTATCATCGGTCTCGGCTTTGTTAACCATGTCGGTCATGAGCTGACGCCAATCTTCCGTGGTTTTGCCAGTTTCCAGCTTAACGGCTTTAAGGCTGCGCTCAAGGCGGGCCACATGCTCATTCAGGCGGAACGGTTTGCGGTTATAGGCAGGCACCACTTCGTAAATGCCATCGCCAAAAATAAAACCCCTGTCCAGAACCGAAATTTTTGCCTGACTGAGTGGCAGGTATTCGCCATTCAGATAAACCAGGCTGTCGCTGCTAATGCCTTGTATCACCGTAAACCTCTATGCCGTGTAAATAAGGCCGGACTGAAGTTTTTCAAGGCGGCCTGAAAATTAAAATTGTGTCAAATACCCGTTCAAACGCGGGACCGTGGGAACCAGAAAGAACCACCCCGGCGCTATGCGCCACCCCTCCGCAGGAGGGGGATTTTACTCGTTACCACGCCCCGTGGGAACGCATACATACAATCCTAGAACATACCCAGCAGTTTATCCCACATACGACCCACAAAACCGGCCTGGGCAACCGCTTCAGTCACCACCAGGGGCTCTTGCTTAAGAATCTTGCCATTCAGCACAAACTGGACAGACCCCACGGTTTGTCCTTTGGCTAGCGGAGCCACCAGTTTGTCGTTGTATTGGGTAACCACCTGTACGGCACTTTCCTGGCCACGGGGGACGGTAACGGTAACCGGGTCAAGCGAACCCAGGCTGACCTGTTTGCTTTCACCTTCCCACACCCGTGGCTGCACCAGCGGTTTACCCGCCTCGGCAACGGTTTTATTGCTAAAGTTCTGGAAACCCCAATCTAACAAGGTTTGGCTAATTTGTTCACGGTCACGGATAGAGTTAGCTCCCACCACGATAGAAATGATGCGGCGGCCATCGCGCACTGCAGTGGAAATAAGGCAATAGCCGGCATCGTCAGTGTGGCCGGTTTTAAGCCCGTCTACGCCAATATTGCGATACAACAGGCCATTACGGTTAGGCTGCCTGATTTTGTTATAGGTAAATTCAGGCTGGCTGAAATAATGGTAATAGCTGGGATGGTCTTTGATAATATGCTGGGCCAGTATCGAAAGATCACGCACAGTCGTGTAGGTGTCTGGCGAAGGCAAGCCGGTAGGATCGGCAAAATTGGTATTGTTCATGCCAAAAGCTTTGGCTTCCTGGTTCATTTGCCCTACAAAAACACTTTCGCTGCCCGCCACGGTTTCTGCCAGCTGGATGGTGGCATCGTTACCAGATTGCACAATCATGCCTTGCAGCAAATCGCCCACCGGGACCTGTTTGTTGACTTCAATAAACATCCGTGAACCACCGGTTTTCCAGGCTTTCTCGGAAACGGTCACCATTTGGTCCAGGCTGATACGTTTATCGTCCAAAGCTGAAAACACCAGGCTTGCAGTCATGAGCTTGGTTAAGGAGGCGGGTGAAATTTGCAGGTCGGGCTCTACATTACCAATGATTTGCCCACTGTTTACATCAAAAACCATCCATGCCTTGATGGGTGGGTTCGGTGGTGCAACGCTGGCAAAATCACTAACAACCGGTGTTTGTGCATTGGTAACGGTAATGCTTGAGCGCACTTCAGGCGCCTGCGCAAGCACTGGTGCAGGGTTATTCAGCACCGAGGTGACAACCGAACCGTTTACCGTGGTTTCTGCCTGGGCAGGTGTTTTATTATTATCATAAAAATAATAGGCACCCCCTGCGAGTGCCACAACGATCAAACCAAGTAATAAACGACGGGAAGACATAAAAACACAGTATCCGGTTAGAGTTGTAAGGTAAGACAATGACATGAAAGACCATGCAATTGCAGATTATTATAAGCCTTGTTGCCGGAAAACCCACGCCAGCACTAACTTATTTCAGGATTTGGTCCAGCTTAATTTGTATCAATTTCTTCAATTGAATCAGGAACCCGTGAAAAAAATGAGTCGCCTCGGGCATGACGGTAACCGGAATCTGATAGGGCCTGATCCAGTCAAAAACTTCCTGCAAAGGCACAACTTCATCTTTTTCACCATGTACGACCAGCAAATCGTCAGGTAGTTCAATATCGCGGTACTGAAACCGCCATACTGCAGGCCCCAGAAGCATCATGGCATCAGGCAATTTATGCTGGGCTTCTTTTTGTTCGGCATACAACTGCGCTGCCACGGCTGTCCCAAATGAAAAACCGGCCAGCACCCATTTTTTATGGTCCACTTCAGGGTACAGCTGCTCTATTTGGCTAATCAGCATTTGCATATCGTGCGTTTCACCATGGGCCCTGTCGAACTCACCTTCGGACAGGCCAACACCCCTGAAATTAGGGCGTACGGCAAGCAGGCCATTCTGGGCGCAAGTACGGGCCACGGTGGTCACGATTTTATTGTCTCGCGTGCCCTCGTGCAGGGGATGTGGATGCAATACCAAGGCCCAACCCCTGATGGGGGTATCAGGCCAATCGATGGCGCAGTCTATATTGCCGGCCATGCCATTCAGGATGATTTTTTCTGTTTTGATTGCCATAGCGCTTACTGGCCCACCGGCCCTGTTTTAAGTGCATGCGATTTGAATTCTACAGGTGGCTTGCCGGCCATCCCCGACTTTATTTCACTGGGTGGCGTGCCAATCCAGCCCTGGCCATGGGCATAAACAAAGCCATTGGCCAGCAAAATAACAAAAAACAAGGTTCGCATAATTAATGATTCCATTCGGCCTGTGCATAAATACGCAAGCCATCCAGTACGGGTGATTCAATTTCCTGCAAAGTGATTGTATCAAATCCCTGTAACAAGGCGATGTCGTTAAGCAACCTGAGCAACTCTGGCAACACGCCATGCCGGGCACCACCCGTCACGAAAATCTTTGGTTGCTGTTTGGTTTTGTCCAGCACGGCTTTCCATTGCCGCACAATGGCCCCGGCCTGTGCCGCAATAATGCCGCTCAGGATAGCCTGTTCGGTACTGTGCGGAAAAGCTGGAGGAACTTCACTTTTACGCAGGTCGATGGCAGGCAGGTTGGCCGTGCCCTTATGCAGGCTGGCACGCATTAACATGACACCCGGAAAGATCAACCCGCCCATAAACATGTTATCAGCGTCCAGGGTGTCTACGGTCGTAGCGGTGCCAAAGCTAACCAGCATGGCAGGCAGTTCGGGATGTTGACGATGTTCGGCAAGCCCCAAGAGCCCCATCCAGCGGTCAGCCCCCAGTTGTGCAGGGTTTGTATAACTGTTCTTCAGGTGCAGGGTTTGCGCCTGTGCGGCAAGCCAGTGCAGCCCACAGGAAGCGGGCAGTGCCTGCTGGATTTGGTGGGCAATGTCTTCACCCGCCACGTTAACACCAATCGCCCTTGCCGGAACTTCGGGCAAGGTATTGCACCATTCGCGCAATTTTTCTATCTGGTCGTGCTCCAGCACCAGAAGATCTTCGGTTTGGCGGAACTGGTTGATAAGATAAGTGATTTTTATCCGGGTATTACCCGAATCGATCAGCAGCATGAGCATGGCGCGCTCCTAGGTATTGGCACGGGCACGAATGCTGATGTCACCATTGGTGACAAGATGCTGGCCCTGCCCGTTTTCAACCACCAGGCATGCCTGATCATTTAACCCTTTGGCGGTGCCTGTCAGTACAATTTTATCACCAGACAACACATTTATTTCACATGATTTAAGGGCGTCCAGGTTTTCATGACGTTGCCGGAAAGGTGCAAACCCTTCCTGCTCGTATAGTGCAAAGGCCTCGGACCAGGCTCGGGCAATCCGGGCCACCAGCAGGCCAATATGCTCGGCCTGCTGATCTTGCCGGTTCAGGCTGATTAACACCGATGTCCAGTCGGCCACTTTACGGCCCAGGTCCTGGCTGAGGGCCTCGGCCTGGGACAGGTTCATGCCCATGCCCACCACCACCACATGATGGCGGTCATTGACCCGGCCATTACCCGGCTTGACCGACTCAACCAACAGGCCCGAGAGCTTGCCGTCATCGAACTGAATGTCGTTGGGCCATTTCATGGTTAAGCGGTCCTGGGCGGCTGGCCCCACCATTTTACGCAACTGTTCGCATGCCACAATACCGGCAACCGGTGCCAGCATGGGCAATTGCGCCGGAGGCAGGAAAACATCATAAGCACAGGAAAACATCAGGGTGGCCCCCGCGTTGTCAACCCATTTGCGCCCGCCGCGCCCCTTGCCTTTTTGCTGGTGATGCGCACCAATCAGGGCTGGCCTCCCCCACTGGCTTTGCGGATTACGGGCTTCCTGCATGAGAAAAGTATTGGTTGAATCAATTTGCTCAACCCAGGCAATTGAAGAGAAGTCAGGCAAGGCAGAAAACAGGGTTTTCTGCAGCGTGCCTGCATCGGGCAATATGGTCATTATCGATAACTCTGGAAATACACTAACGAAGATAGGGCTTCAGGGCGTTCATGATGCGATCGGTCGCCCCCTCATGCAATGATAACCATTGCTTGGACGCCTTGCTCATGCCTAGCCGCTGTTCTTCATTATTCAATATCTTCAGTGCCAGTTTTATGGCTTCTTCTTCGTTTTGGGTGCGGCGTGCCGCCCCTTCAGACAAGGCGTCTTCCACCGATTGCTGGAAATTTTCGGTATGCGGCCCAACAATCACCGGCAACCCCACGGCACAGGCTTCTATGTGGTTTTGGCCGCCATACTCGCCAAAGCTGCCCGCCACAATCGCCAGGTCAGACATCGCATAATAAAAGAACATTTCCCCAACGCTGTCACACAAGAGAACATCAATCGTCTTCAGATCATTGTCGATGGGGTTTTGCGAGCGGCACCGGTAATTCAGGCCGCTTTGCTGGATAAGGGTTTCGACTTCCTTGAAACGCTGCGGATGACGGGGAATAATCATGAACAAGGGCAAAGACGGCTCATTTTCCTGAAGTTCCGCCTGCCGTTCACGATTTTTGACAATCTCCCTGATGGCTTTAAGGAAATATTCTTCTTCACCATCACGGGTACTGGCAATAGCCACTACCCTACGGTTAATAACCTGTCGCACAACCTGGCCGGCATGTACCTGGCCGTAAGAAATATTCAGATCAAACTTCAGATTACCCACCACCTGCATGCGCTTGACACCCAGGTCCTCGAGCCTTGCAGAGTCGGCACGGCTTTGGGTAAGCACCAAATCAAGGCCGGCCAGGGCATTGCGCATCACGCTGCCCAACCAATGTGCCTGTTTATAGGCGGAGTCGGAAAACCGGGCACTGGCCACAATCAGGGGCATTTTCTGGCGATTGGCCTCTGCCACCATGTTGGGCCATATTTCGCGCTCAATCAAAATTCCGCAACGCGGTTGCCAATGTTCGATAAAACCCTTGACGGCCTCTGGAAAATCATAAGGCACCCAGGCCTGGCATAACATGCCCTGGCCTATTGCGTCGGCAAACATGCGGGCGCCTTGCGCCCTGCCGGTGGCCGTCATATGGGTAAGCAAAACGGGATATCCCTGGTCTAGCAACGCCTGGATCAGGGGATGGGCGGCACGGGTTTCACCAAGGCTGACAGCATGCACCCAAACCGGACGCCTGAAACTGAAAATGGTTTCGGCATAGCCTTCATCATCATGCGCAACGCTGCTGGCGACTGGCGCCGGATGAGGATAGCGGCCAAACCGCTCATCACTGCGAATATCCCATTTTCCTCCGGCTTTGCGGGCACGACGTTCCAGCAGCCACAAGGCAATCGGGGCAATCAGGCGCAGCGTATTGGTATAAAAGAATCGGTTCATTATTCGCTAGCCAAGGCCTGTTTCAGTTTTGACAACACCATTTCCCGTGTGGGGGGAATACCCCTGTCACCCATGCTGGCCGTAAAGGCAGCCCCCACCAGCGGCGTACGAACCGGGGTAGAAGCACTGTAAATGCCAATGGTAGGTCGACCCAGCGCTGCCGACAAGTGGGTAAGTCCGCTATCAAGGCCAATCATCATGCGGGCAGGCGCAATCACCCGGGCCACATCGGTCAGGGACATGCGTGGAAGAATCTCTGCATCGGGGAAATCGCGCACCAGCGCTTTGGCGCGTTCGGTTTCCTTTTCATTGCCAGCAAGCAGCTTCAGGCCCAGGCCAGCGGCATTCAGTTCACGAAAAACAGCATGCCAGTCGGACTCGGGCCACAATTTGTCTTCGCGACTGGCCGATGGCATGATCACCACGTAATCCTGTATGGCAACCCCATCGGTGAATTGTTGCAAGCCAAAATCGGGATCGCCTTCGTACTGGTAGTTGAAGGTGGCGGCTGCCAGCATTCGTTGACGGGTAACCGCAGGCTGCCAGAACGCCACCGAGTGGCGGACATCATAAAACAGGGAAGCCATGGATTCACGGGCCGATTTCCAGTCTAGTCCATGCTTGACACCTTTGGCCTGCCGCACGATCCAGGCGGATTTCATCAAGGCCTGCATGTCCAGCACAATATCATAGCGAGTACTGTTTAGCTTGCGCTTAAGCGCAGCCCTTTCTTGTCTTGTTGGCGCCGACCACCAGGTTTTACGCCAGCGGCGGTGAGCTACCTTGATGACTTCATGCACCGCAGGATGCCAGGCAGGAATTTCGGCAAAGGCCTCTTCGGCCACCCAATCTATTTGGGCATCCGGCACATGCTTGGCAATGTCGGAAATGGCCGGCAACATGTGTACCAGATCGCCCAGCGAAGAAGAGCGAACAATAAGAATTTTTGTTGTCATATTATGTTGTTGTCAAAGTGAACAGAATACCTTTGCTGGTTTTGCCATGTTGATGCCTGCATTTTACTTGAATATTGCCAGTTTTGAAATTTTCACTTCCGGGTATAGAATAGTCGGACGTATTCATCGTTGCACCGAACCGGCAAATACAGGCCACACAGCCTGCATTTGCTTATTTTTATCTACCCTGTCCACGACATACAAACAGGGATTTACCCGGAGTCCGGAAAAATGACCCATGTTTTCCACCGTAACCCCAAAGTGTCCCTGAAAACAGCCGTAAACGGCAAGGGAATCCGTCTATTTGATAGCGACGGAAAAAGCTATATAGACGCCTGCGGCGGAGCGGCGGTTTCCTGCCTCGGCCACGGACATCCGGCCGTAATTGAAGCCATCAAGCACCAACTTGACACGATTGCCTATGCGCATACTTCATTTTTCACCACCCAGGCCGCCGAAGACCTGGCCGATTTCCTGCAACAGAAAGCACCAGGCAACCTGAACCACGTGTACTTTGTATCCGGTGGCTCTGAAGCGGTGGAAGCAGCCATGAAGCTGGCACGCCAGTATTTTGTGGAAATTGACCAAACCGAAAGACGGCATTTTATTGCCCGCCGCCAAAGCTATCATGGCAATACACTGGGTGCCCTGGCGATTGGCGGCAACGCCTGGCGACGCCAGCCTTTCCTGCCGTTGCTAATAGAAGCTCATCATGTCTCTCCCTGCTACGCTTATCGGGACCAGCTTGAAAGTGAATCCGAAGAACAATATGCCAGCCGCCTGGCCCAGGAACTGGAAGACAAAATCCTGGAATTGGGTCCTTCAACAGTCGCCGCGTTTGTGGCTGAAACAGTAGTGGGCGCAACGGCAGGTGCCGTGCCACCGGTCAAAACTTACCTTAAAAAAATACGTGCGGTTTGCGACAAATACGGTGTATTGCTAATTCTTGATGAAGTCATGTCGGGCATGGGCCGCACCGGCCATTTGTTTGCCTGCGAAGAAGATGGCGTGGTACCCGATATTATTACCATCGCCAAAGGCCTGGGGGCCGGTTACCAACCGATTGGCGCCACCCTTTGCACCGATAAAATTTACGATGTAATTATTAATGGCAGCGGTTTTTTCCAGCACGGCCATACCTATATTGGGCACGCCACCGCCTGTGCGGCTTCGCTAGCTGTGCAAAAAACCATTCAGGAACAAAACCTGCTGGCCAATGTCTTGCAACGTGGTGAACAACTCCGCAGCGAATTACGGCAAGCCTTTGCCGATAACCCGTATATTGGCGACATTCGCGGGCGCGGGCTTTTTGTGGGAGTTGAACTGGTACAAGACCGGGACAGCAAGAAACCCCTGGACCCGGCCCTTAAAACCCACGCAAGAATCAAGGCAGAGGCCAAGGAAAACGGCTTGCTGGTTTACCCCATGGGCGGCACCATCGACGGTCGGCAGGGCGACCACATTTTACTTGCCCCACCCTTCATTTGCACCGATGCAGACATTAGTGAAATTGTGAACCGGCTGGCCGATACGATACAAAAAGTCTTGTAGCTCAGGCAAATTACCGGTTCAAGCTTCTTTTTATTAATCATGACAAGGCAAACTGCCTGTCCTAGCTTCTTATTATTAGTCATGACACGGCAAACCCCGCTATTAAAAGCGGGGCGAAGCCAATTTTATATAACAACAGGAGATCCCGTTCAATGGCACGTTTACCTTATGCCGATTTAACCACCCCGCAAACCAAACCGCTGGTAGACCAGATTGTGGCCGAACGCGGCAGTGTGATTCATTTGTACCAAATGCTGCTGCACAGCCCCACCATTGCACAAGGCTGGCTAGACTATTTAACCGCAATACGCCAGAAAAGCAGCCTGCCCGGTGATATCCGTGAATTGATTATCATGCGGGTGGCGGTATTGAACGGTGCCCCCTACGAAGCAGACCAACATGCCCCGATTGCCCTGAAAGAGGGTATCACCCAGGCCCAGCTTGATGCGCTGGACCAGTGGGAAAACAGTGATTTGTTTGATGCCAAAACCCGCGCCGTACTGGCCTACACAGATTCAATGACCCGGCAAATCCAGGTACCTAAAGAAGTGTTTGAGGCCGTGCGCAAACATTACGGCAACCAGCAACTGGTGGAATTAACCGCCACTATTGGCGCCTACAATATGGTGTCACGTTTTCTGGAAGCGCTGGATATCCACCAGGACGACCAACGGTAAGCGGGTGGTTATGCATCCACTCTGGCAGGCTTCGTTTAGGACTGTGAGTTGTTATACAACCACCCCGTCACTTCGTTTGGGACTGTGAGTTGCTATACAACCACCCCGTCAGGCTTCGCCTGACACCCCTCCACGGGAGGGGAATTTTCTTTCTTCTTGGCAACGTCTGTACTACACATTCCCCTCCTGCGGAGGGGTGGCGCAAAGCGCCGGGGTGGTTGCGTAAGGCTGGGCAGCCTCAAGCCGCAGTCTGAGGCTTCGCCAAAGCCAGCTCAACGCAAAGTGGTGCGTGATCGGATATTTTGCTCCAAGGCCGGCCTTTTAACACTTGGGCCGAGCGAATCTCAAAACCGCGCTGATACATTCTGTCCAGCCTTAACCAAGGGAACGCTGCCGGGAAAGTACGCGGTGGGGGCAATTCGCTTGACTCTTGCAAATGCTTAAGCACTTTTGGCAGGGTTTTCAGGGAAATTCGGGACATTTTAATGCGCTGGTAACGCAACTGTTTTTCGGTTTCCATCATTTTCCTGAAACTGAACGTATCCCACAGGCGCTTGAAAGAAACCTTCATGCGAGGCAGTTCGTCATCAATCCGAACCGGTGTGTTGGCAAATACTTCATGAACGCCCAGTTGCCTTGCAAAATAAGGTGCCAGTTTTTCATTCCAGTCGTTGAAGTCGCCAGCAATAATCAAAGGTTCGTCCTCGGGCACCAGGCGCTTGATCCGCTCGATGATGGCCGCTACCTGACGGATCCGGCTACCATTGAACAGCCCCAGATGCACGACAAAACAATGCACCAACTGCTCACCGATTTTTACCCGTGCATGCAGTACGCCACGCTGTTCCAGCTTATGGTCGGAAATATCTTCATTTTCATGATCAATAATTTGATACTTCGACAACAGGGCATTGCCATGATCGGTTTTTTTCCTGACAGCGTTACACCCATAGGCCACTTCCATATGCAAATTCCCGGCCAATAAAGCAGGCTGGGCGTGCTGATGATGTTCTATTTCATTTCGCCCTTGTATTTCTTGCAGGAAAACCAGATCCGCCCTCAGGCCAGACAAGCCGGCACTAAGCTCAAGCAGCGAACTGCGACGCCCCAAGGCCGTTTTTCCTTTGTGAATGTTATAACTGACAATTTTTAATACTGTCATGTTTTTGCTTGTTCCTTAAAGAATGAACAGGGTAACCAGCCATTGAACAACCATCTGGATAATTGGAAAAATAATAGGGGTGAGCAAACCGGTTACTATTAATCCTATGAGTATAAACATGCCATAAGGTTCAATTTTATTATATTCCCAAGCCAGTTTTGGTGGCAGTAATCCCGACAGCACCCGCCCACCATCCAGAGGTAGCAAGGGAAACAGGTTGAACACCATTAAAATGACATTAACCTGTATGCCTGCAATCGCCATGAGCCACCAAAAGCTGCCAAAACCACCCAGTTCCAGCGCAACTCTAGCCATGATGGCCCAAAGAACAGCCATGACCAGATTGGCGCCAGGCCCGGCTGCGGCGACCCAGATCATGTCTTTTTTGGGATTGCGCAAATTGTTGAAATTAACTGGCACCGGTTTGGCCCAGCCAAAAATAAATCCGGTATTGAGCAGGGCCATGGCCAGAGGAACGACAATGGTACCTACAGGGTCAATATGCTTGACCGGATTTATGCTGATTCGCCCAAGAATGAAAGCGGTTTGATCACCAAATTTTTGGGCGGCATAACCATGAGCAGCCTCATGCAAAGTAATTGCAAAAAGCAACGGCAACGCATAAACGGTAATTGATTGAACTATTTGGCCAAAATCCACAAAACGACTCCAGAAAACCGGTAGGCCCAACATGGGCGGGCAAACGTGCATCACAGTATTATGTTTGTAAATTAATGCGATGCCCTGTTATAGAGTCTCATTTTAACAGCAAGTTCTTTGCTGGCTTGTTAAGTAAAAAGACTGGCTTGCAAGAACGCAAAACTTGCAATCATTTACATGAAGCCTAAGAATCTTGTGACTATTTTGTTTAAAATGGGACAAGACTTTTGAACGGCGCACGCAGTGACGCAGCCATGGTTTCAAGGAAAATAAGATGCGCTTGGATGAATCCGCTGAAAGCAAAAACATAGAAGATCGTCGGGACAGCCGCACAGGTATGGGTAGTAGCAGGTTTGGCCGTGGTGGTGGCGGCGGCAAAAAATTTGGCCTCGGAACTATCGTGCTTATCCTGATTGCCATGTATTTCGGGATTGACCCTAACATGCTACTGCAAATGACCGGTTCAGACGCCCCTTCACAATATGAAGAAACCACATACTCACAAAGTTCAACACCAGCCATCAGCGATGCAGAAAAAAAATTTGTGGCCAAAGTGCTTAAAACCACCGAAGATGCCTGGGGCAAAATATTTCAGCAACAGGGATGGGGAGCCTATCCGCAACCCAAGCTGGTCTTGTACAGTGGGATCACACGCAGTGCCTGTGGCATGGGCCAAGCGGCAATGGGACCTTTTTATTGTCCGGCTGATGAAAAAGTTTATCTGGACTTAAGCTTTTTCAGGGAAATGGGCCAGCGCCTGGGAGCACATGGCGACTTCGCCCAAGGTTACGTCATTGCCCACGAAATTGGCCATCATGTCCAAAACCAGCTGGGCATCCTAGCACAGGTAGACCAAGTGCGTAGCCGTGGCAACCAACGACAGGCCAATGCCATTTCAGTGCTGTCCGAGTTGCAGGCAGATTGCCTGGCTGGCATTTGGGCCAATGAACTGCACCGCCAGGGAGATATTATTGAATCCGGGGATATTGACGAGGCCATGAATGCAGCAGCGGCTGTGGGCGATGACCGCCTGCAAAAGCAGCAACAAGGTTATGTAGTTCCCGATGCGTTTACACACGGCACCTCGCAACAACGCATGACCTGGTTCAAGCGGGGCCTGGAAAACGGCAATATCGCACAGTGCGATACCTTTGCCAGCGCCCGATAAGCATATAAAAACCAACCTCCCGTCTAATAAGTGAGCAGCAAGATTGTCATAATAAAAAAGTTATGACAACGCCATAAATACCATTTTATTTTCAACCCTACCTCAGGTTACATTGGCAACACACATGAAAATGCATTGTTTTCATGATACTGCCGGGAACCACTGTTACTCGTTGCAAAGACCCGGCAATGTCTTTCCGGAGTTTTTCTAATGCCCAATCTGTCCCAGTCATTAAGTGTCCAAAAAGCCCTTGATGATGCCCCCATTTCCCGCTACCAGTGGAAAACCATCCTGCTGTGCTTTTTGATTGTTGCCACCGATGGCCTTGATACGGCTGCCATCGGCTTCATCGCCCCGGCCATTATTGCCGATTGGGGCTTAACGAAACCCCAGCTAACGCCCCTCTTCATTTCGGGCCTTGTTGGCCTGACCATTGGCGCTATAATTTTTGGCCCGCTGGCTGACCGCCTGGGACGCAAGAAAATCCTTATCTTCAGTGTTTTCTTTTTTGGCCTGATGAGCCTGTTATCGGCGTTTTCCCCCAACATGGAAACCCTGGCCTTCCTGCGCTTTTTAACCGGAATCGGCTTGGGTGGCGCAATGCCAACCGCCATTACCATGACCTCCGAGTTTCTGCCTGCCCGTCGTCGCTCGGCCTTGGTCACCCTGATGTTTTGTGGATTTACGCTAGGCTCGGCCCTGGGTGGTGTGCTAACCGCACAATTGCTGCATCTGGTTGACTGGCACGGTATTTTGGTGCTGGGTGGTGTGCTACCACTAGTACTGGTTGTTGTGCTTTACTTCTTCCTGGATGAGTCTCCCCGCTATCGCGTCAGCAAAAACGAACCGGCCGAAAGCATTGCCGCCTTCATGGGCAAGATTACCGGCAAAGCCTACCCCAATACCGTCTTCCATCTGGATGAAATCAAAACCGGCAAAAGTGCGGTGACCGCCCTGTTCCAGCCCGGCCTGGTCATGGTAACGGCCGTCTTGTGGCTGGCTTTTTTCATGAGCTTCCTGATTATTTACCTGTTTTCCAGCTGGGTACCCACCCTGCTTGGCAGCATTGGCGTAGAACTGTCCAAAGCCTCCTGGATTACCGCTGCATTCCAGATTGGCGGCACGCTGGGCGCCATTTATTTAGGCAACCTGATGGACAAGCGCAACCCTTATAAAGTGTTGATTATCAGTTATATCCTGGGTGCCGGCTTCATTGCACTAATTGGCTTTTCAACCAGCAATATCCCCCTCCTGGTGCTGGGCATTTTTGGGGCAGGCGTGGGCATTAGTGGCGCACAGGTCGGATTCAATTCTTTGTCGGCCATTTTGTATCCCACCGAGTGCCGTGCAACCGGCGTTAGCTGGGCCAATGCAGCCGGACGCTGTGGCGCCATCTTCGGTGCGTTTGCCGGTGGCACCATGATTTCATGGGGGTATGAATTCACCACCATCTTCAAGACACTGGCCTTCCCGGCCTTAATTACCGCTTCCTGCATTCTGGTGCTGTATATGTTTTCGCTAGCAAAACAAAAACATAACCGCCATGGTAGCCAAATTAACGCAACACCTGCCAATGTATCGTAAATCAAGTCGTATTTATCGCTAAACCAAAGCATAAAAATTGGAAGATAACCCTTCTTCAAGGGCTATCTTCCGCAGCAGCCAAATGGCATTAACCATCAAAGAAGACAAACAATGACTAAACTTTACAGCTTTTTCAACAGTTCCGCCTCTTACCGTGTACGTATCGCCCTGGCCCTGAAAGGCGTCCAGTACGATACCGAAGGCATTAATATTCGTGTCGGCGAGCAAAATGAACCTGATTTTTGCAAAGTGAACCCAATGGCCCTGGTACCTGCCCTAACGGATATTCCAGAGGGTGCTATTGGCCAATCACTGGCGATTATTGATTATCTGGACCGGAAATATCCCACCGCTACCCCGCTAATCCCGGAAGACACTGCACAGCGTGCCCTGGTTCTGGAAATTGCCTATGGCATTGCCTGCGACATTCACCCCGTGAACAATATGCGCATCCTGAAGTACTTAAGCAAAGACCTTCAGGTCAGCGATGAACAAAAACAGGCCTGGTACGAGCACTGGATCGCGATGGGCCTGCAAAGCATCGAAGCCTTGCTGGAAAAAGCCAACTCCGGCCATTTCTGCGTGGGAGACACCCCTACCCTGGCCGACTGCTGCCTGATTCCGCAACTGGCCAATGCCATCCGCATGAAATGCGACGTAAGTGCCTATCCACGTTGCATGAAAGTATATGAGCATTGCACAGCACTGCCCGCCTTCAAGGCCGCAGCCCCTGAAAACCAGCCCGACTATATCGTGCCAGCTACTGCCTGATATACTCGTGCCCACGCAGGAGCATGGGCACACATATGCCTGCCTGCAAGGGGTAGATCACAAACCACTAACAACCCAAGGCAGGTTCAGTACCTTATTTTGAAGCTTGCTCCAAATGCCCTAAAAAGGCTTCCAGCGCATCTGACGGAGGTTCGTTCTGGCGCCAGAAAATACCCACACTGCCTTTTTGCGCTATTTTAGGCAAATCCAGAATAACCAGCTGCTGCTCATTGGCAAAACTTTCAGCCAGGCGCTGTGACAAAATACCCACCATATCGCTCCCCTGCAGCATGCGCACGGTGGCACTCATTGAACCGGATTCCACATGATTGGCCGGCATCATCATGCCCAGGTCAACCAGGGCATGGTCGATACTGCTTCGAATAGGGGTACCGGTGGGCCAGACAATCCAGTAATAACCAGCTAACTGCACCCAATCAAGATTATTCTGGCCTGCAAGGGGATGTCCCGGCCTGACTACAAAACAAATGGGTTCGGTATAGAGCACCTTGTAATTCAGGGGCAGTCGCAGGGCGTTGCCACCCACCCGGCCAATCACGGCATCAATATGACCCGAAACCAGTTGCTCCAGCAGTGGTGTCATGACACTTTCTATGATCCGCACATGAACATTCGGATAGTCCTTGAGCAGGGCCAGCACGGCCTTTGAAACAACATCGGTGGCAACCGGCGAACTGCCAATCATGAGGGTTCCCTGTATGCCCTCCTTGAACAGCTCAATGTCCTTGGAGGAACGCTCCAGATCGTTAACCAGGCGACGCGCATGCTTAACCACCAGCATACCGCCCGGTGTAGGCCTGATGCCTTTGCTATGCCTTTCAAACAGGGGCATGCCAATTTCTTCTTCCAGGCCGGACAGCCATTTTGACAAGGCCGGCTGGGTGATGTTCATGAGTTCGGACACCCGGGTCAAGTTTTTCTGCTCGGCCAGCGCCACCAGAATTTTCAGGTGATGAAATTTGAGTTTATCGATCCAGCTCATGATAAGCAACGAAATGTCATAATTAAAAGTGATGCTGCAGGCAAAAATACCGCTTTATGACTGTATTTTTGTAAAAAAGTCATCAGGGGTTCATTTCCTTATCACTGTTTCCTGCGGAATTTTTTCCAGCAGGCTATCAAGATCGCCATATATCCGGTCCATCAATTCCTTGCCCACTTTTTCTTCCAGTTCTTGATGCCGGTTTTCAATCAGTGGCTTGATCCGGTCCAGCAAGGCCAGCCCTTTTTCAGTCAGGTACACCTCCTGCCTGCGCTGGTCCTGGCGCGAGCGACTGCGACTGATCAGTCCAGACCGCTCCATACCCGTTAACATGCGAGTCAGGCTGGGGCCCAGCAACATGCAGACGCTGGAAAGCTGGTTAGGCTCAAGGGGCTCTTGCTCTCCAAGGGCACGCAATACCCGCCATTGCTGGTCGGTCAGGCCTTCCGCATGCAAAAGGGGACGAAAATGCACCATCAATGCTTCTCGCACGGTAAGCATCAAATAAGGCAGGCTACGGTAAGGCGTGGAACTCATTTGGCTTTCACCCCCTTGGGAACATAGACCTCATCCCGGTGAACGTCATGTGAGACGAAACCGATATCATTGTCAGGCATGGCCAGGAATTCAGGTTTAGCCAGAGTTTGGCGAATATCCATCAGACCCGATTGCCAGTGGTCTTTCATACTGGCAAGGCCAAACTGATAGTCCTTGTTATGGCTTTCATAAGGGCGGTCGCGATAAATCAACTGGATAACGTTGAATTTGTGCCGGTCAGAAAGTTCTTTGAGTCTTTCAAGCGAACGATTTTCAGCCAGTTTTTCAGCGGGTACCAGCTCAAGCAAGTGGCCAATCGCGTGGCGCATTTCCTGAACATGCTTCCAGTAATCGGTCAGCATACGGGTACGGCTGGAATATTGAATTTCTTTTTGCCGATCATTGACCTGTTCCATGTTTTGTGGAACATGTCCGCGGGCACTCCAGAGGTCAACCTGAAACACCAGGGTATCACGGCTGGGCTTGGCATCTAGCACGTAGGTTAATGGCGTATTGGAAACAATACCGCCATCCCAATAGTAATCGCCATCAATTTCCACCGGGGCAAAGGCCGGCGGCAGTGCCCCCGAAGCCATGAAATGTTCTGCCCGCAATTGGTGGCATTCGTTGTCAAAATAAACAAAGTTGCCGGTACGGACTTTCACTGCCCCCACCGACACATGAAGATCGCATTTGTTACTGTTAATACGGTCAAAATCACAGAATTTTTCCAGGGTGTCTTTAAGGGCCGAGGTATCGTAGTAACTGGCCCGCTCTGGTTGGCCATTCCCAACCATCACCGGCGGTGGAAAACGTGGCTTGTAAAAACCGTTCTGGCCATCAAAAATAGCACTTAAACCGTACATATTGCCCAGGCCAATCTTGAACCAGTCATGCATATTGAACAGGCCCTGCTCGAAAAACGGCAACATTGACATGCCCAGATTGGGCTGACAGATGCTTTCCCAGAATTGATGCAGTTTTTCAACCCGATCCTTGGGGGGATTACCGGCAATAATGGCCGTATTCAGGGCCCCGATAGAGATCCCGGAAATATGATTGGGCACGATACCCGCTTCATCCAGGCCCTGAAACACCCCGGCCTGATAAGCACCCAGTGCCCCGCCACCCTGCAACACCAGGGCGATGCGTTCATAATTAGGCAAATTCAATGACTTCTCCGAATAAAAACAACTTAATGCATGTACCAGCCGTGGCTGACCGTAATTGACTGGCCGGTAAGGGCTTTATTGGGGAAAGCCGCCAAAAACAGGGCCGTTTGGGCAATATCTTCAGTGGTGGTGAACTCCCCGTCTACCGTGCCACCCAGCATGACATTTTTAACCACTTCCTCTTCGGAAATACCCAACTCTTTGGCCTGTTCGGGAATTTGTTTTTCAACAATCGGGGTACGCACGAATCCGGGGCAAATGACGTGCGAACGGACATTATGTTCGGCACCTTCCTTGGCCAGTACACGAGCCAGGCCTAGTAAACCGTGCTTGGCGGTCACGTAAGGCGCTTTCAGTTTGGAAGCCAGGTGGGAATGAACCGATCCCATATAAATGACCACCCCGCCACGGCCAGCGGGATACATGTGGTTAAGGGCCGCCTTGGTCGTCAGGAATGCGCCGTCAAGATGAATCGCCAGCATCTGTTTCCATTTGGCGTAATCGAATTTGTCGATGGATTCGATGGTCTGAATACCCGCATTGGAAACCAGGATGTCGATTGAACCGAATTCGGCCACCACGGCATCAACTCCCTGGTTGACCTGTTCTTCGCTAGTCACATCCATGGCAACCCCAATAGCTTTGCCACCGGCATTAATGATTTCATCGGCAACCTTGTTAGCCCCGTCAATATTCAGGTCGGCAATCCCAACCGCTGCGCCCGCCCTGGCATAGGCCAGGGCGATTTCACGTCCCAAGCCACTGGCAGCGCCCGTTACCAAAGCCACTTTTCCTTTCAACGAGGTTTGTACTTCTGTTGTCATGCTTAACTCCATTCCTGTTTGGGTTTAATTAAACGATCTTAATGCCATTTGATGTACTTATTTTGAATCCGTCATGAATTCGACGGGTATTTGCAAATATTAACGCACAAAAAGCATAGCATAGGTTTAAGCGGAAGAATGATGAAGCTTATGGTGACACACCCCACGTATCACAAACTGCCTGGCGGATAAGCTGACTGTTTTTATCCGTTTCGTATTCGGCCGGATAAATATAACTAAGCCGGGAACGCATTTCATAGCCGGGCACCAAGGCAATGTTTTTACCTGCCTTGATGGCCCGGTAGGCTTCACGCGAAGGAATAAGCGTGATGGCCAGGTTGCTGGCCACCAGTTCTATGCATAAATCAATGTCATCACAAACCAGTGCAGTTTGCGGTGACAGCTTGTGCTGATGCCAGAAACGGTTGCTGATTTTGTCTCCGGCTGAAAAGGCCGGGCGCTCTATCCAGGTGGTGGTGTTGAAAAATGTCCTGGGATTTTCAATGGCTTCGGCAAGCCGCTGCACCGCCACGACCAGCACGTAATGCACTTCGTCCAGTGCTATGGAATAAACCGTGCGGTAAGGGTTGTCACCCAGGAAAAAACCGGCATCCAGCTCTTTTTTGCGCACCTTGTTCAAGACCTCGCCACTAAGGCTGTTTTCCACGTGCAGGTACAGGGAACTATCCAGCTCCAGGACACGGTTGACCAGGCGGCTTAGCATCTGCCGGTCAACCGATTGGATAATGCCCAGTTTAGCCTGTTCCACATAGGTGGATGACAGGCTCAGGGCAAACACATCAAGTTCTCGCATTTGCTGCAAGATGGATTCGGCCTTGGGTAAAAAGGCTTCTCCCGCCGGAGTAAGCTTCATGCCCTGGGTATTGCGTTCAAACAAATTGACATCCAGGTTGCGTTCTATAGCCTTGATTTGTGCGGTTACTGCCGGTTGTGACAAGTGCAGGGATTCTGCCGCCTGCGTCAAATGCCCGTAATGGGCCACTGCCACAAAACTTTTCAGTTGAGTCAGATCCATTTCTCCTCCTGGATACTACGGTTTAAATTTAAACTTTTTAATAATTGTTTTTTTAGTATTTTTAAATGTCTTGAGTACGCGTTTTGACAACGTTTGCTTAACGCGTATTTATTGTACGCCTGTGACACAAAAACTTTTCCGAAGAAAAGAATTTATATTTTGATTTCAATCAAAAAAATCATCCTGGAAATATTTTACAACTCTCCTTAATTATCCAGAATTAATCAATAAGTATTTGATTTTATTGATATTTAAAAGCACTCATAATTTGATTGAATAATAACAATCAAAAAAGAAAATTAGAAAAACCTGCCCTATGGCCTTTACATTACGCAAAGTCCAATAACAACAAAGCAGTCCCTTCTTTTTAAAAAAACAGTTTTACTTTACCGGAGACATAAAGTGGATAAACTGACACAAAGGGTATTGGATAACCCTGAGTTCCAAAAAATGGCACATCAAAAAAGTGTGCTGGGGTGGAGCTTCTCCATCCTCATGTTCAGCATCTATGTGGTTTACATCCTGTATATCGGGATCAGTCCCGAATCCTTCGGGGTACCCGTAGGAACCAACAGCATTACTACCTGGGGCATTTATATTGGCCTGTTCGTGATTTTGTTTGCCATCGCGATTACCGGGATTTATGTGCATAAAGCCAATGGCGTATTCGAAGAAACCACCCAACGGGTAATTCGTGCCGTGCAGGAGCAAAACCATGAATAAGTATTTACTGGCTTCACTAGCTAGCCTATTCAGCACTTCGGTATGGGCCGATGCCCTGACCGGCGCCGTTGAAAAACAACCCATGAACTATCCGGCCATTATCATGTTCTTCCTGTTCGTGGCCGCCACCCTGTACATTACGTACTGGGCCGCCCGTAAAAACACCACCACCAGCGATTTCTATACCGCCGGCGGTGGCATTTCGGGCTTTAAAAATGGCCTGGCCATTGCCGGTGACTATATGTCTGCCGCTTCATTCCTGGGCATTTCCGCCATGGTTTACACCACCGGCTACGATGGCCTTATCTATTCCACCGGCTTTCTGGTGGGCTGGCCCATCGTGCTGTTCCTGATTGCCGAGCGTTTGCGCAACCTGGGCAAATTCACCTTTGCCGATGTGGCCGCTTATCGCCTTAAGCAAACACCTGTACGCCTTTTTGCCGCCTCGGGCACCCTGTTGGTAGTGATGATTTACCTGATTGCCCAGGTGGTTGGTGCCGGCAAACTAATCCAGTTGCTGTTTGGCATGAACTATATCTGGGCCGTGCTGATTGTAGGCGTGCTAATGGTGCTGTACGTGCTGTTTGGCGGCATGCTGGCCACCACCTGGGTGCAGATTATCAAGGCAGTCCTGCTGCTGTCGGGTGCAACATTCATGGCCTTCATGGTCTTGAAAATTGCCGATTTCAGCCCTGAAATCATGTTTAAAAAAGCCACCGAAGTGCATGAAAAAGGCACCTCCATCATGAGTCCCGGCGGACTGGTGAAAAACCCGATTGATGCCCTGTCACTCGGTGTTGCCTTAATGTTTGGCACCGCAGGCCTGCCGCATATCCTGATGCGCTTTTTCACGGTAAAAGACGCTAAACAGGCACGTAAATCGGTGTTTGTAGCAACCGGCTTTATTGGCTACTTCTACATCCTGACCTTCATTATCGGTTTTGGCGCCATTATGCTGCTAACCAAAGATCCACAGTTTTTTGAAACCACGATTAAAGACGGCGTTGAAATTACCCAGATTATTGGTGGCACCAATATGGCTGCCGTGCATTTATCCAATGCGGTGGGTGGCAATATTTTCCTGGGCTTTATTTCAGCGGTTGCCTTTGCCACCATTCTGGCCGTGGTTGCCGGCCTGACACTGTCCGGTGCCTCTGCCGTAAGCCATGACCTGTATGCGTCGGTCATTATGAAAGGTAAAGCCCGTCCCCATGATGAAATGCGCATTTCCCGCCTGACAACATTAGTATTGGGTGTGCTGGCCATTATCCTGGGCATTGCCTTCGAAAACCAGAACGTGGCCTTTATGGTGGGCCTGGCTTTTGCACTGGCCGCTTCTGCCAACTTCCCTATCCTGTTCCTGTCCATGTTCTGGAAGAACCTGACCACACGCGGTGCCGTGGTGGGTGGCTTCAGTGGCCTGATTGCAGCATCTGTCCTGATTGTGCTGGGACCAACCGTATGGGTAAGCGTGCTGCATAATGAAGCACCCATCTTCCCATATGGTAACCCCGCACTGTTTACCATTCCCCTGACCTTTATCGTGGCATGGCTGGTTTCCGTTACAGATACCTCTGAACGGGCCAAACTGGACAAAGCAGGATTCCAGGCACAATATGTTCGCTCAATGACGGGTATTGGTGCCGCAGGAGCCGCACAACATTAAAATAAAATAACGGCCGGATAGTTGGTTATCATCTATCCGGCAACTATTAAATTTTAACTAAAACACAAGGGACAAATCATGTCAGCAATTGAATCTGTATTGAAAGAAAGCCGGGTTTTCCAACCCAACGACGATTTTGTAAATAACGCCAATATCAGCAGCGATGCCTACAACGCCCTGTGCAACAAGGCCAATGAAGATTACGAGGGCTTTTGGGCAGATGCAGCCAGGGAAAACCTGACATGGAAAAAACCCTTCACCCAGGTGCTTGATGAAAGCAATGCGCCATTCTATAAATGGTTTGCCGATGGTGAACTGAATGCTTCCTATAACTGTATCGACCGCCATCTTATCGACAAGGCTGACAAAACCGCCATTATTTATGAAAAAGATGATGGACACAGCGAACATATTACCTACCAGCAACTGCACGACCGCGTATGCCAGTTTGCCAATGCCCTGAAAAGCCTGGGAGTAAACAAAGGCGACCGTGTAATCATTTATATGCCCATGACCGCCGAAGCTGTCGTGGCCATGCAGGCTTGCGCCCGTATCGGTGCGATCCATTCCGTGGTTTTTGGGGGCTTTTCTTCTGGTGCCGTACGTGACCGCATCCTTGATGCCGAAGCCAAGATCATTATTACCGCCAATGAAAGCGTGCGAGGCGGCAAGTTCACTCCACTGAAATCAACCGTTGACGAAGCACTGTCGCATGGTGACTGCAGCAGCGTGGAAAAAGTGATTGTCCTGCAACGCACCAACACCGAGACTTCGTGGGACGATTCACGCGATGTCTGGTGGCATGACATCATCCAGGGCCAGCCCAGCCAGTGCGAACCCGAATGGATGAACGCCGAAGATCCTTTATTCATCCTTTACACTTCCGGCAGTACCGGCAAGCCCAAAGGCGTTCAGCACAGCACTGGCGGCTATCTGCTAGGTGGCGTGTTATCCATGCGCTGGGTGTTCGATTACAAATCCAATGATGTGTTCTGGTGCACCGCCGATGTGGGCTGGATTACCGGTCATACCTTTATCTGCTATGCGCCGCTGGCCGTTGGTGCCACCCAGATCGTGTTTGAAGGTGTACCCACCTATCCGGATGCCTCGCGCTTCTGGCAGATGATCGAAAAACACAAGGTCACGACCTTCTACACCGCCCCCACCGCGATTCGTTCGCTGATCAAACTGGGCCCCGATCTGCCTGGCAAGTTTGACCTGTCTTCCCTGCGCCTGCTCGGTTCCGTGGGCGAACCGATCAACCCTGAAGCATGGATGTGGTACTACGAAACCGTTGGCCAAAGCCGCTGCCCGATTGTGGACACCTGGTGGCAAACCGAAACCGGTGCGCACATGATTGCCCCTATTCCCGGTGCCTTCCCTATCAAGCCCGGTTCTTGCACCCTGCCATTGCCCGGCATTATGGCTGACATTGTTGATGAGTCTGGCGCCTCGGTAGAGCAAGGCAAAGGCGGCTCTCTGGTCATCAAACGACCATTCCCGTCACTGCTACGCACCATCTGGCGTGATGATGCACGTTTCGCTGCCACCTATTTCCCCGACGAATTCGGCGGCAAGATGTATCTGGCCGGCGACTCCGCCTACCGCGATGCGCAGGGCTATATCTGGATTATGGGCCGTATTGATGACGTGCTGAACGTATCCGGTCACCGCTTGGGCACAATGGAAATTGAATCAGCCCTGGTAGCCAACCCCTTGGTGGCTGAAGCCGCTGTAGTGGGCAAGCCCCACGAACTAAAAGGTGAGGCTGTGGTCGCGTTTGTGGTGCTCAAAGGCGATCGTCCCGAAGGTGAAGAAGCCAAGAAAGTAGCTGCCGAACTGAAGAGTTGGGTTGCTCACGAAATTGGCAAGATTGCCCAGCCTGATGACATCCGCTTTGGTGAAAACCTGCCCAAAACCCGTTCAGGCAAAATCATGCGCCGCCTGCTAAGGACACTGGCCAAAGGCGAAACGGTCACCCAGGACACCTCTACGCTAGAGAATCCTCATGTCATGGAACAGTTAAGCGAAAGTGTTTAAGCTTCGCTTGGGACCGTGACTTGTTACGCGACCACCCCGTCAGGCTTCGCCTGCCCCCCCTCCGCAGGAGGGGAATTTTCCTTCTTCGTGGAAACGTCTGTGCCACACATTCCCCTCCGGTGGAGGGGTGTCGCGAAGCGATGGGGTGGTTCTAACCTAACCAACCGCCCAACGAAGCCCCCAACAATTCCCCTCTATGGAGGGGTGGCGCGAAGCGCCGGGGTGGTCTGCATTTCCCAAGCAGAGCGTGGGAATGAGTACGGGTGGTATGCTTACTTCACTTCAATATTGCGCAGGCGGATATGCAGCTCACGCAATTGCTTCTCGTCTACCGCAGAAGGTGCCTGGGTTAACAGGCATTGGGCACGCTGGGTTTTGGGGAAGGCAATCACATCACGAATGGAATCGGCGCCAGCCATTAAAGTAACCAGGCGGTCAAGGCCGAAGGCCAGGCCACCGTGCGGAGGTGCGCCATACTGCAGGGCATCCAGCAGGAAGCCAAACTTGGCACGTGCATCTTCAGCGCTGATTTTCAGGGCGCGGAATACCTTGCTCTGGACTTCTTCACGGTGAATACGGACTGATCCGCCACCCACTTCCCAACCGTTCAGCACCAGGTCATAGGCTTTGGCATAGGCTTTGGAAGGATCGGTTTCAAGATAGTTCTCGTGACCGTCTTTGGGGCTGGTGAATGGATGGTGTGCAGCGGTGTAGCGCTCTTCTTCCTCATCGTACTCAAACATCGGGAAGTCGATAATCCACAACGGTTTCCAGGTTTGCTCGAACAGGCCATGCTCTTTGGCAAAATCGCTGTGACCCAGCTTGACGCGCAGGGCACCGATGGCATCATTAACCACTTTGGCCTTGTCAGCACCAAAGAACAGGATATCGCCATCCTGGGCTCCGGTACGCTTGATGATTTCGGCCAGGGCCGCATCGTGAATGTTTTTCACGATAGGTGACTGCAGGCCATCACGACCCTTGGCCACTTCATTAACCTTGATCCAGGCCAGGCCCTTGGCACCGTAAATCGCCACGAATTGGGTGTAGTCGTCTATTTCCTTGCGTGACAGGGCAGCACCGTGTGGCACACGCAGGGCAACAACCCGGCCACCGGCCTGGTTAGCTGCACCAGAAAACACTTTGAAATCAACGTCTTTCATGACATCGGTAAGCTCGGTGAACTCAAGTTTCACCCGCATGTCGGGCTTGTCTGAACCGAAGCGGCGCATGGCCTCGTCCCAAGTCATGATCGGGAAAGTAGCGTCCAGGTCTACCCCTTGCACTACCTTGAAGATATGACGCAGCATGCCTTCGAAAATATCACGGATCTGCTCTTCGTTCAGGAAAGAGGTTTCGCAATCGATCTGGGTAAATTCAGGCTGGCGGTCGGCGCGCAGGTCTTCGTCACGGAAGCATTTGGTGATTTGGTAATAACGGTCGAAACCGGATACCATCAGCATTTGCTTGAACAGCTGGGGAGACTGCGGCAAGGCAAAGAACTGGCCGTCATGAACGCGGGAAGGCACCAGGTAATCGCGGGCACCTTCTGGCGTGCTCTTGGTCAGCATGGGGGTTTCGATATCGATGAAGCCCAGGTCATCCAGGTATTTGCGCACTTCAATTGAAACACGGTAACGCAACATGAGGTTGCGCTGCATTTGCGGACGACGCAGGTCAAGGACACGATGGGTCAGACGGGTGGTTTCAGACAGATTGTCGTCATCCAGCTGGAAGGGTGGCGTGACCGATGCATTCAGGACTTCAACCTCACGGCACAGGATCTCTACTTCACCGGATTTCAGGTCGGGGTTGATCGTGCCTTCGGGACGCTTGCGCACCAGGCCAGTAATACGGATACAGTATTCGTTGCGAATGCTTTCGGCAATTTCAAATGCGGCTTCATTGTCGGGATCAAACACAATTTGTGCCAGCCCTTCACGATCGCGCAGGTCGATAAAAATAACGCCACCATGATCGCGACGACGATGCACCCAACCAAATAATGTAACGGTTTGATCCAGGTGATCAAGACAAACCTGACCGGTATAGCAGGTACGCATAATTGAAATGCTCCGAAAAATCTGTAAACGATGGGCATTGCATAAACAATGCCACCAATATCCTAGTTAAAAATCAAGCTGAAGTACTGCTGCTTCCTGATGAGGCGGCGGCACTGCTTCCTGAAGCGGAAGATGAACTGGAACTTGCTGATGATCCACCAGAAGACGAGTTCCCACCACGGAAATCAGTCACATACCACCCTGTTCCCTTTAATTGAAAACCGGCTGCAGTAACCTGCTTGGCGTAGGTTTCCTGATTGCACTTGGGGCAAACGGTAAGGGGTTCATCAGACATTTTTTGCAGCACATCCTGCTCATGACCGCAAGCGCTGCATTTATACGCATAAATTGGCACGGCTTAACTCACAAAAAATAAACACGGGCAGGCATAAATACACCTTGCCCAATGTAAAATCCAATAAAACCGTTTATTTTAACGTGTTTTTACAAACCTGTACCTGAAGAATTCTATGCGGGCAATAAAAACATGATGGCAGCCATGCCTGTTGGCAACAAGGCAGACACCAGCAACCATTTCGGTGAAATCGCGCCATGGGGAAAGCAACCACGCAAAATGGAAAACCCGGCCGGGTTGGGGGCATTGGCAATAACCGTAAGACCGCCCCCGGTTACCGCACCCGCAACCAGCATATAACGCCAGATTTCGTTGGTACCTTCCACCAGGGAACCCAAATAAGTCAGCGCTGCATTATCAGTGACTGCCGTCAAGGCCGTAGATCCCCAATACAGCACGGTTGGCGACATGCCGCCCAGCACATCTTGCAACCACCACTGCTGCAGTCCGCCCAAGATAACCAACCCGGCCAGGAAGAAGCCAACCATCAGGCCTTCACGGATCATGAGTGGGTCTTGGTAGCGTTTATAGGCTTCACAATAACCAATAAACAACATCAGCAGGCCAAGGAAAATGGCTACATGATGCGCAAACAACACAATGCCCACCAGGAATAGCAAATGTATCAGGATAACGCCCAACGGTACCGGCGGACGAACCTTCTCAGGGGTTTGATTTTTAGGCGCATTGATACCACGACCGGTACCCACTGCACGCGCCTTGATATCCTTGCGACAAATCAAGGTAATGATCAGGGCATTGGCAATGACCGCAATAGCGGCTTTCCAGCCAAAATGAGTGGCCATATACAAGGAGTCCCAGCCAAATTTCTGTGCCACCATCAACACTGGTGGCGCCGCATAGGCGGTAAGCACGCCACCAATAGAGACATTGACAAACAATACGCCCAGCGCCAGGTACTTAAAGCGCACATTGCCGCTGCGGGTAAAAAAACCTTCTTTTAACATCAAGGCAGCCAGCGTCATGGCAGCGGGCTCGGTAATGAAAGAGCCGGCCAGGGGCACCAACGAGAGGGTAATGAAAAACGTGGCCACTTCGGTTTGCACGGGAACCACTCTGGCAATAAATCGCACTGTACCGCTAACCAGCTGAAGAATCGGCCGGCTGGCGGCCACCACCATAATGGCAAATACAAACAGGGGCTCGGTGAAATTGCGGCTGTCCATGTATTCAACCGCGGCATTCAACCCACCGGCCAATGCCATGCAAACGATCAGGATGGCAGCCCAGACACCGAACACCCCTTCCACTTCAGACAGCAAATGCCACATGCCCGCATGGGGTCCGGGCTTATGGGCCAGTTTTGCAAAATAAGAAACCGAAAAAGTATGAATAATCGCGATTGCAAACAAAACGGTTGCAAGTGTCTCTATATAGCCGGGCATATAAAATGAACCTGAAAACAAGGTGACCAATCAAACAGAAGGCAACTGAAAATGTAGTTATTTGGTGCCGGGTCTGTTACCAAAAGAAATTATTGTATAGGAACAAACGCAGCCCAACCGCCATATCACCCTTATGCAACATACTTTTGCAATTTATTTGCCGCCTTGACACAAACCGCCGGGTTTTGCCGCGAACCCGATAAACACGTTAAAATGCGGCTACTTTGTCCTGAACCGATGCGCAATATCCATGACTGTCAACACCCAACAACCCGATTTAAGCGATATTCACCATAACGACTGGGTCGCGCGTTACCTGCCTGCCTCCTGGGGACCCTATGCCCGTATCTGCCGGCTGGATCGTCCGATTGGCACCTGGCTTACCCTGTTACCTTGCATTGCCGCATTGATTCAGGCGGCCAACGGCCTGCCCGATTTCTGGCGCCTGTTCATTTTTTGCCTGGGCGCCCTGCTCATGCGCAGTGCGGGCTGCACCATTAACGATATTTGCGACCGCGATTTTGATAAACACGTGGCGCGCACCCGTTACCGCCCCCTGACCAGCGGCCAAATCACCCTTAAGCAGGCTTATGTTTTCCTGTTTGCCCAACTGGCCCTGGCTGCCGTATTGCTATTTTTCATCAACAGTTACAGCCGCTGGCTGGCGGTATTGCTAGTGCCCATCGTCTTTATTTACCCGCTCTGCAAGCGATTTACCTATTGGCCCCAAGCCGTACTGGGCGTTGCTTTCAACTGGGGCATGCTCATGGCCTGGTCAGACACCCAAAATACGGTTCCCACCGCTGCCATTGCCATGTGGCTGGGCGCCGTCATGTGGCAAATTGGTTATGACACCATTTATGCCTATGCCGACATGCAAGACGACATCAAACTCGGACTACGCTCAACCGCCCTGAGATTTGGTGAAAAAGGCCTGACCTGGCTAAGCGGATTTTATGCGGCAACGGCGATGCTGTGGATCTGGGCCGGTCTTGAAATGGAAATGGGCTGGGGTTACGGCGTATTCATGGCCATTATTGTGCTGCATTTTTTCTGGCAGCTGTACACCTTCGACATTAACCGCCGGGACAAAAGCTTTGCCCTGTTTCGCGCCAATATCTGGACCGGTATTTTTCTGATTGCCGGGGCCCTGCTGGGTAGTATTACCCCTATATAAACAATTTACTTTCATTGGGTTAACCTTTTCTTAATAATGGTTAACCCTAATATTACAAGGCCATAAAAATCTATAACCTATGCTGTCATGAGCA
The DNA here is from genome assembly GCF_048381675.1 of Advenella sp. RU8. Classification (NCBI taxonomy): domain Bacteria; kingdom Pseudomonadati; phylum Pseudomonadota; class Betaproteobacteria; order Burkholderiales; family Alcaligenaceae; genus Advenella; species Advenella sp. RU8. Next base: position 221,301 of record NZ_JBLWIS010000005.1, read on the forward strand.
ACCCGTGACGGCAGAAAAAAATGGCCAACAATAACACCACCCTGGGAATCAAGGTCGATTCCACCCTGAAAGAACGTTTGCAGCACAATGCCAGCAAACTCAACTGCACCCCTCACTGGCTCCACAAACAGGCCCTGCTGGCCTATCTGGACCAGATCGAACGGGGACACACCCCCGAAGAACTGGCTCATCTGGTGATCCAGGCAAGCGAAGGCGACATCGACATTCCCGACAATGATGCGGTCAACCCGCCATTTTACGAGTTTGGCCAGGATATCCAGCCCCAGTCGGTACTGCGCGCAGCCATTACCTCTGCCTATCGTCGCCCCGAAACCGAATGCCTGCCCGTTTTGCTGGAGCAAGCGCACATTGCCCAGCCCGAACAAACCCGGGAACTGGCCCTGTCGCTGGTGAAAGCCCTCAAAGACAAGCGACCTTCGGGTGGGGTTGAAGGGCTGATCCAGGAATTTGCCCTATCCAGCCAGGAAGGTGTGGCCTTGATGTGCCTGGCCGAAGCGCTACTGCGCATTCCCGACAAAGCCACCCGTGACGCCCTGATTCGCGACAAATTAAGCCATGGCGACTGGAAATCCCACATGGGCGGCTCATCATCAGTGTTTGTCAATGCCGCTACCTGGGGCCTGATGCTGACCGGCAAACTGGTAGCCGTCAATAGTGAACAAAACCTTTCCTCGGCCCTTACCCGCCTGATCGGCAAGGGTGGCGAACCCCTGATTCGCCAGGGCGTGAACATGGCCATGCGCATGATGGGTGAACAGTTCGTGTCAGGACAAACCATTTCTTCCGCACTGGCCAACAGCCGCAAATTTGAAGCCCGCGGTTTCCGTTACAGCTATGACATGCTGGGTGAAGCAGCCACCACCATGGCAGACGCCCAACGCTACTACGATTCATACGAACAAGCGATTCATGCGATTGGCAAAGCCTCACAGGGTCGCGGCATTTATGAAGGACCGGGCATTTCCATCAAGCTGTCGGCCTTGCATCCGCGTTATTCCCGCGCCCAGCGCGAACGCGTCATGAATGAACTGCTGCCACGCCTGGTCGCATTAACCAAACTGGCCAAATCCTACGATATCGGTCTGAATATTGACGCCGAGGAGGCCGACCGCCTGGAGCTGTCGCTGGACCTGCTCGAAGCGCTTTGCCACCACAGCGAATTTGACGGCTGGAACGGCATCGGCTTTGTGATTCAGGCCTACCAGAAACGTGCCCCGTATGTGATTGACTATGTCATTGACCTGGGCCGGCGCACCCACCACCGTCTCATGATCCGCCTGGTCAAAGGCGCCTATTGGGACAGCGAAATCAAGCGGGCCCAAGTAGAGGGCCTGGAAGGCTACCCGGTTTATACCCGCAAATCCTATACCGACGTGGCCTATCTGGCCTGTGCCCGTAAACTGCTGGATGCTCCCGATGCCGTCTTCCCGCAATTTGCCACCCATAATGCCCAAACCCTGTCAGCCATCTATCACCTGGCCGGCAAAAACTACTACCCTGGCCAGTACGAATTTCAGTGCCTGCATGGCATGGGCGAGCCTTTATATGAAGAAGTGGTTGGCCCCAAAAAACTGAACCGTCCTTGTCGTGTATACGCTCCCGTTGGCACCCACGAAACCCTGCTGGCCTACCTTGTGCGCCGCCTGCTGGAAAACGGTGCCAATACGTCTTTTGTGAACCAGATTGCCGATGAAAGCATTGATATCAACACGCTGGTGGAAAATCCGCTGGAAACGGTTGCCCGCATCACGCCACTGGGCGCTCCCCATGAAAAAATCCCCCTGCCACTTGAGATCTACCACGCCAGCAAACCAGGTATCAGCAGCAAGCGCCAAAACTCCTCGGGCATTGACCTAAGCAACGAACACCGCCTTGGATCCCTGTCTGCCGCCCTGCTGAACAGCGCCTCCCAGGCCTGGAAGGCAGCCCCTACCCTCCTGCCCGAAGAGGCATGGAGCGATGAACGTGCACTGGCATCACTGAATCCGGCAGACCATCGCGATGAAGTAGGCAAGGTCATCGAGGCCAGCGAGGACGACGTCCGCCAGGCCGTCGCGGCATCAGTCAAGATGGCACCCATCTGGCAAGCCACGCCGATCAAGGAGCGCGCCCATTGCCTGCGCACCGCAGCCCAGCTCATGGAAAACAATATGCAGGTACTGCTTGGGCTAATTATCAGGGAAGCGGGCAAGTCCCTGCCTAACGCCATTGCCGAAGTACGTGAGGCGGTTGACTTCCTGCGTTATTACGCCGAGCAGATCGAACTTAACTTCAAAGAAGAAGTACATCTCCCCTTGGGACCCGTGGTTTGCATTAGCCCCTGGAACTTCCCGCTGGCCATTTTTACAGGCCAGGTCAGTGCGGCCCTGGCGGCAGGCAATACCGTATTGGCCAAGCCTGCCGAACAAACCCCCTTGATTGCCGCACAGGCGGTGGCCATTTTGCACGCTGCAGGCATTCCACGTGAAGCCGTCCAGCTGTTACCCGGCAATGGCGAAACCGTGGGCGACCAACTAGTTTCACATGAAGCCATCCGTGGCGTGATGTTTACCGGCTCTACCGAAGTGGCGCGCATTCTTGCCGGCAAACTCTCGGGCAGGCTTGACCCACACGGCCACACCATTCCCCTGATTGCCGAAACCGGCGGCCAGAACGCCCTCATCGTCGACTCCTCTGCCCTGTCCGAACAGGTGGTTTTTGATGTCCTGAACTCGGCCTTTGATTCCGCTGGCCAGCGTTGTTCCGCCCTGCGTATTTTATGCCTGCAGGAAGACGCCGCCGATCAAATCCTGACCATGCTCAAAGGGGCAATGAAAGAACTTTCGGTAAGCCGGCCCGATTTGCTGTCTGCCGACGTAGGCCCCGTCATTGACCGGGAAGCCAAGGAGATTATCGAGCGCCATATTGAAAAAATGCGCCAGGCCGGCCACAAGGTTACGCAAATTTCGATGGACAAGAACACGGAATTTGGCACCTTCGTTGCGCCAGCCCTGATTGAAATCAATGATATTGCAGAGCTGGAACGTGAGGTATTTGGACCCGTCCTGCACGTGGCGCGCTACCAGCGCCAGGATCTGGATTCCCTGGTGAATGCCATCAACCAGACCGGTTATGGCCTGACCTTTGGCATCCATTCCCGGATTGACGAAACCATTACCCATCTTTCCAAACGCATTCATGCTGGCAATATTTATGTCAACCGCAATATTGTCGGTGCCGTGGTTGGCGTACAGCCGTTTGGCGGCCAGGGCCTGTCAGGCACCGGACCGAAAGCGGGTGGTCCCTTATATCTGTTCCGCCTGCTCTCCCAGGGCAACGACCAACTGCCAGCCCCTTTCAACCCAAGCCAGCCGGACAGCCTTTCGCTGACCCTGCCCGGCCCGACCGGAGAAACCAACGTGTACCGTCTGGTACCCCGAGGCACGGTATTGGCGTTTCCACAAAGCGGGCAAGGCTTTACCACCCAGTTGCACCAGATCACCGCCACCGGCAACAAAGCCCTGTTTATTGATACCCCCGAAACCCACCAATGGCTGGACCAGGCAGATCCTAGCCTGCGTGAACAGGCAAGCCTGATTGCCGATACCCAAATTGACGAGACCGGCTTTGATGCCGCCTTGTTTGAAGGGGACAGTGATGACCTGCGCAGCCTGAACCTGCGGCTAAGCCAGCGCAAGGGGCCAATTATTATTGCTTACGGATTAAGCCCGGAAGAAATCATCCAGGGCAAACAATATCCCTGGCTGGGCCTGGTCCATGAGCAAAGCATTAGCACCAATACCGCAGCAGCGGGTGGCAATGCCAGTTTGATGACGATTGGGTAATACGCATTCCCACGCAAGAG